>CAZUMF010000007.1:0-22346 GCA_964621385.1 uncultured Desulfohalobiaceae bacterium
TCAAGGAGTTTTATACCCAGGAAGTCGCAACCATTTCCGATGTCCAGTCTCTGGAGACCTTTGTGGTGTATAAAAGCTACAACTTGAAAATGCCCTATATCTTATAGGATTTATTATTGAATAGTGAAGATTGACTCGTGCTGAATATCAAAAATCAAGAGTTGAGCATGGCTCACTCCAAAAAATAATTCTAAAGTCACTTAAGGACCTGAACCTATGCAGACCAGCACCGACAAGACCACCCCGCTCCACGCCTGGCACGCGGCCAGCGGCGCCAGGCTGGAGTCGTTCTGCGGCTATGACATGCCGCTCTGGTACAGCTCCGTCAAAACCGAACACCTGGCTGTCCTGCAGACAGCCGGCCTGTTTGACACCTCGCACATGGGCCTGCTCCGGATCAGCGGCCGGGATGCCAGAGAACTTCTCCAACTCTGCTTTTCCCGGGACCTGCGCACCTGCTGCCAAGGGGGCCGGGCCTCCCTGACCGATGGCCGCTGTGTGTACGGGGTGTTTCTCGATGCGCAGGGACAGGTCATCGACGATGCCATCGTCAATCAAATCGAGAGCGACCACTATCTGGTGGTGGTCAATGCCTGCATGGCCCCGCAGGTTGCAGAGCATTTACGATCCCATCAAAAAGACCGGCGGGTAGACATCAAAGATCTGGAGGAACAGTTCGGCAAAATCGATCTGCAGGGACCGAATGCCGCCCGCATTCTTCACCGGATTCTGGCCGATCCGGAAGCGGTCTTCAGCTCCTTTCCCTATTTCTCCTTCAAGGGGATGTTCACAGATCCGGATTCCTCGGCCGTCCGCCTCCGGGATGCTACCCCGCTGTTGCTCTCCAGATCCGGCTATACCGGTGAATTCGGATTCGAGCTCTTTGTTGCGGCCGGGTCCACCGTCCAGGTCTGGGAAACCGTGCTTGCAGCCGGCAAGGACCTGGGTTGCCTGCCCTGCGGGCTTGCGGCCCGGGACTCCCTGCGCACCGGCGCAGGGCTGCCCCTCTCGCATCAGGACATCGGCCCCTGGCCCTTTGCCAACAACCCCTGGACCTTCGCCCTGCCTGTGGACAGCAGCGGCCAGGGGTTTACCAAGGAATTCATCGGGGGACAGGCCCTGCTTGAACTCGAGGACGCCCCCCACACCCTGGCCTTTGTCGGCCAGGATCCCCGCAAAGTCAGCACGGAGGACACAACAACAGTCACCGACCAGTCCGGATCCGTCATCGGTAAGGTCCTGACCTGCGCCACGGATATGGGCATCGGCCGGCGGCAGAATCGGGTCTACAGCATCAACAGCCCGGACCGGCCGCCGGATTTCAACCCCAAGGGCCTGGCCTGCGGCTTTGTGCGGGTTGACAAATCCCTGAAACCCGGTGCACAAATCATGTTGCACGATTCCAAACGACAGATCCCAGCCTGGATCACCAAGGTGATCCGGCCAGACACAACCGCGCGCAAGCCGCTTCATGAAACTTCTTGATTTTCTTGTACTCAGCAATCTTCAATATTCAATCTTCAATAGTAAATCCTATACCTTAATTATCGGGAGGTGCCGCCATGAAAGAATTCGATCAACTCATTCTACCTGACGATCTCAAATACAGCGAGGAACACGAATGGGTCTCCACAGACGACGAGACCATGCGCATCGGCATTTCGGATTTTGCCCAGGACCAACTCGGAGACATCGTCTTTGTGGAGTTGCCTGAAATCGGGGCCCGCTTCGGCAAAGGGGATGAATTTGCCACCCTGGAGTCGGTCAAGGCTGTTTCCGAGGTCTACATGCCGGTGGGAGGCGAAGTCCTCCAGGTCAATCCGGAATTGGAAGACGCTCCGGAGCTGGTCAATGCCGATCCCTACGGACAGGGCTGGCTCATTGAAATCAAGCCGGATGAACCCTCCCAGGCCGAGGATCTCATGGATAAAGACGCCTATCTGGCCATGATCAAAGGGGATTAGTCATGCGTTACCTCCCGCACACCCAGGACGATCTGCAGGAAATGTTGCAGGCCGTAGGGGCGCAAAGCCTTGACGAGCTTTTTGCGCCCATACCCGAGGCCTACCGGCGCGAACACGACCTTCAGCTTCCCGGCCCCTTGAGCGAATGGGAGCTGAGCAATCACCTGAACCAACTGGCCGACAGCATGGGGCACTCCGGACGGTGCTCCTCCTTTCTGGGCGCCGGAAGCTACGAGCATTTCATCCCGGCCACGGTGCAGGCCCTGGCTTCGCGCTCGGAATTCTACACGGCCTACACCCCGTACCAGCCGGAAATCAGCCAGGGGACCCTCCAGGCCATTTTTGAATATCAGAGCCTGTGCTCCAGGCTCCTCGGGCTGGAGGTCTCCAACGCCTCCATGTATGACGGGGCCACGGCCCTGACCGAAGCCCTGTTCATGGCCCTGCGCATCGCCAAAAAGAGGAAAACAGTGGCCGTCTCCAAGGCGGTTCATCCCCATTACCGCCAGGTTATTCAGGCCTATTTCGAACCAATGGACTATACCGTCCTGGAACTGGACTACACATCCAACGGGCGGACCGACCTTGCAGCGCTCCAGGCCGATGACGACCTGGCTGCCGTCGCCCTGCAGTCCCCCAACTTCTTCGGCTGCCTTGAAGACCTCTCCACATGGGGGGAGCAGCTCTACGCGAACAAGACCCTGCTGATCACTGCCTTTAGCGAGCCCCTGGCCTACGGTCTCTTCAAGTCCCCCGGCTCCCAGGGCGCGGACATCGCCTGCGGCGAAGGCCAGAGCCTGGGCATTTCCCAGTCATTCGGCGGACCGGGCCTCGGTTTGTTCACCACCCGCAAGCAGTACATGCGCAATATGCCCGGCCGCCTGGTGGGTCAGACCCGGGACAGGGACGGCAAGACCGGCTATGTGCTGACCCTGGCCACTCGAGAGCAGCACATCCGCAGGGAAAAGGCCACCTCCAACATCTGTTCCAATCAGGGCCTGTGCGCCACCATGGCCGGCATGTACCTGGCTTCCCTCGGGGGCACCGGCCTGCGCGACCTGGCAGTCCTGAACCGGGACAAGGCCGAGTACCTGAAAGAACAGCTCCGTCAGGCCGGCTGCCGCCTCCCCTTCAGCGCCACCACCTTCAACGAATTCGTGGTGCGCTTTCCCGCTGAAAAACAGGACCTCGTCCAGCGGCTGCTGGACAGGGGCATTGTCCCCGGTCTGCATTTAGGCCCGTATTATCCTGAACTGAACGAGCACTATCTGCTCAATGTAACCGAGACCAAGAGCAAAGACGCTTTGGACGCTCTGGCCAAGGAGGTGGCGGCATGAACGTAATCGAGACACCCGGCGCAAGCGGGCTGATCATGGAAGAGCCCCTGCTCTTTGCCAAAGCCAAGACCGGCCGTTCCGGCTTTTCACTCCCGACCCGGGACGTGCCCAGAACCGAACTGCCTCCGGAAGCCGAGACGCAGCGCCCCGATCTCCCTGATCTCAGCGAACTGGAGGTAGTCAGGCACTACACCCGGCTGTCCCAGTGGAACTTCGGAGTGGACAGCGGAGTCTATCCCCTGGGCTCCTGCACCATGAAATACAACCCCAAAATCAACGAGAAGCTGGCTGCGCTTCCCGGGCTGGCCAACGCCCACCCCCTGCTGCCCGAGGCCCTGTCCCAGGGTTGCCTGCGCTTGATGTTCGAACTCCAGGAACTCCTGGCCGAGATCACCGGCCTGGAAGGAGTGACCCTGCAGCCGGCCGCCGGGGCCCACGGGGAATACGCGGGCATGCGCATCTTTTATGCCTATCATCACAAGCAGGGAAAGACCCGGCGCAAGGTGCTCATTCCGGACACCGCCCACGGCACGAACCCGGCCAGCGCGGCGCTGTGCGGCTTTCAGGCCATACCGGTCCCATCCAACGAGCAGGGCATTCTTGCGGCCGAGACCGTGGCCGAACTCATGGATGCGGACACCGCCGGCATCATGGTCACCAATCCGAACACCCTGGGGCTGTTTGAGGAAAACATCGGGGAGATCGCCCGGATCGTGCATGAACACGGCGGTCTGGTCTACTGTGACGGCGCCAATTTCAACGCCTTGATGGGGATCGCGGATATGGGCCGGGCCGGCATCGATGTTCTGCATCTCAATCTGCACAAGACCTTTTCCGCCCCACATGGCGGCGGCGGTCCCGGTTCAGGCCCGGTCTGCGTGTGCACAGAGCTGAAACCCTTTCTGCCGGTGCCCAGAATCGTCAAAACCGAGCAGGGCTATGCCCTGGAGCAGGAGGCCCCGGATTCCATCGGCAGGCTGCACGCCTTTTATGGCAATTTCGGAGTGATGATCAAGGCCTACTGCTATATTTTAAGCATGGGCCCCCTGCTGAAGCAGGCCAGCCAAAGCGCGGTGCTCAATGCCAACTACATCAAGGAACACTTGAAAGAGGCCTTTCATCTGCCCTATGACCGCCCCTGCATGCATGAGTGCGTGTTCACGGACCACTACCAGCAGCAGGCCAATATCTCCACCCTGGATATCGCCAAGCGTCTCATCGACCTGGGTTTTCATCCGCCCACCATCTATTTTCCCCTGGTCGTGCACGGGGCCATGATGGTCGAACCTACCGAGTCCGAGACCAAGGAGGATATCGACAGCTTGATCCAGGCCTTTTTGCAGATTGCCGGGGAGGCCCGGGAAACGCCTGACACTCTGCTCACGGCTCCGACCAGGGCCAAACGCAAACGGCTGGACGAGACCCTGGCCGCCAGGTCTCCCTGCCTGACCGGGTAAGCATATATGGGACTGACTCTTATTTACTATTGAAAATTGAAGATTGAATATTGCTGATGAAAAGATAATCAAGGTAAGTTGGAGCAGTAGCCATGACCTCTGAACGGGACGCACCTTCGGGCCCCAAACCCTGCATCTTCAGGGAGTTCGGGCGTCTCGAGTATGAACAGGCCTATGAGCTCCAGCTTCGCTGCGTCGCGGACAAGTCCGCGCATCCGGAGCGGCCGGATCAGGTCCTGATACTGGAGCATCCGCCGGTCTACACCCTTGGACGCCAGGGAAGACGGGACAGCCTGCTTATTTCAGAGGCCTGGCTCCAGGCACAGGACATCTCGGTCAGGCATGTGGAACGGGGGGGCGACATCACCTATCACGGGCCGGGACAGCTGGTGATCTACACCATCTTCGACCTCAAGCGGGCCCGGATGGCTGTGACCGAACTGGTGTACGGCCTGGAACAGGTGATGATCGAAAGCGCTGCCGCCTTCGGAGTGGCGGCGCACCGGAAGGACCGCCATCGCGGCGTCTGGATCAAAGAGACCAAAATCGGCAGCGTCGGCCTGGCTGTCCGCCGGGGCATCAGCTTTCACGGACTCGCCTTCAACATCAATTGCGACCTGGAGCCCTTTACCTGGATCAATCCCTGCGGGCTTCAGGGGGTGCGCATGACCTCCCTGGAACAGGCCGCCCGCAGGTCCATCGCCATGCCGGATGCCCGCTGCCAGTGTAAAAAACAGCTCCAGCGCATTTTCCGGCTTCAATGGCAAGAGGAAGAAGAAAACATTGAGACCTCCGCATTGGATTGAAAAGCAAGAGACAAAATCCATGGCTGCGCAACCCGAACCCCGCACCCCGAAGCCCCGCTGGCTTCGCAAGAAGCTGCCCTCTGGGCCGGCCTTTGGCCGGGTCCAAAACCTGCTGGCTGCCCACGGTCTGCATACCGTCTGCCAGGAAGCCAAATGCCCGAATCAGTTCGAATGCTTCTCCCGCAGAACGGCCACCTTCATGATCATGGGCTCCAAATGCACCAGGAACTGCCGATTCTGCGCCGTGGATCAGGGCCCTGAAGCCGGCCCCGATCCAGAGGAGGCCCGGCGAGTGGCCCAGGCCGCCCAGGAACTGGGGCTTGGCTATGCAGTGGTCACTTCGGTCACCCGGGACGATCTCCCGGACGGCGGGGCAGGCTGCTTTGCCCGGGTGATTCAGACCCTCGAGACGAACCTGCCGGACATCAAGGTTGAAGTCCTGGTTCCGGATTTTCAAGGGGACCCGGCCGCCCTGGAGGCAGTGCTCCGGGCCGGGCCCGACGTCTTCAACCACAACCTGGAAACCGTGCCCCGGCTCTATTCCCTGGCCAGGCCCCAGGCCGACTACCGACGCTCCCTCCAGGTCCTGTCCAGAGTCGGCACCATCGAACCCAACATTCCTGTCAAGTCGGGACTTATGCTGGGTCTTGGTGAGACAGACTCCGAGATCAGGCAGGTCATGCACGATCTCCTGCAATCCGGCTGTTCCATCCTGACCCTGGGGCAGTATCTCCAGCCCACAGCCGATCATCTGCCCGTGGTCCGCTATCTCCCGCCCGAAGCATTCGACGATCTCCAGAAGACGGCCTACGATCTGGGGTTTCGCTGTGTGGTCAGCGGGCCCTTCGTCCGCAGTTCCTACCAGGCGGAATTCCTGCTCAAGCAGTTCAACGCACATACCGAAGCGCACACGACCTCGTATACTGCTCCAAATTAGCTTTTTCAGGATTCTGTCGTTGAAATCAAAGGACACTCAGTCTTTGTTTCAAAAACCAAAATTGGATCAGTATAGAACACTTCACACAATGCTTTTGGGAAGCTCTATTGTAACTCCAAAATTTATTTATATTCTGCAATATTAATTCTTCAATATTCAATAATAAATCCTAATACCGTTCCGGGTGATTCCGGTTAATGACTTTGACCCTCTTTTGAAACATGCCCATCCTCGAACTGCATGGTGTAGAGCTTCTGATAGAGCGCGCAGCGATCGAGCAGTGTCTCATGGGTTCCGGTATCAATGATCCGTGCTTTTTCCATGACCAGGATCCGGTCCGCGGAATGGATCGTGGACAGGCGATGGGCGATCACAATACTCGTGCGGCGATACATCAGGTTCTCCAAGGCCTGCTGCACGGTCCGCTCAGCTTCCGTATCCAAGGCGCTGGTAGCCTCATCCAGAATCAGCAGAGGCGGATTCTTCAAGAGGGCTCTGGCAATGGTCAAGCGCTGCTTCTCCCCGCCGGAAAGCTTGACGCCCCGCTCCCCGATCACGGTCTCAAATCCTTTGGGCAGTTGACGAATAAAATCCAGGGCGTACGCCACCCGGCAGATTGCCTCCAGCCGCTCCTGCTCCACTTCTCCCAGTCCATAGGTGATGTTGTCCCGGATACTCGTATTGAACAGGATGGTCTCCTGGGACACGATGCCGATAAACCGCCGCAACTCATCAAGACGGTAGGCCTCGATGGGATGACCGTTCAGTATGATGCGTCCCTGCCTATAAAGATAAAACCGCGGGATGAGATTGACCAGCGTGGTTTTTCCCGAACCACTCGGACCGACAATGGCCACCCGCTCACCGCTCCGGATGCGCAAATCGATATCCTGGAGGGCGTATTCCCGGCCGCCCTGATACCAGTGGCTCACCCCTTCAAACCTGAGTTCATGAAAAACAGGATCAAGGGGTTTGTCCCCCTGATCCTCCTCCCGGATTTCTTCAGAATCCAGAATCTCAAAGACACGCTCCGCCCCGGCCAGGGCCTTCTGAAGCACCATATTGGATTTGCTGATGTGCTTGAAGGGTTCATAGAGCATCATCATGGCCGTGAGAAAGGAAAAAAAGGTGCCCGGCGTGGAGTTTCCCTGCAGGACCTGATAGCCTCCGTAGAAAATCACCAGTCCCATACCCAGGGCGCCGATGAATTCCATCACCGGCGAGGACAAAGCTGAATACACCATGCCCTTAATCGCAATGCGCACCAGCTTGCTGTTCTGAAACTGAAACTTTGTATCTTCCGCCTTTTCCATGGAAAAAGCCTTGACCACCTTGATGCTGCTGAAGATTTCCTGCAGAATGGAGGAGATATCCGCGAGCTTTGCCTGGTTCCGCTTGGCCAGCTTGCGCATTTTCCGTCCGAAGTAAACCACGGGCCCCAGGGCCAGGGGAAGAATGACAATGGCCCAGCTGGAGAGAAAGGGATCGCGGTAAAAGGCCACAAAAATCAAGGCCAGCATGGTCAAGACATGGCGGAAGAGCATGATCACTTCGGGCACGCTGTTCCGGATCAGATTGATATCGTTCACGATCCTGGACATGAGCATGCCCACCTGGCTGTGCTCAAAAAAGGTCATGGGCAGTCTGATGATCTTGGAGTACAGTTGATTGCGCAGGGTTTCCAAGACCTTGAAAGCACAATACTGCATCTGGTAGGTCTGGAGGACCCGAAATCCGCCTTTGAGCGCAAAAACCAGGATCACCAGGATGGGAATGGTCTTCAGGGCCTGTTCATCTTTGTTGATAAAGATTTCGTCCAAAGCCGGCTTGACCAGAAACGCCGAATACCCGGTACACAGGGCCACCACCCCCATGGACAGCACCGACAGGAGCAGTCGGGGCCAGTAGGGCTGAAAATATCCGAGCACCCGCTTCAAAAAATACCGGGAGCGGCGGATGTTGTCTTTGGAAAAGGTATCGAAAAAACCCATATCTATAGAAAATAATTGCAAATACAAGAATATGCCATGCGACGATCCGGCATTGCTTCAGGCCCGGGCTTCCGGCCCGATACATCTGCAGATGCAGTCGCAGGCAGCCGGAAGATCTCTGGCCACAACACAAGGAGACGCGTCTTTGAAAAAATGCTTTTGAAAACGGCTGTCTCCGGGCAGCTGCGGCAGATCGAGGCTTTGAGCCGTGTTCCGGCCGTATCCGCTCAAGACCAGCATCGCACAGGCCAGACCGGCCCGGCCGGCAAACTGCACATCCGCAGGCTTATCCCCGATCATGAGACTCTGTTCCGGGAGCAGTCCGTGTCTTTCCCGCAGTTGATCCCACAGGCCGGTCCCGGGTTTCCGGCAGAGGCACCGGTCTTCCGGAGCATGCGGACAGAACATATGATCAGTAAAATACACCCTCTCCGCAGCCAAGAGATCCTGGAGTCGTTCATGCACACAAGCATACTCCGCAGACGTAAAAAGCCCTCGTCCGATACCGGACTGATTGGTGACCAGAAACAGTCTGCAGCCAAGATCCATCAGGGATCTGAGGGCCGGGCCCACCCCTGGATACAGGCGGACCCCACCGGAATCGGAAAGATACCGCCGATCCTCGATCAACGTCCCGTCCCGATCCAGCAAGACATTCATGTGCCGAGTCTCAGTGCCGTTCAATCGTTCACTCGCCTAAAGACTTCAGGTACTTTTCGAAATTGGAAATTCGAAGTCACACATTTCCTTGGTATCTCTGCTAGAAATCTGCGAAGCGCATCTAGAACTCTGTACTGGGTTCGACCCGCTCACGTCAAGGGTTGTTTTTTCCTGGAAAAGAATACATTTTTTTGCCATACTCTGTTTTTTCAGATGGTCGTCTGAAAAAATGGCCATGCATTTCTTGAACAGGCCCAGTCTATCAAGCACACGCAGCGAGGTTTTGTGATGAACAGCAGCCACCCCTCCGACAAAATTCTCCGGCATGCCCTGACCTTTGACGATGTCCTGCTTCTGCCGGGTTATTCCGAGACCCTGCCCGATGCCGTGGACGTGTCCACCAAGCTGACCCCCGGCATCACCTTGAACATTCCGCTGCTCAGCGCAGCCATGGATACCGTCACCGAATCCAGAATGGCCATTTCCATGGCCAGAACCGGTGGACTCGGGGTGATCCACAAAAACATGAGCATCGCCCAGCAGCGTCTGGAAGTGGAAAAAGTCAAAAAATCCGAAAGCGGCATGATCGTCGATCCGGTGAGCATCGATCCGGACTACACCGTGGGCCAGGCCCTGGAGATCATGGCCGAATACCGGATTTCCGGACTGCCGGTGGTCAAGCACAACCAGCTGGTGGGCATTGTCACCAACCGAGACGTCCTCTTTGTCGAAGACATGGAAAGCAAAGTCTCCGAGGTGATGACCAGTGAAAACCTGGTCACGGTCCCCCCGGGCATCAACCTGGAACAGGCCAAAACCATTCTCCACAAGAACCGCATTGAGAAACTGCTGGTTGTGGATGACCTGGGCAAGCTCCAGGGGCTGATCACCATCAAGGACATTGAAAAAATCAAAAAATACCCTGACGCCTGCAAGGATGGGTTCGGGCGACTCCGGGTCGCCGCCGCCATCGGGGCCGGCGAAGATTGCGAGGAACGGGCCCGGGCCATGCTCGAGGCCGGGGTGGATGCACTGGTCCTGGATTCAGCCCACGGTCACAGCAATAACATCCTGAAGGCCATCCAAATGATCAAGGGCGACTTCCCTGAATGCCGTCTTATTGCCGGCAATGTGGCCACTGCGGAAGGGGCCGAAGACCTGATCAAGGCCGGTGCGGACAGCATCAAAGTGGGCATTGGACCCGGATCCATCTGCACCACCCGGGTGGTGGCCGGGATCGGCGTCCCCCAGATCTCGGCCATTATGGAAACCGTGACTGTCTGCCGGAAACACGATCGCTGCCTCATCGCCGACGGCGGGGTCAAATTTTCCGGGGATGTGGTCAAGGCCATTGCCGCCGGAGCCGATGCGGTCATGATGGGTAATATGCTGGCCGGGACCGAGGAAAGTCCCGGGGAAACCATTCTCTATCAGGGGAGACGCTACAAGATCTACCGGGGCATGGGCTCCATCGACGCCATGCGTGAGGGCAGCAGGGACCGGTACTTCCAGGAAAAAACCAACAAGCTGGTTCCGGAAGGCATTGTCGGCCGGGTGCCTTACAAGGGCAAAGCCCAGGAGACGATCTACCAGTTAGTCGGGGGCCTGCGTTCCGGCATGGGCTATGTCGGGGCGCAATCCATCACGGAATTGAAGCAGAAATCCCGGTTCGTCCAGATCTCCCAGGCCGGCTACCGGGAAGGACACGTCCATGACGTGATCATCACCAAGGAATCTCCCAATTATCAGGTGGAAACGCCATAGGATTGAAGATTGAAGATTTAATATTGCTGAATACAAGAAAATCAAGAAGTTACCATGGCTCTATCCAAAACCTGGGTTAAAGACCCTATAATGCCGGGAGATGGAAATTCGAAACTGGAAATTGGAGAAGAGAGGGCAATACTTCAGACTTCGTAACAGTGCTATGGTATTAAACCGTAACAGCTTAAAATAATGAGATACATTTTAAATGACTTCAAAATTGGACATAATATCGAAATTCGTGCTTCGAATTTATCAAGAGCTGATATTTGTTAAAAAATATTCTCAAATTTTAGCTCTCGATGAAGAGCTCTGTACTCAGCAATATTCTATCTTCAATCTTCAATCTTCAATTCTTTAGGAAACCCTATGCAGGCCGTTGAAAAAATCGTCATCCTTGATTTTGGCTCCCAGTACACCCAGCTCATCGCCAGACGCATCCGGGAGGCCGGGGTCTACTCTGAGATCCAGCCCTGCACCATTGCCTGCCGGGAGCTCGAGACATTGCAGCCTACAGGGCTGGTCCTGTCCGGAGGTCCGGCCAGCGTCTGCGATCCGGATTCGCCGAAACTGGACCCGGCCATTCTTGACCTCGGATTGCCCGTGCTGGGTATCTGCTACGGTATGCAATATCTGGCCCTGCATCTGGGCGGACGGGTTGCACCGGCCCAGGACCGGGAATACGGACGGGTGCAGCTCACCCTGACCCGGGACAGCCTGCTCTGGAAGGGAATCAAAGGGGATGCCCCCCTGCAGGCCTGGATGTCGCATGGAGACAAAGTGCTGGAACTTCCCCCCGGGTTCACAAGTATCGGCGGGACCCCTCAGGTGGAAGCGGCCGCTATGGCCAATCCGGAAAAAATGATCTACGGGCTGCAGTTCCATCCGGAAGTCTCCCATACCGAAGAGGGCAGCCGGATTCTGAGAAATTTTCTCTTCGAGGTCGTGCGGCTCCAGGGCAACTGGAACATGGCCTCGTTTGTGGACGACCTCCTGCTGCACATCCCGGAGACAGTGGGCCGGCAGCAAGTGGTCTGCGGTTTGAGCGGGGGCATTGATTCCACAGTGGTCTCTGCCCTGCTGCACAAAGCCATCGGCCGGCAGCTGCACTGCATTTTCGTGGACAACGGCCTGCTCCGGGCCGGGGAAGGCCAGGAAGTCATCCAGTACCTCCAGCAGCATTTCGACCTCAATCTGCACCACGTCCAGGCCAGAGAACTCTTCCTGGACCGGCTGAAAAGTATTGAAGATCCGGAGGAAAAACGCAAGATCATCGGTAACACCTTTATCGAGGTCTTTGAACAGGAAGCCCGGAAAATCCCGGATGTCCACTTCCTGGCCCAAGGGACCCTCTACCCGGACGTCATTGAAAGCGTCTCCTTCAAAGGCCCTTCCGCGGTGATCAAGAGTCATCACAATGTAGGCGGGCTTCCTGACAAAATGCAGCTCAAACTGGTGGAACCCTTGCGGGAGCTGTTCAAGGACGAAGTCCGCAAAGTTGCTGTGGAGCTGGGTATGCCTGACTTTCTGGTCTGGCGGCACCCGTTCCCCGGCCCTGGACTGGCCATTCGAATCATCGGCGAAGTGACCGCCGAGCGCCTGGAGATTCTGCGCAAAGCGGATGCCATTGTGCAAACCGAGCTCATGGCCTCGGGCTGGTACTACAAAATCTGGCAGGGGTTCGCCGTGCTCCTGCCCTTGAAAACCGTCGGGGTTATGGGGGACGAGCGAACCTATGAACATGTCATCGCCCTTCGGCTCGTGGACAGCAAGGACGCCATGACTGCGGACTGGTCCCGGCTGCCCCCTGATACGTTGGGCCTGATCTCCAATCGAATCATCAACGAGGTCAAAGGGGTCAACCGCGTGGTCCTGGACATTTCCTCCAAACCGCCGAGTACGATTGAATGGGAGTAGAGGATTTGAGGCGAGAAATGGACATTGACGTCCGGCAGAGTCCAGGGGTATATCAGGAGCTGGCACACCGTTTGTTTTTTATTCGGCACTCTTCAACCCTCTAGCATCAGAGGCGGGAGCACATGTTTGGAATAGGCACCACTGAAGTTTTGATTATTCTGGCTGTGGCCCTGCTGGTCATCGGCCCCTCCAAGCTGCCGGAAGTAGCCAAGGCCCTCGGCAAGGGCATGGCTGAGTTCAAAAAGATGAGTTCCGACATGAAACGGACCATTGACATGGAAACCCACCTGGCAGAAATGGAAGAAGAAGAAAAAAAGAATCAAGACCGTTCCGCCACGGAAGGGCCGTCCGACGACCCGGCCGCCGAGTTCAGCACCGATCCTCCGTCCGAAGCAGAGACGGATATGGCTGAAAGCAAAGGCATGGAGGAGTCATCCGCAACCGCCCAGGAGGCGGCAGAGCCCTCAGTCGCTGGAGAAGAGAGCCGATCCAGGGAAACGGCTGCGAATGACGCCTCTGAAGAGGAGCGGCGCTCTGCCCGCCAGGATGCCGATGCACACGACAACGCTTTCCAGGAAGACCAAGGGAGCCAGGGGGAAAAACGGGATGCCTGAGTCCCCAAATACCAAGCAATCTGCAAAGACTGAAAGGGAAATGGGCTTTCTGGAGCATCTGGACGATCTCCGCAAAGCCCTCACGCGTTGTCTTGCTGCTGCCTTTCTGGGCATGCTGGCCTGCTACGCCTTTGCCAAGCAGCTCTTCAACTGGCTCATGCTCCCCCTGTTCGAGGCCTTTCCCGAAGGCAGCTCCATGATCTATACCGCCCCCCACGAGGCCTTTTTCACCTACATCAAGACCGCCTTTCTGGCCGGTCTTTTCCTGACGTCCCCCTATATTTTCTATCAGCTCTGGCTATTTGTGAAGCCCGGCCTCTATTCCAATGAACGTAAATACATCATGCCCATCTCCTTCTGTTCAGCCCTGCTCTTCCTCACCGGCAGCATCTTTGGCTACTTCATCATCTTCCCCTTTGCCTATAAGTTCTTCATGGGCTTCGCCAATATCTACATCGAACCCATGATCAGCATGAAAGAAGGCTTTACCTTTTCTTTCCGCCTCCTCCTGGCCTTCGGGGTCGTATTTGAACTCCCTTTGGTGATCTTCTTTCTGGCCCGACTGGGCCTGGTCAGTTCCCAGAAACTCCGAAAAGTGAGGAAATACTCCATCCTCATCGCCTTTTTGCTCTCAGCCATGCTCACTCCTCCGGATGTCTTCACCCAGACCTTTATGGCCGGTCCCTTGATCATCCTCTATGAAGTGGGCATCTGGATTGCCTACTTCTTCGGCAAAAAAGAACCCGAGCGGGAGCAGAAAAAGCAGGCCAAGGAAAGCAAGGCCGATGCCGCCGGCTGAACCAAACCGAACACACTGTATAAACCGTATAAACTGTATAAACCGAACCAAACCGAACACGCATGAACCAACACAGCGCCCACTACACACGGGAAACCAAGGAAACCCAAATCAGCGTGGATTTAAACATCGACGGGCATGGGCAAATCCAGGTCGAAACCGGTCTTGGCTCTGCCGATCACATGCTGACCCTCATCGCCTTCTGGGCCGGTTTCGATCTGCAGTTGAAAGCCCGCGGCGATCTGGAGGTGGATGCGCATCACACCCTGGAGGATGCAGGCCTCTGCCTGGGTGAGGCCCTCTCCAGGACTATTGAGGACAAATCCGGCCTGGCCAGGGTGGGCTGGTCCAGAGTCCCCATGGACGAAGCCCTGGCCGAGGTGACCATCGACCTCTCCGGGCGGCCCTATCTGGTCTATGAGGACAGCATCCTGCCGGCTTTGATTTTCAATCAGGAAAAAGACCTTTGGCGGGAATTTTTCAAGTCTTTCGCCTTCAGGGCCAAAATGAATCTGCACATCAATTACTGCTACGGCCGCAATGGACACCATCTGCTGGAATCGGCCTGCAAAGGACTGGGCTTGTGCCTCCGCCAGGCCCTGGCCCTGAATCAATCCGGAATACGCAGTACAAAAGGGAGTCTCGATTGAAACCCTGTTCATGGATTTTTGCCGTCATATGCTGTCTGGGCCTCCTGTTCAGCGGCTGTGCGCCCATCACTGTTCCCCAGCCGGTCCCGGACAAAGCCAGGCTGGCTGTCGCCGGCTTTTCAGTCCCGGACAGCAGCCGGGAACTGTTTGCCGAAAGCCGCCTGCCGGAGCTGAAGAGCATTGATGCCGATATCCTGGCCGCCCTGGATGAACACCTTGCTGCGGAACTCGAAGCCAGAAACAGAGAACCCTACCAGGGCATGGCCTTTGTCAAACAGTGCCGGGAGATCGTGCTCCAAGAACAGGCAGGAAAACGGCTGCAGGCCCGGGATTATTGGACCCTGGTCGGGCGCTGCATCCCCACTGAATTCCTCCTGATCCCCCAACTCCTTGAATGGCGGGAACGCCAGGGCGACCAGTGGGCCGTCCAACAGCCGGCCAAAGTGGTCTTTACTCTCTATCTCCTGGATGTCCAAAAGGGGGAGGTGCACCGTCGCTATCATTTCGAGAAAGAACAGGAAGCCCTGTCTGAAAATCTGCTGACCCTTTCCCGCTTTTTCAAACGGGAAGGGAAATGGATCACGGCCCGGGCCCTGGCCGCTGAAGGCATTGCCGAGGGCCTCACAGAGCTTGGCTTATGATCATCTTTCCGGCAGTGGATATCAAAGGCGGCCAATGCGTCCGGCTGAAGCAGGGCAGGGCCGAAGATGTGACCATCTTTTCCCAGGATCCTGTTCAGGTGGCTCTGCATTGGGCGGCCGCAGGGGCGCAATGGCTGCATGTCATTGATCTGGACGGCGCCTTCCAGGGTGAACCGGTCAATTTCGACATCATCCGCCGGATCTGTCAGGAGACGCGCATACCGGTCCAGCTCGGGGGGGGAATCCGCGATCTGCAGACCGGATCCCGGTATTTTGATGCGGGGGTCAATCGGCTGATCATCGGGACCATGGCCCTGGAGGACAAAAAAGGCCTCCAGGGCATCTGCAGCGCCTATCCGGGACGGATCGGCGTCTCGCTGGATGCGGATCAGGGACGGCTGAAATCCAAAGGCTGGGTTCAGGACAGTGGTCTGAGGATTGAGCAGGTCCTGCCTGAATTGGAAGAACTTGGGGTCGCCTTCCTCGTTTATACCGATATTCACCGGGACGGCATGCAGTCAGGGGTGAATATAGGTGCTGTGGAGACACTGCTCGATCGGACCGAACTGCCGGTCATCGCCGCCGGAGGGGTCACCAGCCTGGACGACATCCAGCAACTGGCCCCGCTGGAAGTCAAAGGCCTGAGCGGGGTGATCACCGGCAAGGCCATTTACGAAAAAACCCTCGACTTTGCCCAGGCCCTGCACTGGCTCTCCGCCAGGTGAAGCTGAAGGCTGCCGGCCCGCACTCCAGCGGGATCATCTCCAGAGACCTGCAAGACATTTCCATCTGAACCTATCCCCACAGCAATCATCACTGCCCAACGACCATTCGGGCGTGGCTCGGGGAAACGTGGCAAAATGATTCATGGCCCCTGCAAAAACCTTCCCGGGATCTAGACTTGGTTTGCAAACCCTTTTGGGCTGGCTGGCCGTGTTCGCGTCCGCTTTCTGCTTTTACCTGGCCACTGCATCCATTCGCTGGGCTCAACCCAAAGTGGATATCAGCCCGGCGTATTTTGCCTTCTTCCGGTTTTTCCTCGGCTATGGGGCCGTGTGTCTGCTTTTGCTCATCAAACGCCAGGCTCTCGCTCCCAGGCGATATGACCTGCTCATCGGACGCACCCTGTTCAACTGCCTGGCGGTTTACTGCTTTTATACCTCCGTGGCTGTCACCTCTCTGGCCGAGGGCAACCTGCTGAATATGACCTATCCCATTTTCCTGGCCATTCTCTCCTGGATCCTGCTCAAAGAACAACGCGATGTCCCGGCTCTGTTCATGGTTCTGGTCGCTTTTATCGGGATCTGGTTGATCCTGTCCCCGGGAAAAATCGAACCCAGGCTTGAAAACGCCTGGGGCCTTGGCTCCGGATTTTTTGCCGCCTTTTCCATCCTCTGTCTGAACATCAGCCGCCGCTACCATGACAGCGAAACCATTCTCTACTAAAGGAAATCCAAATCAATGCTGCAGCAAAAAACAATCTCGGCAAATCTGGCCGGAGCGGTCCTGGCGGTCCTGGCGGCGATTTTCTTTTCCTTTCTCAATCTCGCCATCCGCTTTTCAGAAGCCCATCTGTCGGTCTGGCACATGATGTTCGGCCGAAGCCTCTTTGCCGTGGTCCTGCTCCTTGTAGTGGCCAGACTCGGAAGGGTGAACCTGAAAGGCCGCAAGCAAGGCCTCCTGCTGCTGCAGGGATTGACCGGGACGGCCGGCATCCTCTGCCTGACCTATGCCCTGCTCAGTATCCCCCTTTTCCAGGCCCTGATCCTGTTTTATACCTATCCGGCCGTGGCCGCGCTCATCTCTCCCCTCTTGACCCGGGACCGGATTGCCGGCCGGGACTGGTTCTGCATCGGGCTCGCCTTTTTCGGCACCGTGCTCATCCTCTGGTCAGGCCACAGCCAAGGCCTGGCGGTCAGCCTGGGGCATGTCTCCGCTCTCGGTGCTTCAGCCGGCCTCGGACTGACCATGACCCTGATTCGGCGGGTCAGCCCGGAGAACAACGCCATGACCCCCCTTTTCTACATCTCGGCTGTAGGCTGCCTGGTCTGCTTTCTGCCGTTTGTTTCCAGTCCTTCCGGAATCCTGGTTTCCGCCTCCGGTCTCTGGTGGGTTCTGGCCATCGGCCTGCTCGCGGTCCTGGCCCATATCGCCACCAATCAGGCTTTGAGCTTCATCCCTTCCCCCCGGGTCGGCATCATCAGCATGCTGGAAGTGCTGTTCGGCGCTGTGTACGGCTACCTCCTGTTTGCAGAGGCGCTTGGCTGGTCAACCCTTCTCGGCGGGGCACTGGTGATCACCGCGGCAGTGGGGCTCATCCGCGGCTCTGATTCGTAAGGGCGGTAGGGGTGGAGGATCGATGTTCTCTCTTTCAGGCAGAATGTGAACGTTGAACATCGAACGTCGAACGTCGAATGTGGAATACAGAAAAAAGAACATGTCTTTTCTTTGATTCATCGTTTGCAGGACGCCTCACCGGCTCACCGGCTCACGCTCCCCCTGAAGCTCTTCATACACGGAAGCCAGAAACACGGTGGCCAGGGGCTGGGTCAGCAGCCAGAGGATGAACAGGGAGCTGCCGATGGAGCTCAAACCCATGAAGATCACGAAGACCACGACCTGATCCACAATCCGGCCGCGAACCGTCAGGTCATAGCTCTGTCGCACCGCTTCGACCAGGCGGAGCCTGCGGTCGGTCATGAAAAAGAGCATGTACAGGCAGGCAAAGGAGACCCCGAGGGTGATCAGGATGCCCGGCAGAACCAGCAGCAGAAAACCGATGCCGGCGGCAATGAAAAACAGGATTGAAAAACCCAAAAGGGGCCAGAACAGCCGCATCTGGGAAAAGACGTCCTGCACCCGGGGCTCCCGCCCTTCCCGCACCAGCAGGAGCAGGGACTGAAAATAGCCGGCCATGGTCACCGGGGCCAGTATCCCGAGGCTCAAAAAACTCACCCCGACCATGACCAGCGTCAGAAGCAGGAGCGGAACGATAAAGCTGAAGGTCAGCTTCCAGGCCTTTTCAAAATGCAGTTTGAAATCCATGGCTATCTCCTTATACCATTGTGATCAGCCAGTGCTTCCCAAGCCTGGACATGCTTGATACCCCGACGACTTCCAAAATTGACGTCATCCATAGTGATCACCATTTTTTCATAGTGGTCCGGAATCATCTGGAGATTGCCGAACTCTCTTTCCACAACCGCATCGTCTGCCAGAAGGTAGGCCACCTGAATGTATGTCTTCGAACCTTGTTTCTCAGCGATAAAATCAATTTCTTGATCTTTGATCTTCCCGGTATACACAGAATAGCCATTGTGCTTAAGATACAGGAAAACAATATTTTCCAAATACTTCCCAATACCAAAATCAAAAGAAGAGGCCAGGAAGTATTTGAAACCGGTGTCATTGAGGTAATATTTTTTTTCACCGCTGAGAATTTTTTTCCCCTTCAAATCAAATCTTGGAGATTCGTGAATAAAATAAGCATCCTGGAGATAAGAGAGATAAGCGCCAATGGTTTCAAAATTGGTGTGTGTCCCTTTGCTTCGAAGATACTTGACCACGGAATTGACTGAAAAATAACTTCCGATGGAGTCGGTCAGGAGCGCTATGAGCCTTTCCAGGAGTTCAATGTCTCGGATTTTATGGCGATGGACGATATCGCGCAAGAGAATCGAATCTTTCAAACTCCGATAATAGTTGATTTTCATTTCTTCATCAGCAAGACCATAACTTTCCGGCATGCCTCCGGCCTGGAGATAGGATACAAACGATTGTTTCCCTAATGCATACTGATGCAGGCCCAGATATTCCTGGTAGCTGAACGGAAAGACTTCAAAACGAAGATACCGCCCGCTGATATAGGTTGAGAGTTCTGCAGAGAGGAGTTTGGCGTTTGATCCCGTGATGAACAGTTCATACTCTGTCATGTAGTCTTGAGACAGGGAGTTGACGGCCTTTTCCCAGTCGACGATTTCCTGGACCTCATCCAGGAAGACGTATATTTTTCCGGAAATGTTCAGTTCTTTTTGATAGGCTGCGATTGTCCTGAGCAGTGCCTGACTGTCGTGAATGAATTCAAGCTCATGGATATCTTTATTGATATACAGGATATTCTGGGGTGAGACTCTGGTCGTCTGAATCAAATGCTGGATGATCATTCTCAATAAATAGCTTTTCCCTGCCCGTCTCTGCCCAAGGATCACTTTTACAAGAGAATTATTCATGTATTTCGATATATTATTTATATATCTTTCCCGCCAGTATCCAATTCTGCTTGGGGGTTTCTCCCAGAAATTATACTTTCGAAGAGTTTCAATCATACTTGAAAATTATTGTTTTTGAGTGTCAAAATTCAATTATGATTGAAACGAATTCAAATTGCAAGCGAGAGTTCAGCGGAAGCGAGCGTCTGATACTGCTCCAACTTACCCTTCTCGGGATTCTGTCTTTCAAATCAAAGGACAATCAGTCTTTGTTTCAAAAACCAAAATTGGATCAGTATCATACTCTGAACATCCGAACCATCGCTTGAGGCGATGACCGGTCCCTGTTCACCATTCCTCTCTGCCTCTCCGCCTTCTGCTCCGCTCTCTGCCTTATGCCCTCTGCTCTATGCTCTCTGCCCTATGCTCTCCGCCCTCTTGCCCCCTGCCCTCTGCTTCTCCTCTTCCCGGTGTCCGACGTCCGACCTCTGATCTTCCCCTCTTCCCGACCTCTGACCACCGACCACTGACGTCCTTCTTCCCTCTTCAACTCTCCACCTGACGGCGCAAGCCCTCGACTTTGCGGACATAGCCCTGGATGTCGCATTTGCGCTCCAGGCCGGCCGCGGTCATGGAGCGGACCTTGCCGAACACCGGCCTTTCCGGCCAGCCCCGGTCGTGGACCCCATAGATCCAGGCAACCCCGGCATAGGAATTCGGGTCCCGCCCGTCCAGGAAGTACTTGTTGTTCAGGCGCAGGGTCAGAGCGTGGGCCTCACGCGGATCAGGGGACCATTTGAGGATCTGCTTGCCCCAGTACATGCGCATGTAATTGTGCATATACCCGGTGAACTTCATTTCCTCCATGGCCGCGTTCCAATAGGAATCATGGGTTTGTGCCGCTTCCAGTTGATCCGGGGTATAGACTGGATCACGGAAATCCTGCCGGTGCTTTTCCAGGGTTTCTCCGGCCCAGGCCGGCAGACAGGAATAGGCGTCGTAATCCGGCCTGAACTCCGTGAAATTCACGGCCAGTTCCCGCCGAACGATCAATTCCTCCAAAAAAGCAGTTTTTTGCTCGAAAAGGCCGGCATTGAGCTTTTGCACCTCCCGGGCCAGCCAGACCGGTGAAATCTGACCGAAATGCAGATACATGCCCATATGGGAGACATCGTCGGTCTGAGGTTGATTCCGATTGCTGCTGTAGTTGGGAAAAGTGTCCTGAAGAAAAGCAGTAAAACGCTGTTTGGCCTGAGCAGTTCCACCGGTAAAAAACCCGGAAACCGGTTCAGCATCCGCTTTGATCTCAAGCTGTATCAGAACAGAATCCGGATCCGAGAGATCCAGGGAGTCCTGTTCGGTCGCAAGGGAAGGATGCTTGAGTTCCAAAGCCGGAAGGTCCGCCAGATACTCCAGGACCGCCCGCTGGATCTTGGGGCGGATGGTTCGGGCCGCATACTCGGCTTTTGTGGAGACCACCCGAGTGGGAACCACGACCTCGCCTTCCACCTGGAGCACCCGGCAGGAGGCCTGTTCGGCAAGCGCCTGCCGCCATTGCCGCTGGTGCCGGAGGTAGCCCCGATCACAAACCACCAGGGCGGCCTGTTGCGCCGCCCTGGCCGCCACTTCCGACGGGTGCCCGCTCTGCACCAGCAGCGGAATCCCGCGTTCGGACAAATGCCGCTGCGTTTCCTGTAATCCTTCCAGGAGAAAAGTAAAATGCCTGGTATTGGCCTCGGGATAGGCGCTGCTCAAGCCAAACACCGCCAGCACCGGCTTGTGCAGGCGGTTCGCTTCCGCAACAGCGTGCTCGAGTGCCGGATTGTCAAAGGCCCGCTGGGCCTGCTGCATCCAGTAGAGCACATATCCGGACCGGCCGGCCGGCTTCCGGTTCAATGGCTGAATCCGCTCAGCCTCGACAGGGGAATCGCTCATGCTCGCTCAATCGCCCAATTGGGCCATGTAGTCGTCGTACAGGTTCTCCAGGCCGCGCTTATGCTTGGCCTCTTCCTGGCACAGGACCTGAAAGAGCTTCTTGCTGTCGGGATGCTCCACCTGCTTCAGAAAATCGTTATACAAAGCCAGGGCCTTTTCTTCCCTCTTGATGGCCAGCATGAGGATGTCCTGATAGGGCATGCCGGGATGATATTCCTGCTCCACCACAAAGTTGCTGCGCTTGATGTCGCGAATCCAGCGCAACTGATAGTCCTCGAGACTTTTGCTGATCCCCTTCGCCTTAAAATCCTCCAGCATCTTTTGATGCTTTTCTTCTTCAGCCGCAAACTCCTGAAACATCCGGCTGGTGTCAGCGTAACGTTCCTCCCTGGACACGGTACGATAGAAATCAGCGGCCTCAATCTCTTTTTCCATGGCAAAATCCAGAATGGCCTCCAGGCTGTCGAATTGCATACGCATCTCCTTGTTCAAACGAATACGTTCGGGGTGTTGTTCTCAACTGAATTCCTATCAGAAACCGGATCGACCGTCCAGAACAGGGAGCAGAGGGACGTCGGACGTCGGATATCGGAGGTCGGCAAAGGCAGGGAAGAGGGACGTCGGACGTCGGATATCGGAGGTCGGCAAAGGCAGGGAAGAGGGACG
>CAZUMF010000007.1:22446-43619 GCA_964621385.1 uncultured Desulfohalobiaceae bacterium
TCGGACGTCGGACCCGTCTACGCAAAGAAGCTTCCGGCTCCGCAAAGAAGCTTCCGGCTCCGCAAAGAAGCTTCGCCGTGACAAGTCGCCGTGGCAAGTGTCGGAGGTCGGCAAGAGGGAAGAGGGATGTCGACCGTTCTCCGAGCCGTAGGCACGGAACGACGAGCCGGAGGCGGAGCAGGAAGCCGGCCCGGAGGGACCTGAGCCCCGGAGGGAGTTTTGAAAATCAGAAATCGGAAATCGGAAATCGGAAATAAAAAAACATCTGATTTGACCGCTCCACTGCTTCAAGGCTACATTCCTTTCTTCAATCACCACAACTCCCGAGGAAAATCATGCGGAACAGCAAGTCCGTCTGGGGATGGGCCATATACGACTGGGCCAACTCCGCCTTTGCCACCACGGTCATGGCCGGATTTTTTCCTATCTTTTTCAAACAGTACTGGAGCGCCGGGACTGACATCACCGTGAGTACAGCCCAGCTCGGATTCGGCAACTCCCTGGCCAGTCTGGGCGTGGCCTTCCTGGCCCCAATCCTCGGGGCCATTGCGGACAAGGGCTATGCCAAGAAACGGTTTCTGCTCTTTTTCGCCTATCTGGGGGTTGCCATGACCGCGGCCCTGTTCTGGGTGCAGCAGGGGGCCTGGGTCTGGGCCATCGTGGTCTACTCCCTGGGTGTTGTGGGCTTTTCCGGGGCCAATGTCTTTTACGATGCCCTGTTGCCCGCTGTGGCCGGAGAAGACCGTATCGACCGGGTCTCGAGCCTGGGGTTTTCTTTGGGCTATTTGGGCGGCGGTCTCTTGTTTCTGCTCAATGTGCTCATGACCTTGCAGCCGGAATTTTTCGGCCTGCCTGACGCCGGCCTGGCCGTCCGGGTTTCCTTTGTCTCCGTAGCCCTGTGGTGGGGCTTGTTTACCCTGTTCACGATTGTCTGGGTCCCGGAAAGCCGGGTCAAGCGGCTCAAAAGCACAAAAAGCCCCATTGTGGCAGGCTATGAGCAATTGCTGAGGACTTTCAAAAAGATACGGCACATGAAGGTCATCCTCCTTTTCCTGCTGGCCTACTGGTTTTATATGGACGGGGTGAGCACCATCATCCGGATGGCTGTGGACTACGGCCTGTCCCTGGGCTTTCAGACCAACGACCTCATTCTGGCCCTGCTCATTGTCCAGTTCGTCGGCTTCCCGTCCGCTCTGGGGTTCGGCAAGCTCGGCCAGGCCTGGGGGGTGCGGCGGGCCATCTTCCTGGCCATCGCGGCGTACATTGGCATCACCCTCTGGGGAACCATGATGCAGACCACCCATGAATTTTACCGGCTCGCAGTGATGATCGGCCTGTTTCAGGGAGGCATTCAGGCCTTGAGCCGCTCCTATTACGCCCGTTTGATACCCTGGAATCAAAGCGCTGAATTCTATGGTTTTTATAATATGCTTGGGAAATTCGCCGCCATTTTCGGACCGGCCCTGATGGGCGGAGTGGGCCTGCTGGTCCGCTCTCTCCTGCTGCCGGACAATCCCGCAGCGGATCAACTGGCCCGGGCAGGCCAGCTGGCCACCCGATGGAGTCTGGGCTCCATCGTGCTGCTGTTCTTCATCGGCGGGATCTTGTTCTACTGTGTGGATGAAGCTAAAGGCCGGGAACAGATCCCCGCCCTCTCGGAAGAAACTGAAGAAAACAGCTGACATGCCCCCTTCTTTTTTCTGTTGGATGACTCACCTTTTTGAGAGGATGGTTACGTCCTTATTCCTCGATTCAATATATGTGCCCTTGATATGTGTATCGTATTTCGAGAGAAGCCATAACTCCGGAAATATTTCGTTGACCAGATCCCCGTCGTCAAAAACCCGCACAAAACCGCTCTGAGAAACAGCCACCGCAATGCACTCCGTGCTTTTCGATATTGAGGCAGCGGCCATATGGCGTGTCCCAAAGCCCAGGGGCAGAAAGACACCTTCTGAGTTGCTGTTCAGAAATCGACACGCCGAAAGGACATACCCGGACTTGTCCACGACAAACGCACCATCCAATTGAGCGATTTCTTTTATCGTTTCCCGCATATCCGGCAGTATGATGTCTTTCTTCTCATAGGGATGGCCGTAGAGAGGATCGAGGATCAGGCTCTTCGACCTCTGCAGGACTTCCTGTTCATCCCCAACCGTGAACAAAGTCCCGATTTTTCTGCCTTCGCGTCCCTCTCTGGCGATTTCAATGGCGAGCAGAATAACCTGCTGGAGAACCGCGCTGTCGACATTTCGAATATCCAAATTCAGTTTCTGTTGCAGGAGTTCATTATTGTCTTTGGTATAATTTTTCATAATCACCCTCATCTCAAAAAAATTGGAGTGACAACCAGATTCCCCAGAGAATGACAGTCACCGAAAGCATGCTTGCTGAAATAATCAATTGTATTTTTGATGATTTTTCACTATTTTTTCCTCTTTCTTCATTGATATGATCAGAAACAAGTTTTTCAAGATGACTGAGACGAATAGAAAGTATTTTTAATGTGCTAATATCCAATGTATCTGGAAATGACGTAAGCAATGATTCCAGTTTTTCTGATTGCTTATGAATATGGCTATAGAGATTATTCCATTCAATTTCCATCTCGTTCACTTCTTTTTGTAAGTTCTCAATTGCTTGAAGATAGTATAATTTTCTTTCGGCACTCCACTTTTCCTTTTCACTATGTGAACTGGCTTCTTCGTTCAGTGAATCAACAGAATCTCGAATGGAGTTCACTTTGTCTTCAAATTGAGAAGAATCAATAGCGATATTTTTTGTAGCACTTTCACTTTTCATATCATTTTCAGCACTTATTTTATATTTGGAACTTTCCTCTAAATGCGATTGACTCACGGAAAACACCCCCTGAAATTCGCTTAGTTGATTGTATGAGTACATAGTACTTATGAAAAATAATTCATTATATAATATTGATTTATCAACATGTCAATACATAATTTTTTCAATACATCGGACAAAAGGTGAAAAAAATTGTCAAAAATTTTTTTCATAGTGTCATTTTGTGTAAAAAATAATTTACAAAAAATCATTTTTTCCTGATTATAATTTTTAATTTCATATATTTTCAAAAACATAGATCAATAAATCATTGGCATTTTTTTTGCTATATGGTTTGTATGTTTGTCACGTAATACACCAAAAGAGGCTCAGGAGAAGATCACACCAATGTATCATGGATTTTTTGATTTTCCTGAACTTGCAGCAAAGCTGAAACCCAGGGCAGCAGCTGCATTGGATTTGTTAATCAGCGGCCTTCTTCGGGAACGCTGGGCTGAATTCGAGGAAGCACGGCGCATTTATAATAAGCTGATTGCCTATCGACCCAAAACAGCCGAAGCTACGTTCGCCAGAGAGCGTCTTGCCGTGCTGGAGACCCTGATTGCCGAAAAAAAATTGTATGAGCGTATCCATGAGCAAGCCAAAAGCGTCCTCACGGACATCGGCGTGAATATCGCCGAATGTCCGGAAATTTTACACATTCTCATGGACGCCGATGCCATCGATTTTAATAAGCCGGATGCAGAACTCGTTCCTTTAAAAGCTGACTACATCGAACACGGTCTGGAATCCGTCCCGCGGGAAATGCCTGGAGACCCAGGTCCTAATGCCTTTGGAACCGGGGGAACACCTCCTTTTTTCAGAATCAACGGAGATCATTCCCTTCGTCCGGCCAGTGCTGAAGAGTTCAGGCGGATCGTCAGTGAGGCTGATCGATGGTCCAATGTGGTGGAGCTTTTGAGCGTTCCTGTCCAGACAGAAAAAACAATGTCTGACTTTGACTGCGCACGCTGTATGGAAAAGGGCTTTTCCGGCCTGAAAATGATTTCCACCAAAACCATGAGCAACGAGGAGGCCGGATATTTCTCCGGCAAGGAGGACTGGCTGGACGGAACCTCTCTGATGACCGCTCTCAAACCAATGCCAAGCATGGTCAATTCCTTTTGCCGGAGCATCCGGTCCGGCAACAATCTCCTTCTTCTTGACCTTTCCATTGCCGGGGCCTCAGGACCGAATACCCCTGAAGCCCTTCTCACGCATATTCATGCCCAGGTTTTGTTCATGATGATTCTGGCCCAGACCATCCGGCCTGGAACTCTGTGCGTCCATGGCGGCATCCCTGGTGTCGTGAACACAAAGGGAGATTTGAGCTACAGCGCCGGCAGCCAGGCTTTGATCAACGAGGCCATGGCCAGATTAAATCTCTGGGTGACCGGGTTTCCTTCGGCACAGTCTGGCGGCAGCACCAGCCTTTCAGAGGATACACAACAAGCTATTGAAGAATCGAAAATCAAGCGAGACAATATGAGGCGATACGGTACTCATATCTTGCGTCATGCCTTTGGCGCCTTAGGAAACCTCAACTATTTCAGCTTATATAAGTTTGTAGAAGACTGCAAAGCAGAAACCGAATCCAGGGCTGCTTTCCGGAAAAACGCACTCGGCGGGCTTGACGTCCTGCCGAATTTCCTGCCCGGGGATGACGATGCCCTCGCCGGCATTCAAGAGATGGCCGAACAAGGAAGCCCCATGCAGACGAACCATACCCTGCGCAACATCGATGCCTTTCGGCAATGGGAGGATCGTTTTGATCTGGAAAAAAAGCGGCGATCTGAAAAGGAACCCCAAAACGGTTCTTGATCTTGTTGCTTCAGCGATAGTGTTTCGGATCCACCCCAAGCTTTTTGGCTTTGTAATACAAAAGTTGTCGAGATATCCCCAGTTTTTTGGCCGCGTTGGACATATGTCCATTTGAGTCGAACAACGCACGACAAATCCATTCTCTTTCCTGTTTGGAACGTAGCGACTGAAGGCTCATATCCCCGGGGCTTCTTTTCAGCAACCGCAACTCGCTCTTTTGATCATCAGCACCCTGCCGTAAGGAAGCAGCTTCTGTAAGTGACCATTCCCCTATCCCGGATGCCCGGTCAAAGTGTTCGTCATCCAGAATTCGGTCCGTCCCAACCTCATTCATGGCGGCCTCAATACTGTGTTCAAGCTGACGGACATTCCCCGGCCAGTCACAGGCCATGAGCTTCTGCAGCGAAGAGTTTGAGATGCCCTGCACATCGGTCCCCTGCATGCAGTTAATCTTGGAGACAAAATGCCTGGCCAGGATTGAGATGTCGCTCTGACGTTCCCGCAGGGGCGGCAGGTAAATAAAGACGACTCCCAGGCGATAATACAGGTCAGCCCGCAGCGTGCTGTCTTGAACAGCTTGGGTTGGGTTGCAGCTCAAAGAGCTGATGATTTTCAGTTTGACCGGAATCTCCTTGGAAGAACCAAGCCGTCTCAATTTCTTTTCTTGCAAAACACGCAGCAGCTTGACCTGAAGGGCTCCTGGCATGGAATCGAGCTCATCCAGGTATAAGGTGCCATTCTTGGCTTCTTCAAACAAACCCGGCTTATCAAGCGCCCCGGTAAAAGCCCCTTTTGCGGTACCGAACAACGTGCTTTCCTGGAGAGAGTCGGGTATTGCTGCACAATTAATGGCCACAAACGGGTGATTTCTTCTGGAGCTGTGATTGTGGATGGCCTGGGCAAAGAGCTCTTTCCCTGTTCCTGTTTCGCCCCAGATCAACACCGGGGAATCGTTCGCTGCGGCAGACCGGGCGCGCCGTAAGGAGTGCAGGAACTCCGGGTCGGCTCCTATAATGTCCCCAAAGGTATACTTGGTGTTATTTCCAAGATCACGGTTATGATCTTTGACCAACGCCTGAGAATTGGTAATTTGTTTTTGCAGACTATCTTCATCCCAGACAAAACAAATGGCCCCCTGAAGATTGGTTCCCTGATACAGGGGATAGACACTGTGAATGACTTTTCGTAAAGGACCGCTCCCCACCCGATAATAAAAGGCTTGACTCAAGATCGGTTGCTTGGAGTGCAGACAGCGCATGATCATGCTTGTTTCTTCACTTGAATCATATATGTCGGTCACCCGCTGTCCCAGGGTCTCCTGTATTCCCAAATCGTCAATTGATGCCATGGCCTTGTTTTTAAAGACAACGACGCCTGCGGCATCGGTAATGATAACCCCTTGGGGGATTTCCGCAAAGACCTGCAGAAAATCCACCCCGGACATCAAGCATGAATCAAACCCCTTCTCAGGATTCAACATGTGACGCTGCCCCCTTCTGTGCATTCCAGTCCTTCTGTGATTGTGATACCCGATTGATCCCCCTCATGAACCCGTCCCTCACAGCCGGCTATAAACAAGCCGCCGCAAGGGACGGCTTGTTTCAGTCTTATTCCGAGGCAACAGGAATTTTCCGGGAAAGAGCCTTTTCAGCCTTTGGCAAAGTCAATCTCAGGACTCCACGAACCATCTCGGCTTCAATTTTCTCTTCATCAAGGGAGTCCGAAAGTGTGAACTGACGATAATAACGGCCGGGTTCAAACTCAAGTGAGACCTCGCGCTCATCCGGTCCTTTTTCAATCGAGACGGCGCCTGAGATGGTCAGCTTCCCTTCATGCACCACAATGTCGACATCTTCTGCTCTGACTCCGGGCATATCCGCCAAAATGACAAGCTCCAGATCCTTTTCAAAGATATCCACTTGGGGTGAAAGCACCAGACCGGGTGTGGTCATCTCTGCTTCGTTCAAAACATCCTTGCCATCCTTTGTTTTGAATCCTTTGGCTTGCATGTCAGTCATAGTGGTCACCTCCTGATATGATAATGATTTAAACGTCGTTGGTCACAACTTCCAATGAATCACCATCCTTGAGGCGATAATTGAAATCAACTTCTTTCCCGTTCACTTTCACCGTGATGGGTTGCACACAATTCGATTGGGATTTATTCAGATAATCCTGAACAGTAGAGCCTTCAGGAAGCCGATTGATACGTCCGCCCTTCCCAAAAACCACTAGGTGGCCCTGAAAGACCTGCTGGTGGAGGCGCTCAATAAAATCATCGGTTGTATGCGCCCGATCATGCTGATGCACGAGTTCTTTGATCCAGCGGGCATCCTGATTGTCCTTTTCCTGTATCTGATCCTGGGTCTTGTAACGCCAATGCGCTGCAGTTCCGTATTCTGCCTCTGCATGCATTAGCTCCGTACGGACCTGGAACTCAATGGGTTTATGAGAGACATCACGAACCGGATAAACGCAGGTGTGGAGCGATTGGTAGCCGTTGTTTTTGGGAAGCCCGATGTAGTCGTCGAAAGTCCCGGGAATGGGCTTGAAGTGCGTGTGCAGGAGGCCGAGGACAGCATAGCACTCCGGGACCGAGGCCACGATCACCCGCAAGCCGATCCGATCCATAATTTCATGGAGAGACATGCCCCTGCGAACAGCTTTACAGTGGATACTGTACAGGCTTTTGGTTCTCCCCTGGATCCGTCCCTGGATACTGTTGCTCTCAAGCAAACGCTGCATACCGACT
This sequence comes from uncultured Desulfohalobiaceae bacterium, assembly GCA_964621385.1. Classification (GTDB taxonomy): domain Bacteria; phylum Desulfobacterota; class Desulfovibrionia; order Desulfovibrionales; family Desulfothermaceae; genus JAABTT01. The sequence goes on from CAZUMF010000007.1 coordinate 29,864, forward strand.
AACAGGAGGTCAAGACACTTATTGTCTTCAGTATGGATGGGCGTAATGTGGAGCTTGAGCTGCTCATATCCGGAGGGGTTCAAGATCCAAAAACAGATGTCCTCCAGTCTGCGGCACAGTTCCCCGAGGCTCAGGCGATTGGCGATGGGCAGATAAAAGTCCCTTGTCTCCTGGGCCAGCCGCCGTGTCTCTGCTTGACCAGGATCGTGAGCATTCTCCAATGCCAAGAGCCGAAAGGTGATGAGCAGCAAAGCCTTCCGCGGATCCCCTGATATGGAGACCAGAAGCGAATGAATTGACTCCCGTTGATACGCTGTGGTCCCGGCCCGAAGCGGAAAGGGTGGGACGAGGTCCCTTATCAAATGGGCTACCCTTGGACCAAGACATTCCTGGACTTCAGCAGCCGAGGTGAGACCCCGCCAGTAGAGGGGGGCAATCAAGGCACAGGCCAGTGTGGCGGTATCAGCTCCTTGGCCCAAGAGAAGTTCCGCAGCCTGAAGGGCATGGGAATCCGGACCACCAGCTCTCTGTTCATAAAGCTGGTAGGCCCTGATGAGCTGATCCGCGTCGGTGGATTGGAACTGTCGCTGTATCTTTTCAATAAAGAGGCGGTCATCCGCCAATTCCAGAGAATCGCCTTGCATATGTCAAACGCTCCAGAATCAACGAAATATCCAGGTATACAATGTGCTGATGGAGTAAAACTTCAGGCCTCTGGCAAGATATCCGGCAGCATCAAACGCCCCAGATCAATCATCCTATCGCAAAAGGACTCGATTTGGCGCAAGGCCAATTTTGAGGGCAAATATCTGCCGTTCTCCCAGCGATTGACCGTAGCGAAGCTCACTCCGATCTCCCGGGCCAGGTCTTCCTGACTCAGGTCCAGCTGCACCCGGACTTCCTTGATGAGCAGGACAAAATCATAGTGTTTTACCCACATTAACCTTTCTCCTAGAAGACCTGGACCAAAAACATAATGATTATATAATACATTTTATAATAGATGCAAGAGGGAAAATTTCCGAACCGCATATTTTTATATGATATTGATATTATTGATTTTAAACCTCTATCGCCAAGCTCTGGACCAGCTTTGGATTTTCCGGCCTGCTCTTGACAACTTGATGCAGCATGGTTAAAGTTTTATACAATGAAAAAATTTTGACCATATCCATGTATACCACTTAAAATACAGAATATTTATCCTGATTTTTCTTCTTTGGGAGGCATCCGATGCAAGAAAATCGAGGTAAATATGACAGCTGCAGGGTTGGGATGACAGACATCCCATTGCTGTTCAACCCGTTTCAATACTTTCCCGACCTAGCCTACCCGTAAAGACCATCTTCCTGTTGTCTCTCAATCAACAATGCAGTGATCTCTCACCAAAGCGGCACAGGAGGTGAACAAAGTGTTTCAACGCTCATTTGATGATCAGATTTCACCTTTGCATTCTCGAACTGTTCAGCCGGGTCTCGTGGTTGTTTCCAACCGCCTGCCTGTTATCTGCAAGCCTGATGGTTCACTGTCCATGAGCTCAGGGGGGTTGGTTTCCGCACTGCACCCGGTGCTCTCCAAACGGGGAGGACTCTGGATCGGCTGGACTGGGAGCGATGCCTGGATGGACCATGTGCTCCAAAACTTTTCGCGGCTGCAGTTGTACGATCTGCAAGGCGTGTTCTTAAGCCAAGAAGAGATCCAGAAGTTCTACTACGGCTTCTGCAATCAGACCCTGTGGCCGCTTTTTCATGGGTTCCCTGAGAAAGCCCGCTTTGATGAGGCACTCTGGAGGGCCTATCAAGCAGTGAACAGGAAATTTGCTCGAAAAGTGGCCGGCTTTAGCGACGAAGAGGACTGGGTGTGGGTCCATGATTATCATCTTCTGAGCCTGGCCAGACAGCTCAAAGAACTGGGTGTATACCAGGACGTGGCTTTCTATCTGCACATCCCATTCCCTGCCCCGGACATTTTTTGCAGGCTCCCCTGGCGTGAAGAGCTCCTGCTGTCTCTTTTGGAGTTCAAGCTGATCGGCTTTCAAACGATCTGGGATCTGGAGAATTTCTGCAAATGCGTTGCTCTTCTTGCTCCCGGGGATGTCAAAAGAAAGGATGGCGTCTTGTTGAGCCCTGTTTTCGGAGGGGAGGAGACCAGGATCGGGGTTTTTCCCATAGGGATCGATTGGGCGGCCTTCTCAGGAGAAGAGGCCGTTGAACCGAAAAAGGGAGTCACGGAGACAGGATCCAGAGCGCACGCTGAACAGCAGATCATGCTCGGTGTAGACCGCTTGGATTACAGCAAGGGGATACCGGAACGGCTCCTTGCCTTTGAACAGGCACTGTCCGACTATCCCGATCTTTGTGAACGTCTTGTTCTGGAACAGGTTGTCGTCCCCAGCAGACAAAAAATTCAGGCCTATCAGCAAGTCAAGGAAACAATCGAAAGCCTGGTTGCCAGAATCAATGGAAAATTTTCGACATTGTCCTGGACGCCGGTCCGTTATGTTTTCCAAAACCTTGAGAGATCAGAGCTTCTGAAAGCTTACAAACGCGCCGACATTGCTTTGGTCACCCCGCTCCGGGACGGCATGAATCTTGTAGCCAAAGAATTCTGTGCCGCCAAATCGGATCTCAATGGCGTCCTGATTCTTAGTGAATTTGCCGGAGCGGCCATTGAACTGCACGACGCCTGCCTGTTGGTCAATCCGTATGATATTCAGGGAATGGCCGCCACGATTCATGAGGCCTGTCATCTCCCTTTTGCGTCTAAGGCCAGACTCATGCAGCGGGCCAGGCATACAATCAGACAGAGGGATGTTCACTGGTGGCAGAACGAATACCTCAAGGCTGCTTTTGCAGGGAGAGATGAAAAAACTTCCGGCCAGGCAAACCAGGGTATCTTTCGTTCACTCAAAAACAAGATTTGGCAGCATGCTGTGCAGAGCCCAGAAAAGAACAGATCAGCACAGCTTCATGGTTCGTTTTGAGACAAGCATTGTTGAATAAAGCATTTGGCAAGGAGGAAAAACATGGTGTTGCGCAGGAGACTCATAACAGGTTTTCTTGTGACGGGAATAGCCGCCCTGTTCATGTTTTTGCCCTGTCAGGGGTTGACTCAGGAGGACCAGGCCGAACGACCGGAGCGACAGGTCAACATGGCCCCCGAATATCCCGGGGTGATCATCCCTCTGGACGAGGATGAAGTCAGTATGGATCTTGTGTTTGCGAACAAGGGCAAGAGCGATGAAGATCTGGATGTCTGGATTGATGAACAGCCGCAGGGATGGGAGGCAGCAATCAAGACCTATGCCTACGAAATCAGTGCGATTCATGTTCCAGAAGGCGAGGACAAGAGCCTGACCTTTGAAGCCGTTCCAGGAGATGATGTCCAGCCGGGATCGTACAGGTTTGTCGTCAAGGCCGAAACCAAGGACAGCCGTTTGCAACTGACCCGTGCGGTCACCATCCGGGTCCTGGACGAACAGACCACAGACGACGGCTCCCAGGCCCTTGCCTTGACCACGTCTTATCCTGTTATCCGTGGACCTTCGGATGCTTCATTCAAGTTTTCCGTGGATGTGGAGAGCAAGCTGGAAGACGATGCAGTTGTCCACCTCACAGCCGAGGGCCCTCAGGGCTGGGAGATAAACTTCAAGCCTGCTTACGAGGACAAATATATTTCCAGCCTGCGCCTCAAGGCCAATCAGAGCAAAAGTGTGGATGTCGAAGTGAAGCCGGCCTCCAGCGCCGCTGTGGGCAAGCACCCGATTCAGATACGGCTTGCATCCGGCCAGGCCAAAGCCAAGGCCGATCTTTCCGTTGTTCTCACCGGAACCTATGATCTGAAGGCCGGAACCCGGAGCGGCCTGCTCTCTCTTGAGGCCCGCCCCGGCAAACCATCCAATGTTTCGTTTTACATCAAGAATACCGGAACAGCTCCGAACAAGAACATCAGTTTCATGAGCTTCAAGCCGGAAAACTGGAAAGTCCATTTCGACCCTGAGACAATCACGGCACTCAAACCAGGGGCCATGGAACAGGTGGAAATGACCATCACGCCGTACGAAGAGGCCCTGGTGGGGGACTATTCGGTCAGCGTGAAGATCAAGGGACAAAAAGCCTCGGAGAACCTTGAATTTCGCACGACAGTGAAGGCCTCCGCCGCCTGGGGCTGGATCGGCATCGGGATCATCGTGATCGTCATCCTTGGGCTCTTTGGCTTGTTCCGTTGGCTGGGGAGGCGTTGATATGCAAGCACCAACCGTCATCCAAACCCAGGAGTTGACCAAGCTCTACCAAGGCCGGCCGGCAGTCGACCACGTGTCGTTTGAGATCCGCCAGGGAGAAATCTTCGGGTTTCTGGGCCCAAACGGAGCTGGAAAGACTACAACTCTGCTCATGCTGCTGGGCCTGACCGAACCAAGCAGCGGTTTTGCCAGGATTCTGGATCTGGACCCGGCCCGGGAGCCCATCAAGGTCAAGTCCAAAGTCGGCTATCTCCAGGAAAACATGGGGTTTTATTTAGATTTGAATGCCCGGCAAATGCTCATGTTTGTGGCCGAGCTCAACGGAATCTCCGGCCGGAGGGCGGAAGAGCGCATCAATCTCGCTTTGGAAGTCGTGGGGCTCCTTGATGAATCAGACAAAAAAATCGGGGCCTATTCCCGGGGCATGCGCCAGCGTCTGGGCCTTGCTGAATTGCTCATCAAGGACGCACAAATCGCCTTTTTGGATGAACCGACCCTTGGTCTGGACCCGGAGGCCACCAATCGCATAATCGAACTTATACAGAGTCTGTGCCGGGAGCAGCAGATGACTGTGCTGCTCTCCAGCCACCTCCTGCAGCAGGTCCAGAAGATCTGCCACCGGGTGGGGATCATGATCAAAGGCAGGATGGTGGCCCAGGGCCCTCTTGATCAATTGGCCAAGGAGTCCTTCGGCATTGATCAGAAGACCTTTTCCTTGGAGGATATCTACATGAATTACTTCCAGGAGGCATAAACATGCACACCCTTGTGACCATCATGAAAAAGGAACTGGCGGATCATTTCAGCAGCTACCGCTTCACCATTATCTTCACCTTGATCGCCATGGTCAGCCTGATCATGGCCTACATGGTCGGTCTGAATATCCGGCAGGAACTCGAAGGGACGACCGCGCCCGGCTCAAGCTTTTTACTGCTCTTCACCGCTTCCGGCGGCATGTTTTCCCTGGTTGAATTTGTCGCCTTTTTCGGGCCGCTTGTGGGACTGATCCTTGGCTTTGACTCCATCAACCAGGAAAAAAACGAGGGCACGCTCAGCAAGCTCCTGGCCCAGCCCATTTACCGGGATACGGTCATCAATGGAAAGTTTCTGGCCGGATTCATCCTGATCGCGGTGATCATGGTCTCCATTCTGCTCGTGATCACGGGGCTCGGTCTGATACTGCTGGGAATCGTGCCGGGGCTGGAAGAGATCTGGCGCATCTTCATCTACCTGATCATCAGTATCGTGTATATCGCCTTCTGGCTGGGAATCGCCATCCTGTTTTCCATATGCTTCCGGAGTACGACCACCTCGGCCCTGGCCGCCCTCGCGGTCTGGATTTTCTTTTCCTTTTTCGTGACCATCGGAGCAAACATCCTGGCCACGGCCCTGGCCCCCGAACCGGGCGCAGCCAATCCTGACGCTTTGCTCTGGCGGGTCAAGCTCATCAAGGCCTTCTCCCTGATATCGCCCATGGAGATCTATACTGACGCCACAGCCACCATCATCGATCCCATGCGCCGCTCGGCGCAATCCATGCTCAGCCTGGCCGGACCCATGGAAAATTTTTCCATGTCCAGATTTTCCGGTCCCTTGAGCCTGGGCCAGAGTATACTCATTGTTGTTCCCTATATCATTTCCCTGGTTGCGATCACCTGTGTCTGTTTCGGAGCGGCCTACGCCATCTTCATGCGCCAGGAAATCCGATCCCTCTAAGCGTTCTCATAGGACATCCTGTCTATGACAAAGGAGGAACTGTCATGTCACAGCCAGAACCTCTCCTGAACATGATCCGCTCAATGGCCAGCCGGGCTGGAACGCTGCTGACTCAGAACGCCAAAGTTCGGAGTTTGTTTCTCAAACGAGCCGAACAAGCGGCGCATACCTATATCTTGAAGGAAAATTCGGACCAGCGGCCCGTGTCTGTCCAGAAGGAAAAACTGCAGATCATGTTAAACCTTGCCGAAACCGCTTCCCTGAGAATCGAGGAAGGCCTCTATGCAAAAAGTGTCTTGAACCAGGCCATGAATATCCTGTTCAGGCACCTGCTTTTCAGCCCCACTGATGCAAATAAGAAAATCGTCGAGACCTTTCAGGCCCGTTTTGGACGCCGCCCTCCAGGATTTCTGGTCATTGGTCCCACCAACAGATGCAACCTCCAGTGCAAAGGCTGTTACGCACCCAAAGCTCCGGAAACGATTCCTTTTGCCGTTCTGGACCGAATACTGCAAGAGAAAAAGGAACTTTGGGCCTCCTATTTCCTGACCTGGGTTGGAGGAGAACCCATGATGTACTCAAGTGAAGGGTATGATATCCTGGATATCGCCGAGCGGCACCAGGACACCCTTTTTCTCATGTACACCAACGGGACGCTCATCACCAGGGACAAGGCCAGACGAATGGCAGACTTAGGCAACCTGGTGCCCCAGGTCTCGGTGGAAGGGTTTGAAAAAGAAACGGACCAACGACGGGGCAGCGGCGTATTCAAAAAAATCCTGGAAGCTTTTGAAAACATGCGCAAAGAAGGGGTTCCCTTTGGTATAGCCATGACACCCATGCGCCACAATATGGACCTCTTGATAAGTGATGAGTTTTTGGATTTTTACTTCAACCGGCATAAGGCCACCATGGCCTGGGTCTTTCAGTACATGCCCATCGGCAGGGACTACGATCTCAACCTGATGATCACTCCGGAACAGCGGCTCCGCCTCCTGGACCGGGAACGGGAAATCCTCTGGAAGAAACGCCTGTTCTATGTGGACTTCTGGAATTCCGGCCCCATCGGCTCCGGATGCATTGCTGCCGGAAGGCCTGACGGATATTTTTACATCGACGGGAAAGGCTGGGTCATGCCCTGTCCATACTACCAGTTTTCCCCTGTAAACATTTTCGATGTCTATGCTAAAGGTGGTGACCTCAACGACATCTATAATCAGCCCTTTTTCGAATCTCTGAGGTGCTGGCAGGAGGAGTACGGATACGCAAAGACATACGACGCAACCGGAAACTGGCTGCGTCCCTGCCCTATCCGGGATCATCACCGGCTGGCCATGGAGGCTGTTCAGAAACATGCGGTGGTGCCTGAAGACGAAGCCACAGCAAAGTGGTTTCAGGACCTGGCCCTTCATCAGGCCCTGTATGATTTTGACGAACGTCTCAAACAGCTCATGGACCCATATTGGGAGAAAATCTATCTCAAGGAGGAAGGGTTTCCCGAGGACCCCGGCCTTCCGTTTACCGCCTCTGGTCCACCGGAGATTAGCATGAGATTCTAATCCTCTGTATAGTAGGCGCTCAAACGGCTGAACCAGGCACTTCGTCTGACTTTTCTCAGGGCATTCGCTTCCACCTGACGGATGCGCTCCCGGGTCAGATTGAACTGCCGGCCGATCTCTTCCAGGGTTTGTTCGCCGAGTTCATCGCCAAGACCAAAGCGTTTCTTGAGCACCATTTCCTCTTTGGGCGACAACTCGGAAATCAACTTCTGGACCAGCTCCCGCAACTCCGTGAATTCCACCTCTTTGACCGGGGCTGGAGCGGTCCTGTCCTCGATGAAGTGTCCCAGGCTGGAATCATCGTCCTTCCACATCGGGAGATCCAAAGAAATTGTTTTTTTCAGGAGCTGAAGCAATTGCCTTACTTTCTCAGCCGGCAAATCGGCAGCCTCGGACACTTCCTCGAGGGAAGGCTCCCGCCCAAGCTGCTGGTGCAGTACTTGGGTCTTCCGGGAGATTCTGTTGTAGGATTCCAGAGCGTGAACAGGCACCCGTATGGTCCGGGACTGATTGGCTACAGCCCTGAGGATTGACTGCCTGATCCACCAGGTGGCATAGGTTGAAAATCGGTATCCTCGTTGATATTCAAATTTTTCCACGGCCGTCATCAGACCGAAATTGCCCTCCTGGACAAGATCAAGGAAGTGCAGTCCCCTGTTGATATACTTTTTTGCGATACTGATCACCAGGCGGAGATTGGCCCGGACAAAAGCCTGCTTGGCCTGGATAGCCTGCTGTCTGCCATGCTTCATCCTCCAGAGGACTTCCTGAAGCTCCTCGAGATCCTGGCCGCACAATTCTTGCAGCCGGGATAGGTTTGCTTCCTTGTCAAGCACAATATTCCACAATGCAGACAGATCATTGAGGCTCAAGCCACGGGTCGCAGCCGCGGCCTGCCGGGTCTCTGTTCGCTCCAGCCGGTCAAAGAGACTCCCCAATTCCTCCCTGCTGAGACCGAGATTTTGCAGGTAGGCCTCATGCTCTCTTTTCAAGCTCTGCATTTGCTGCACAAATCCCTCGATGGAGGCGATCACCTGGCTATAGAGATCTGTATTCAGCTTGGCGGCCATAAGCCTGGCCACCAGATCCTGTTTGTAAACCAGGATCCGGTCCTGGATTCCAGACCATGTATCTGAAAACGGTTCGATCTGCTGGATCTTGACGTAAAGACCCCGTTCGCGCTCATAGATACGCTTGACCTCATCCAGGAGGCCGATGACATGCTCTCGCTGGCCACCCCGCGCCTCTTCGGAATCATGGTCCTCCAAGGTCTTGACCACCTCTTTGAGCCTAAGCTGCCCCTGTTGAAGCTGCTCGCCAATTCGAATAAAAAAATCCACAGCCGCCGGAACTTCTGTGGCAGCATACAGTATTTCTTTTTCCCCATTCTCAATGGCCTGCGCCAGCCGTACTTCATCTTCATGATCCAGGAGGGCAGTCTTGTCCAGGTCCTGGACATAGGTAAACAGAGAGTCAAGAGAAGCCTCCTGGGTTGTCTGGGTGGCTTCTTCCGTCCATTCCCCTTTGCTGTTCTCGGCCTCATGCTCTCTGCTGAACCCGTTCATATCAATCGATTTGCTGAAAAAGCCGTCCTGTTGCATGGATATCACTCCTTCAAGGCCTTGTATTCCCTAGGATACGAAGGATACGAACCCTCACCTGAGGAAAAAAAAGGGCTGCGACATTCTATCGCAGCCCACCTCATCAGCCGTGCGGATTTGGATCAGCTCTCACTGGGTATTTTCAAGGTGGTAGCTGATTCTGGTTTGGGCATCCTGACCTGAAACATCCTGTTTGTGAACATGGCCGGTATGGAATCTGGCACCACCGTATTCCGGTTTGGAAAAATTTACTGTATTTTATACTCTCATAAATCATAGTGAGCGGTTGTCAAGGATGAATCCACACTGTCTTGCCAGTCCGCCCAAAACACTCCCCTAGTTCCTCTTCCCGACCTCCGACCTCCGACGTCCGACTTCCCTCTTCATGCCTCCGGCTCGATCTGGATCAAATGAAAGGAGACCTGCTCCAGGTCCTCCTGGAACTCCTCCCCGCATTCCAGGGAAATATCGTTGTCCTCATGATAGCGCCAATTCACACTGACCGACAGACCCTCCCGGGCGGCGTCTTCGAGCATGTCGAAAAAATTCATCAGGATTTTTGAACTGCTGCTGTTGAAATAAATGAGCTCCACATCCACTTCTATCGAATCGGCACCCGGTTGGCGGAGATAGGTTTCCAGCCATTCCAGCATGGGAGAATAGAATTTCGCTGAATTCTCCGGATAGGACTCCCCTTTGATCTCCAGATGATTGTTCTCGGGATCAAAGTGGATGAAGGGCGTTGCCTTCCCTTTCTCGCGTACAAAAGCTTCCATGACTGTCTCCATCAATGTCGGCAAATCATCTGACCATTCGCATTCACAAAAGTCAAACAACAGCGGTCACGACAAAAAAATGCTTTCCTGCTTCGCTGGGAACAACCTCAAAGGAAAGCGGCCGGGTCGCTTTTCTGGCCATCTCAATAAACCCGAGACCGGCCCCTTTGCTTGCATCAGGCGTCTCTTTTCGACGCTGTTCCTTGTAATATTTCTTGAGCTCATCCTTGTTCATGGATTGAATCGTGCGCAACTTTTCCGTCAGCGGACCTTCCTGATCTTCGGTGATATAGTTGCCGCATTGAATGTAAAAATGCGCATCCTGTTTGCCAATGATCATAATGCCAAAGCTGAGGTCCTGCTCATATTCCCCGGATCCTTTTTCAGCTGAATAATTGATGACGTTCTGCATGAGTTCCACAAAAATGGAGAAGACTTTGTGCGTCACAGTGGTACTGGTCTCTTCCAGGGTCATTTTTTGCCGCAGGGTTTCGCCGATCCCTTCCAAAAGGCTTTGCGAGACTGGACCGGTGAAGCTGAAAACAATGCCCTTTTCTTTCAACTGCTCATAAAATGTCTGAATGTGATGATCCATTGGTATCCACCTTTCCTTTAATCTGATTGCGGCCGGCCCGTTTTGCTGCGTAGAGCCGATCATCGGCCGCCTCAATCAGATCCTGGTATGTTGAACGAGAAGTCGGAACCATGACCGCAACCCCGATACTCACCGTGACAATGGAGGCAGTGGCCGAATGGTCATGCTGGATGGCTAAATCCCCGATGCCGGCCTTTATAGTGGAAGCGACCTCCATGGCCCCTGAAAGCTCTGTTTCCGGGAGCAGGACGGCAAACTCTTCCCCTCCATACCGGGCGACAAGATCAGCCGGCCTTTTCACCGACCGGGCCATGGTCTGAGCGACCTTGATGAGGCAGTCGTCTCCCGCCCCATGGCCGTAATGATCGTTGAATTGCTTGAAATAGTCCAAATCCAGAATCATGAGAGCCAAAGGATGTCCAGAGCGGTGACCGCGCTCCCATTCCGCTTCGATATATTCATTAAAGTGCCTTCTGTTGGCGATGGAGGTCAGACCGTCAACATAGGACATCTTGGACAGAATTTCTTTGTGTGTCTGAAGATCTGCATTGAGTTCGTTGAGGCTTTGCTGCATGCGGTCACTCATTTTCACCACGCGCTGGGTCTGGCGGAAGAGCTTCTTGTATTCCTTCAGAAGATTCAAATAGGACTGCAGCAAGGGATTTTCGGAAAATTCTTCGCTCACAGCGATGGCTTCTGATTCCTCTATCACTCGTGTTTCTCTGGAAAAAATGGATTCTTCCGTCACCGTCCCCTCCGAAACAGGACACATTGTAAAATGGAATAAGGGTCTTAAGCGAACGAGGCCGTTCCGCGACAGCCGACGACCGTGATATCATCCCGCTGCTCTTCTGCACCCCGATAGGTTTCGCATGCCTCACGCAAAACCTCTTTTTGTTCGGCCATGGGCTTGTCCAGGATGCCCTGCAAACAGGAAAGCAAGCGACGCTTGCCGAACGGCAGTCCTGTTTTTTCACCAATCTGATCAAATATCCCGTCGGTGGCCAGATAAAAAGCCATCTGCCCCTGGATTTGGAGAGTGTGAGTCTGAAAAGGAAAATCAGGGTTTGAGGATCGATACCCCAGACTTTCTTTATCACCCTTGATTTGAACAAGCTGGCCCCCCTGTTCATAATAGAGACTCAGCCGGCTCCCGGCAAAGAGAAGGTTTCGAGTCGAGCGGCAATACACGCAAAGCGCCATGTCCAGGCCGTCCTCTGAGAACTGGGATGTATCCTGCTTGGAGAGCATCTTCTGAACCACCCGGCTCACCTCCTGCAAAACACGGTGCGGATGTTGGACACCGATATCACTGGCCACCCGGTTCAGGGAAGCCACCGCGGCCATGGTCATGACCCCTCCGGGAACCCCGTGACCGGTACAATCGATGACCGCCAGGGCAAAGCCGTCCTCGATCTCCTTGCTCCAGATCATATCGCCGCTGATCACATCTTTGGGCTGCCAGAGAATGAAACATTCCTGAATCAGGCTCCCAAGCTGGGCCTCGCTCGTCAAAATGGCCTGCTGAATGGTCTGGGCGTAATGGATGCTCTCCATGACATTGTTCAGCATCTCGGTTTTCTGCTGATTGGCCTCCCGCAGGAGTTCCGACTGCTCCTCAAGCTCTCGGGTCCTTGTGCGGACTTTTGCTTCCAGCTCCCGGGTATGGCTTTTAATCTCCTCCACCATGGTGCCGAAAGCACGGCTCAACCCCCCGATCTCGTCAGCACCGGCCGGGGGCAGGGTGACATTGTAATCTCCCTGGGCCAAAACGGTAGCGGATGTGTGCAGGGACCGCAAGGGTCTGAGAACAAGCTTTTCCAATCCGTAACTATACACCAGAAGCAAAATGACGAAGATGACAAGCAATGCGGCTGCCGCTGCAATGACCCAGGTATTATCCAGGACCTGGGCCGCCTGCAGGTCCACGGCACTGACCACATACCAGCTGAGCTCAGGGATCCAGGTCAAGGCCAGAAGCTGCTGCTTACCGTCAAGCCTGGCCCAGAGTGTCCCCACTGTTCCCGGCGCGGTCCGGGTCCTGTGCAGAACCTCCTGCAACTCCCCATCCGTTGCCTGATCAGGGAGCAGGTCGCTCAGATGCGACTGCTCCTTGTGGGCCTTGGCTCCGGAACCGAAGGCGATCAAATTCCGATCAGGATGGGCCTGGATAAGACCTTGTGCATTCAAAATCATAGGCGTTATTCCAGGCTCTGCAGCAGATATGAATTCATTGAGAAATTCGGCCAGGTTCAAACCTGTTCCAGCCAGCCCGATCTTTTTGCCCTCATGCCGGATTATCACATTGATCCAGACACGGGTTTCTTTGAGATGGACGTCCTGATTCACATTGATGTTAAAGGTGTCGAATTCGGCCATAGTCTGAAAAAACCAGCTGTCATCACTATTTTCCGGATCCAGATAGTATCGGGGTTTTTCACTGTATGGCTTCTGCTCGTTGTTTAAATAATACCCCAGGCTTTCCCGGCTGATAACAAAATAGTTCTTATCGCGGAAATCGTGCGCAAACCCCTTGGCTTCACGGAAAAAAAGGGTTTTCTTCCGGGACGAATCCTCGTCCAAAAGCCACCGCCGAAGCAGAACAGAATCGGCAAAGCGTTGGGACATTGCCAGTTCACGGGTCACCGGGGCCTTGATCCTCTGGGCGCTGAGCAGGGTAAAGTTCTGGGCAAAACCACGGCCCAGATGTTCCCGCGCCGTCTCCAGCAGCTGCCAGCCGATAAAAACAGTGGGACCCAGGGCCACAAGGCAAGCCACGACAAAGGCCAGCAACGATTTGGTCCGCAAACTGAGATTGAAAGCGTTCATGATCGTCATCCTTCAGCAAATAGGATAGGACACTTATAAAAATACGGCGTGGAACCCATGCCTGTATCAATCGTGGGAAGGAATGATCAGGTGAGACAAGGCCCTGTAATCCCTATCGGACAAGATATCTCATGTCTTTACGGCGGTATTGAGCCTGAGTACAGATATCTCGAGAGTACGTACAAATTTAGAGTTTTTTGGGTTACTTCGTGATATTCGATGCCTCATTGCGGGATTTCAGGTGTCAGCGCCAGCCGCTGGCTGAGTTGACATATAATTGCTTGATATTTAATACAATATACGACTGAGCTGTTATGCTGTTCATTTAAAACAACGACTGCCGGTTTGATCAATAAAGAAACTTTGTTTTACCGGCATACTTTCGCCGTAACCCGTCATTGCGAGGCGTCTTCGCCGAAGCAATCCCTGACAAGAGG
>CAZUMF010000008.1:0-35820 GCA_964621385.1 uncultured Desulfohalobiaceae bacterium
GATTGTTTCGGGGTCAAGTCGGTGGCTATCCCGCTGACGACCGGCAGAGTATTGTCCAGCACAGCACTGACTGTCTTGACCTGACTGAGGTTCCCGGCTGCATCCCTGGCTTGGACATGGAGATACCAGGTCCCTGACACCCCGGATTTCTGGGCCGTTGTTATCTCAGTGAAATTTCCGTTTGGAGTCCAATTCGGACTTTGATCGATCGCATAGCGAAACGAGCTGTCTTCACTGGCGCTCCAGGACCAGGTCTTGGAGCTCTGCACAGTGCTGTCATTGCTGAGGCCTTGAATGCTGGGTGGGGTACTATCCAAAAGTGCACTGACCGTCTTGACCTGACTGAGGTTCCCGGCTGCGTCCTTGGCCTGGACATGGAGATACCAGGTTCCGTCAACTCCGGATTTTTCAGCCGAACTTCCATCCTCAAATTCTCCACTGGCGCTCCATGTCTCCTCTTGATTGACGGCAAAGCGAAAGGTGGCCTCTTCGTTTGCACTCCAAGACCAGTTCACACTGTCTTGCAGGCTGTTGTCATCACCCAGTCCTTGAATGACAGGGGGAGTCAGGTCAATGACAAATGGCCCGAGATGGGTACTCGGGCTGAGATCCCCGTTGTGATCGACAAAGGCCAAGTGAAAATAATGAGACCCTTCAGAGAGTTCCGGGCTGGTTACCGTTGCATTGGCACTGTCAATTTGTGCATCTGGTTCGGTTTGGGCACTTGTATCCCAAAGATACGAATACCCCGCTTCGTAGCCGTCTGGGTGCCAGGTGACGCTTATGGTTTTGTCATTGCCGGGCACGGTGGCTTGGGCGGAACAGGACAGGATTTCGGGAGGGGGCTTGAGAGGACTCAGTTCCTTTTTCCAGGTGATATCGGCTGAATCCACCAAAATGTCCAGGTCGGTAACTGCCGGGACCTCAGAGGGATCGTCCGCCCCTGTGGTCAGCGTTAACGCCCTTTTCCAGGTGATGTCGGCTTTAGCTGTCATGATGTCCAAGTTCGTGACTACTGGGGCATCGGAGGGATCAGTGGCTCCTGCGGTTAAGGAGAGGGTTTTGGACCAGACGATGTCGACATCCGATATTTGAATGGTAGAAGCTATGGAGAACTGGGCGATCACTATTGAAAATATTAACAGTACTACAATGAAAATATAATAAAAAAATAATTTGAACATATTTTATAAACCGAATTTATTTTTTATAAACAAAAATTATCCCACCAAATGCATGATAATCATCATCACCTTTTATTCGAACAGTATAAGGAAAATTATAATTCAAATATGAAGATGGAATATTTGAAATATAACCTAAATAATTCGAAATATAATGGTCATTAGTGGTTAATAATGTATCATTATTTATATAAACGTTTGCTCCATACTTATATGTCGACACGTAAAATTCTGAAGTATACAGAGTTATATCTTCAGGAATAAGATAAGTAAATTTACAATCATCATAAGAGGAAGTAACATAATTGTCTGCTTCTTTCAGTGATATGAGTAGGGCATTTGCCTCTGGATGAGCAAAGTCATAAAATTGAATGTTGTCTTTATAGTTACTAAAATATTTATTCAGGGCGGAAAGCGCGGTAGAAATACTGCTTTCAACCTTAGTCAACCCAAGGGTATTCTTTTCAAAATCTACATTAACAGGTATAATAATATTGGCAGTATAATCATCATTTTTGACATAGGAAATGATCCAGCCGTCCATGCCGGCATAGATTCCAACATCCGAACTGTAAATGGTATGATACCCAGAAACAAAGTTGTCGTCCGAGTTTTTCGTGCTGGAAAATGTGAGCATGATTTGAAACAGCTCGTTGCTGGTCAACTCCCCTACATTGACGTAGGCTGCCAGGCCTGCCTCCGAGCTTGGAAAGGTGGTTTCGCTGCTCACCTTGAAGAGACCGGGTTTTTCCAAGGGTATCTGCTCTGCCAAAGAACAATTCACGGCAAAAACACAAAGGCAAGTGATAGACATCAAGAAGCTGAGACAGGTTTTCAGGGTAAGCATGGACGGTCTCCTTCATATTGAGTGAATGTCATGTATTTGAAGCTTGAACTTTTGAGGCTATAGGCATATATGGACCAAGTAGTCAAGCGTCAAATTCGATTGCTTGCTTCTGTGGATTTGAACCCTTTTGCCATCCAAGATCGAGGGCAAGGGTCTGAAAAGGAGGGAAAGTAATCCCATTCAGATGTATCCAACAAGAACGGCTGATCCAGCCATAAACAGGAGGAATGCATGCCTACAGCCTATCAAACCCTGATGATTGCGGTTCAGGAGCATATCGGGCGGATCACCTTTCAGCGCCCCAAGGCCTTGAATACCTTTACCACGACCCTGGCCTCGGAGTTCAACGCCGCCCTCAAGGAACTGGAGTCGAATGAGAGCGTCCGGGCGATTGTGGTCGCAGGCGAAGGCAAGGCCTTTTGCGCGGGCATCGACGTCAATGAGCTCGAGGGCCAGTCCGCCCTGGATCTCTATCATTGGGTGAGCTTGATGGAGGAGATGAGCCTGACCATCGCCGGGATGGGCACCCCGGTCATTGCCTCGGTGCAGGACCTGGCCGTGGCCAACGGAATCGGAATCGTGGCCTCGGCCGATCTGGCCGTGGCCAACGGAATCGGAATCGTGGCCTCGGCCGATCTGGCCGTGGCTGCGGAAGGCGCCCGTTTAGGAGCCACGGCCGTGAATGTGGGCCTGTTCTGCATGGGGCCGGCCGTGCCCCTGCTGCGGAATCTGGGGCGGAAAAAGGCCCTGGAGCTCATCCTCACCGGGGAGATGATCGACGCGGAGGAGGCCCTGCGCATCGGGCTGGTGAACAGGGTGGTGCCGCGGGAGGAGTTGGAACAGGCCACCCAGGCCCTGGCCCGGACCCTGGCGGAGAAGAGTCCTCTGGCAGTGCAGCTGGGCAAGCGCTCCTTTTACCGGATGGAGGATCTGAATTACAGGCAGGCCTTTGAGCTGGTGAACAATCATTTCGCCCTGCTCTGTTCCAGCGAGGACGCCCGGGAGGGGGTGCAGGCTTTTCTGGACAAGCGCCCACCGGAGTGGAAGATGCGTTGAGCGCTCTTTCAACAGAAATATTTATCTTAGAGGTCCACTTCGGTCGTCTTCCGTTGATACTTAGAAATTGAAAGAAAGCAGATTATTGCCCACGGATCACACGGATTGACACGGATAGGTTTTCTTTTTGTCTGCCAGCAATAAGAGGCTGGCAGGCAAAGGCCATCGCCATGCGGCATGGCAAAAAGCCAATTTTTTTTCATTGTCCGTGTCAATCCGGTGATCTGTGGGCTGAATTCTTCTTTTCATGTGCATGATTTGTATCCCAAAGATAAGCAAAGTATAAGCGGATAAGCACCCACCACCTCTTTGCCTTTACAATCCAAAATCCAAAACCCAAAATCGAAAATCCAAAATCCCATGACCTCCGTCAGTCCAGCTCCATGGTGATCTCCACCTCCCCGCCGCCGCTGCGGGCCAGCCTGGCCTGGGGGTAGTGCTTTTTAAAAACGTGGATCATGGTCTGGTTTTCGCTCAGGACCGTGGCCGTGAATCGCTTGTATTTGTTTTCTTTGGCGATTTTTTCCAGGATCTTGAGCAGGTAGGAGCCGATGCCCAGCCCCTGATAGGTCTCTTTGACCACGAAGGCCACCTCGGCGGTGTCGGTGTCCACCTGGGCATAGGAGCCGATGGCCGCGATTTCCTTGTGTTTGCCCGCCTGGGTCATGCCGATGATGGTCATGTTCTTCCGGTAGTCCACATTGGCCCACTGCTCCTGGAGCATCTCCCTGGAGAAGACCTTGCGCTTGTTGAAAAAACGGTAATAGACCGTGGTTTCCTGGAGGGAGTAGAAGAAGTTCCGGGATTCGAATTCATCCGCCGGAAGCAGCGGTCTGAAAAAGAAGTGCTTCCCGTTTTCCAACTCCAGGTGGGAGTTGTATTTTTCCAGGAACATGAGGTCCTGGGTGCTGGGCGGGAGCTGGTCCGTGAAGATGTAGCGGTGCTTTTTGGCCTGCTCGATGATTTCAGCCCTGAATTTGGGATGGGCGATCTGGGCCAGCTCCACCACCCGCTGATAAATCCCCTTGCCGTGCAGTTCAGCCACGCCGTATTCCGTGACCACGATGTCCACGTCTCCCCGGGTGGTGGCCACGCCGGCCCCCGGACTCAAATGGGGCACGATGCGCGAGACCTCCCCGTTCTGGGCGGTGGAGGGCAGGACAATGATGGAAAATCCCTCCTTGGACATGCTGCTGCCCCGGATGAAGTCCACCTGGTCCCCGATACCGCTGTAGAAGAGGTGCCCTTTGGAGTCGGTACAGATCTGCCCGGTCAGGTCCACTTCCAGGGCGGAACTGATGGAGATGAGATTGTCGTTTTTGGCGATGACATTGGGGTCGTTCACGAATTGCGAGGACCGGAAATAGAACATGGGATTGTTGTCCAGATAGCGATACAGATCGCAGGAGCCCATGCACAAGGAGGCCACCACCCGGTTCGGCAGGTAATTCTTCTTCTTGTTGGTGATCACCTTTTTTTTGAACAGGGGCAGAAAGCCGTCGGTAATGACTTGGGTGTGGATGCCCAGGTCTTGTTTGTTATTGAGATAAGGGAGGATGGCATTGGGAAGATGCCCGAACCCGACCTGCAGGGTAGCCCCGTCGTCCACGAGCTTGTTCACATGATAGGCGATGCGCTCCACGATTTCCTGGTTTTTTGAACTCGGAAGAAATTCCACCAGGGATTCGTCCTGCTCCACCAGGTAGTCAAAATCATCCACGTGCACCAGACTGTCCCCCGAGGTTTTGGGCATGGTGGGATTGATCTGGGCGATGACGGTCTTGGCGCTTTGCATGCCGGCCAGGGTGATGTCCACGGAGATGCCGAGGCTGCAGAAGCCGAAGCGGTCCGGGGGACTGACCTGGATCAGGGCCACGTCCAGGCCGATTCGCTTGGTCAAAAAGAGTTCGGGGATCTGGGACAGATAGGCCGGAATGTAGTCGATTTTCCCTTCAAAAGCGGCCTGGCGCATGGGTTGACTGATAAAGAAGAGCTTCAGGGAAAAGCGTCTGGAAAAGGATTTTTCGTGCACATAGTTGGCCAAGGTCGAGGACAGCATCTGGTAGATCACGATATCCTGGAGGGTTTGATCTTCCACCATGGCCTTGATCAGGGCCTGGGGCTCGCCGCAACCGGTGCCGATGAACACCCGGTTCCCGTTTTGGATTTTCTGGACGGCCTGGGCCAGGGGGAGCACTTTCTCCGGGCAATACTCTTGGATATTCATCACAGTGACTCCTGATCAGGCAATCCGCAGCGGATGCCCTGATAGCATGTTTGATAGGCAGGCTTGTCGCCTTTGAAACAGGTCCACGGATTTGACGGAGACCGTGAAAAAAGGCATGTTCAGCTTGGCTTATGGAAGCCGGGAAGTCAAGGCTATTGGATTTACGATTGAAGATTGACGATTTAATATTGCTGAACAGAAGAAAATCAAGAAATTATTTTCAAGCATTTTGAGGTATGACGATGAAACAGGGCATGGATTATGTGGGCAGCTGCATCCGCCCCCCGAGTGAAGCCAACAGCATCCTGCTGCAGGTCACTCTGGGCTGTTCGCACGGCAAGTGCACCTTTTGCGGCTCCTATCCCGACAAGCCGTTCCAGGTCAAAGATGAGGCCACCATCCTTTCGGACATCCAGTTCGCCAGTCAGTATCTGCAGCGGCAGGATCGGCTCTTCCTCATGGACGGGGATGCCCTGATCCTGCCCCAGAGGAAACTGAACTGGATTTTGGATTGCATCAATGAATACCTTCCCTGGGTCAAGCGCATCGGGACCTATGCCAATGCCAAGGGCATCCGCAAGAAGTCCCTGGACGAGCTGCAAGAGCTTCGGGAGAAAAAGCTGCACATCGTCTATCTGGGGGTGGAGAGCGGAGACGACCGGGTCCTGGAGGCTGTCGGCAAAGGCACGTCCGCGGATGAGCTGGCGGATCTGGGGCAAAAAATCAAGCAGGCCGGCATCAAGCTGTCCGTGACCGTGCTTCTGGGCATCGCCGGCCGGGAGCGCTCCCTGGAGCACGCCCGGGCCACGGGGGCCTTGTTGACCCGAATGGATCCCGATTATGTGGGGGCCTTGACCGTGATGCTCATCCCGGGGACGCCCCTGGCGGAAGCCGAAGCCCAGGGGAGATTTCAGCTCCCGGACCAGGAGGGGCTGCTGCTCGAGCTGCGGGAAATGCTCGAGCATACCGAGTTGAGCAGCGGACTGTTCATCTCCAATCACGCTTCCAACTACCTGCCGATCAAGGTCCGCATGCCGCGGCACAAGCAGGAAGGACTGCAGCAGATCGACCAGGCCTTGAGCGGTGCGCTCAGACTCAAGCCGGAATGGATGCGGGCGCTTTGAAATTGAAGAGTGAAGATTGATTATTGAAGATTGCTGCAGGGGGGTGCATTGGCTATTGAAGCAATCTTCTACCCAAAGCATCCGCTTGATTGGATGGGCTTGCTTTGGGATCGCAATCGAGCCAGATTTTGACTTTGATGATTCCAACGACGGGTTCGAGATAGGAGCCTAGTGACGTCTGGTACTGAGAAACTACTGGATTTGCTTGTTGTTCTCTGCTATTCCATCCGAAAAGACGTGAAAAAAGTCTTTGACAGCTCAACGCTTATGGAGTAAAGAGATTTGCATTTGTAACAATTTTCACAAAGTCAGGCTGAGCCGGGAAGGGATTTTCACGGGTAATGCCCTGATAAGTATCGACTATCCATTACTCATTTGCAAACTGGAGGCGGTATGATTGAATTGAATCTGACCTTTTTCATTCAGTTGATCAATTTTTTACTGTTGCTGGGGGTTCTCAATTTTCTGGTCTATCGGCCCATTCGGGAAATCGTCAGAAAGCGGGGTGAAAAGATCGCCGGCGACTTGAGCGAAATTGAAGGGTTCAACAATCAAGCGGAACAAAAGGTCGAGGATTATCAGGCCGCCCTGGATCAGGCCCGGAAGGAAGGCGACCGGGTCCGGAACGAGTTGAAGCAGGAAGGGACGCAGGAAGAGAAAAATCTCCTGGCTCAGGCCGCTGATCAGGGCGCGGCGGATCTGGAGGCCGCCAGAAAGGACATCGCGTCGGAAAGCGACAGGGCCAGGCAGGACCTGACCCGGCAAGTGGACGACTATGCCCGGAAAGTAGCGGACAAGGTGCTTGTCAATGCATAACATCGGACTATGAAGGAGGGAGGAGCATTGCGAAAAGCGACATCTATTCTCGGGATAACAGGCCTGTCTGTCTTGCTGGCGGCCGGGGCCCTGGCCGCGGAAAATGGAGGCGAAGCGTACAATCTTGCCGCCTGGAAGGATTTCGGCTGGCGGGTGTTGAACTTCGTCTTGTTTGTGGGCGTGGTCTATATGCTGGCAGGCAAGAAGATCAAAGAATTCTTTTCCGGACGCCGGCAGCAGATCGGTTCCGAGCTGGAAGAGCTGGAAAAGCGAAAGGCCAGAGCCCAGTCCAAGCTCGACGATGTCCAGAAGAGCATTGCGGACATGGATTCCAAACGGCAGGAGATTCTGGACGAGGCCAAAAAACAGGGGGAGATCCTGCGCCAGGGCATCATTGAAAAGGCGCACCAGGATGCTGAGAAGATCAAGCAGCAGGCCAAGGTCAAGGCTGATCAGGAGACGCAGCAGATGATGGACGCCCTGCGCGCCGAAATGGCCGAGAAAATCATCGACTCCGCGGAGAAGATGATCGTGGACAAGCTGGGCCAGAAGGAACAGGATCAATTGATTGATAATTATCTAACAAAGGTGGTGCTCAATTGAAGGAACAAGTCATTGCCAAACGATACGCAAGGGCCTTGTTTGCACTTGGTCAGGAAAAGGGGGACCAGGAACTGCATCAGTATGGTGAGGAGCTGGCCCGCTTGACCGAGGTAATTGAAGAGGCGCCTCAGTTGTTGAAGATTTTCAAAAACCCCATCATCAAGACCGGGGACAAGAAGCAGGTTCTGGCCAGGATCATGGAAAAGGTTGGCATCGGCAGGACCATCCAGAATTTCTGCCTGTTCCTGGCGGATAAGGGACGCTTGGGGCATTTCCCGGATATTCAGCGGACCTTCAGCGAGCTTCTGGACGCCAAGGCCGGAATCCTGCGCGGAAAATTGATCACGGCCATCGAGCTGGCCAAAGCCAGGCAGGACACGATCAAAGATCAGCTGGAAGAACAGCTCTCACAGAAACTGGTCCTGGAGTATGCATCCGACACGGCCATTCTGGGCGGTTTGGTGCTGCAAGTGGGAGATAAAGTCTACGACGCCAGTTTGCGGGCACAACTGGCTCAGTTAAAGGAACAAATCAAAAAGGGGTGAGGGATCATATGCAAATCAAAGCTGATGAAATAAGCCGGATCATCGAGGATCAGATCAAAAACTACGAACAAAAAATGGAGATGACCGAAACCGGGGTCGTCTTATCCGTGGGCGACGGCATCGCCACGGTTTACGGGGTGGAAAACTGCATGGCCATGGAACTCCTCGAATTCCCCGGCAATATTTACGGTCTGGCCTTGAACCTCAATGAGGACAGCGTGGGGGTGGCCCTGCTTGGTGAAGACACCCACATCAATGAAGGCGATACCGTCAAGCGGACCGGCACGGTTTTCTCCGTTCCGGTGGGAGACGCGGTGACCGGACGGGTCATCGATCCCGTGGGCAACCCTCTGGACGGACAGGGCCCCATTTCCATGGAGGAATCCAGGCTGGTGGAAATCAAGGCCCCGGGCATCATCGCCAGGCAGCCGGTGAAAGAATCCATGCCCACCGGCTTGAAATCAATCGACGCCATGACCCCCATCGGCCGGGGGCAGCGGGAGTTGATCATCGGCGACCGCCAGATCGGAAAAACAGCCATTGTGGTGGACGCCATCCTGGCCCAGAAAGAGACGGATGTGCACTGCTTCTATGTGGCCATCGGACAGAAAAAATCCACTGTGGCCCTGGTGGCCGACGCCCTGCGCAAAAACGGGGCCATGGAATACACCACCATCATTTCCGCCACGGCCGCGGAGCCGGCCCCGCTGCAGTTCATTTCCGCCTATGCCGGCTGCACCATGGCCGAATATTTCCGGGACAACGGCAAGCACGCCCTGATCATTTACGACGACCTCTCCAAGCAGGCCGTGGCCTACCGGCAGATGTCCCTGCTGCTGCGGCGGCCTCCGGGCCGGGAAGCCTTCCCGGGCGATATCTTTTATCTCCATTCCAGACTGCTGGAGCGGGCGGCTAAACTGAGCGACTCCCAGGGCGGCGGCTCTCTGACCGCGCTGCCGATCATTGAAACCCAGGCCGGGGACGTCTCCGCCTATATCCCGACCAACGTGATCTCCATCACCGACGGTCAGGTCTACCTGGAACCGAGTCTCTTCTTCGCCGGGATCAGACCGGCGGTCAATGTCGGTCTGTCCGTCTCCCGGGTCGGGGGCAGCGCCCAGACCAAGGCCATGAAGAAAGTGGCCGGGACCCTGCGTCTGGACCTGGCCCAGTATCGCGAGCTGGCGGCGTTCGCCCAGTTCGGCTCGGATCTGGACAAGGCCACCCAGGAGAAACTGGAACGCGGCAAGCGGATGATGGAGCTCCTGAAGCAGGATCAATATCAACCCATGCCGGTGCAGGAGCAGGTGGCCGTGCTCTATGCCGGAACCAGAGGCTATCTGGATACGATCGATGTGGACAATATCCGTCGCTTTGAAGCGGAATTCCTTGAATTCATGCGCAGCTCCAAGTCGGATATCCTGGAGCAGATCAAAGACAAGGGCGATCTGGACGCCGATCTTGAGGAAAAGCTCAAGAACGCGATTGAGGAATTCAAGAAGTCTTTTCAAGCTTAGCCAAAAGGGGTGAATCCATGCCTTCCTTGAAGGATGTCCAAAATAAAATAGCCTCTGTCAAAAAGACCAAGCAGATCACCAAGGCCATGAACATGGTGGCCTCGGCCAAACTGCGCAAGGCCCAGACGAAGATCGAACGCTTCAGGCCGTATGCGGAGAAATATTACGATCTCATGGGCGATATGGCGGCAGGGGTGGAGACCGGAGCCCATCCCCTCCTGGAGAAACGGGAGAGCGTGAACAGCACCGGCATCCTGCTGATTACTTCGGATCGGGGCTTGTGCGGTGCGTTCAATACGAATCTGATCACCAAGGCCATGCACCTGGCCGCGGCCAAGCAATCCCTGGGTCAGAAGGCCGTGTTCTATGCCGTGGGCAAAAAAGCGGTCAATGCCGCCCGGAAAAGTGCGTATGAACTGGTCAAGAGCTACCGGGACTGCATGGACAGTTTTGATTTTTCCCTGGCCAGTGAATTGGGCAACGAGGTCATTCGGGCCTATCTGGAAGCAGAGGTGGATGAAGTCCATCTGGTCTTCGGCCGGTTCATCTCGGTGGCCAAACAGGAAGCCAGTGATCTCAGAATGCTTCCGGTCAGTCAGGAGGAATCCGGGGAACAAACCGAGGGCGGTTCAGCGCAGTATATGTATGAGCCCTCGGTGGACGGGATTTTATCCGAACTCCTGCCGCGCTTCATTAAGGTCCAGATCTACAGAGGACTCCTCGAAACCTCGGCCAGCGAACACGCGGCCCGGATGAGCGCGATGGACAACGCCAGCAATAATTGCGACGAGATGATCACCAGTTTGACATTGGCATACAACAAAGCACGACAAGCAGCCATCACTTCGGAACTTCTGGATATTGTCGGTGGCGCTGAAGCTTTAAAAGGTTAAAAGGGGGCCGTAATGAGTGAAAAAGTAGGTAAGATATCCCAAGTCATCGGAGCGACGCTCGATATTGAATTTCCAGAAGGTCAGCTTCCCAGCATCCTGAATGCGGTTCGGGTCAAAGACCCGAACCGGCCGGCTGAGGAGGAGCTGATTGTTGAGGTCGCCCAACAGCTTGGGGATAATGTGGTTCGCTGCGTGGCCATGGACGCCACCGAAGGCCTGGTCAGGGGCATGGAATGCGTGGATACCGGTTCCCCGATCCAGGTCCCGGTGGGCAATCCGTCCCTGGGCCGGATTTTGAATGTGGTGGGACGGCCGGTGGACGAACTCGGCCCGGTGGAGTCGGACAATTATTATCCGATCCACCGCCCGGCGCCGTCATTTGTGGAGCAGAGCACGGATGTCGAGCTCCTGGAGACCGGGGTCAAGGTCATCGATCTGCTCATTCCCTTTCCCAAGGGCGGGAAAATGGGCCTCTTTGGCGGGGCCGGCGTGGGCAAGACCGTCATCCTCATGGAAATGATCAACAATATCGCCAAGCAGCACGGCGGGAAGTCGGTCTTTGCCGGTGTGGGCGAGCGCACCCGTGAAGGCAACGACCTCTATCTGGAAATGAAAGAGGCCGGGGTGCTGCCCAACGCCTCCCTGGTGTACGGACAGATGAACGAACCCCCGGGGGCCAGGGCCAGGGTCGCCTTGACCGCTCTGGCCGCGGCCGAGTATTTCCGGGATGAACAGAATGAAGACGTGCTGCTCTTCATCGACAATATATTCCGTTTCACCCAGGCCAACATGGAAGTGTCGGCCCTGTTGGGACGGATGCCCTCCGCCGTGGGCTATCAGCCCACCCTGGGCACCGACCTTGGCGAGCTCCAGGAGCGGATCACCTCCACGGATAAGGGCTCCATTACCTCGGTGCAGGCCATTTACGTCCCGGCGGACGACCTGACCGACCCCGCGCCGGCCACCACCTTCTCGCATCTGGACGGAACCCTGGTCCTCTCCAGGCAGATCGCCGAGCTCGGGATTTATCCGGCGGTGGATCCCCTGGATTCAACCTCCCGCATTCTGGACCCCAATGTTTTGGGACTGGATCATTACAACACGGCCCGTGAGGTGCAGCAGATACTCCAGAAGTACAAGGAACTGCAGGACATCATCGCCATTCTCGGGATGGAGGAACTCTCGGACGAAGACAAGCTCACCGTGGGCCGGGCCAGAAAAATCCAGCGGTTTCTGTCCCAGCCCTTTCATGTGGCTGAGCAGTTCACCGGAACCCCCGGGGCCTATGTCAAGACCGAAGACACCATCAAAGCCTTCAAGGAGATTCTGGAAGGCAAGCATGACGACCTGCCGGAATCCGCTTTCTACATGGTGGGAACCATTGAAGAGGCCGTTGAGCGGGCCAAACAATAAACCTGGGATGCTATTATGGCCGATACAATCAAGTTTGAAGTCGTGACGCCGGATCAGATGATTCTGAGTGAAGATGTCGACTATGTCGGGGTGCCCGGTGTCCAGGGACAGTTCGGGGTGCTTTCCAATCATATACCATTTCTGTCCGCCCTGGCCATCGGTTCCCTGTACTATCGCAAGGACGGACAGGTGAAGTATCTTTTCGTCTCTGGTGGCTTTGCCGAAGTCTCGCCGGATTCTTTGACGATTCTGGCTGAAAGCGCCGAAAAGGCCGAAGACATCGACCTGACCAGGGCCCAGCAGGCCAAAGAGCGGGCTGAAGCCCGGGTGCAGCGGGAAAAGGACAAGATCGACTTCGCCCGGGCTCAAGGGGCGCTGCGTCGGGCCATGGAACGGATCAATCTCAAAGAAAAAGCCAGATGAGTGTTTTTTTGCGGGGATGATCCGCAGCCCCTGATTCGACGGTGCATCCGGCAGGTGTTTGCATTGAAAAAAAGCAGGTCCATGAGGCCTGCTTTTTTTCTGGCTTGCACATTCGCGATGTTCAGGTTAGGCTGCAGGAGGGCAGGCCCTATTCCATGGCCGCCGGTGTCCACAACAAAGCGATCAGGCGAAATAAAGCATTGCTGAACCCTTTCATCGAAACAATGGCCTATGCTGAATCCTTTCACCCAACAGGACGTGGAACGACTGCCGGATGTCAGTGCCCTGATCCTGGCCGCCGGCAAGGGAACACGAATGCAGTCGGACCGTCCGAAGGTCCTGCAGACCCTGCTTGAAACCCCGATGCTCTGGTATGTTTATCAGGTACTGGATCGCTTGATCAGTCCCGAGAAGATCCACACGGTGGTCGGCTATCAGCAGGAATTGGTCCGGGCCGCCTTTCCGGATCGGGAGGATCGCTTCATCCTCCAGGCGGAGCAGCTCGGCACCGGCCACGCCCTGCAGTGTGCTTTTGAAGCCCTTGTGCAGCAGGGGTGCCGCTGGTGCCTGGTGGTGAACGGCGACGTCCCCTTGATCCGAGCCCGAGAGTTGCGGCGCTTTGTTCAGGAAGCCATCCGCCGTGAGGCGGTGGTGAGCTTTTTGAGTCTCGAACTGGATGATCCTGCGGGCTACGGCCGGGTTCTGCGCAACGGGGACGGGTGTGTCCGGATGATTGTTGAAGAAAAAGACATCGGGGAGCGATCGGCCGTCCGGGATGTGAACGAGGTCAACAGCGGCATCTATTGCCTGGATCTGGATCGGGTGCGGCCCTGTCTGGACCGGCTGGAGAACACGAACGTACAGCAGGAATACTATATTACCCAGCTGGTGGACCTCGGCGTTCAGGATGAACAGCCGGTCCTGGCCGTCAATGCCGGAGCGCGGGCGCAATTTCTTGGGATCAACACCCCTTTCGAACTGGCCTCCTGTGAAGAAATGCTGCGGGCGCGGATCGTCCGGCAGTTTCAGGAGGCGGGGGTGATCATGCACAATCCGGACCAGATCCGCATCGCCCCGCAAGTGGAGATTGAGGCTGGAGCGGAGATCACCGGGCCGACGGAAGTGTACGGCCGCTCCCGGATCATGAGCCGGGCAAAGCTGGATTCCCATCTCTGGATTCAGGACAGCCGAATCGGGGTCCAGGCCTGGATCAGAAATTTTTCGCACCTGGAGGGGGTGATCGTCGGCGATCACTGCCAGGTCGGCCCGTTTGCCAGGCTCAGGCCCGATTCGGAACTGCGGACCGGGGCCAAGGCCGGCAATTTTGTGGAGATTAAAAAGGCTTTGCTGGATGCCGGGTGCAAGGTCAATCACCTGAGCTATATCGGCGATGCCACCCTGGGCCAGGATTCCAATGTCGGGGCCGGAACCATCACCTGCAATTATGACGGATACAACAAGCACAAAACCTCGGTGGGGAAACAGGCCTTTATCGGAAGCAATACCTCCCTGGTGGCGCCGGTGAGCATCGGAGAGAACGCTGTGGTCGGGGCCGGAAGCGTCGTGACCAAGGATGTGCCGGACGAGAAGCTGGCCGTGAGCCGGGCCAGGCAGAAAAATCTGGATTGGAAGCGCACGAGGAGCCGGAACAGTTGATGGAGCTCTTGGAAAAACTTGAACACAAGATTCAGCATCTCCTGAAACGGCTCCAGGAGCTGGAGGCGGAAAACAGCGAGCTGAAAGCGCAGCTGACGCATGAGCGCCGGGCCAAAGAAAAAGTTTCCCAGGGCCTGGATCGGCTCTTGCAAAAAATTCAAGAGATCGATATAACGTAATGAATGGCGAGCTACAGGTTGAACCTTCTGGGGCAGGAGGTTTCATTTAAAACCAATGCTGATGATGCAAGGATCAGAGAAGCTGAAAGGCTGATACACGATCATTATACCAGGTTGAATGAACGAGGGTCGCGATTGAGTAATGAAAAATTGCTCATACTCGTGGCGCTCAGTTTGGCGGATGAGCTGATTCAGACCAGTCAGGCACTGGAGAGCACCGTAAACAAAATGAATCAGCTCCTGCAGGAAATAGATGGTGCGTTGAGTTGAGAATCGGATGAATAGGCAAACGACTATCCCTGGGGTTGTAGTGATTGTTGGTTCCATTTTTGAGCCAACATCTCAAAAACGGGAGTCTCTTCTTTTAACCTGTTGTGTAAGCCTGTTTTAGACAGGAAACCTGATGGTTATCAGAGACACCCACCTGGGCTACCAGGTTCAAAAGGGCCTTCAACACTTATCCCCGGGGTTAGCCCCTTCACGGTTTATGATCCAGTGCAAACCGCTTTCACCCGGTGACTTTGCAAAGACCGCACAGCTTTTTCAACGCCTGAAGTCCTGAGAGACGGATCAGCCTTTGACCCGGCAGGAGCCTCCGGATGCACAGTCTACTCTCGTGCAGCACGGTCCATGCCGGACCCGCCCGCTTCTTTCTCCCTTTCATCATTCAGCTTCACATGGTGCCCCTCATTTTTAACAGACCCGGATCCGGGTTTGAGAACATACGGGAGAATAGCATGGGACACGCATTCCTTACGGGGTTTTTGGGACTTCTGGTCGGTTTTGGGGCAAGTTTCCTGCTGCTTCGGTTTCTGGGCGGCAAGAAGCTGGCGGAGGCCAACAATCAGGCCAGGCAGCTCATTGAAAACGCCAAGAAAGAGGCCAATGCCGAAAAAAAGGAACTCCTGCTCCAGGGTCAGGAAGAACTGCACAACCAGAAAAATGCCATGGAACAGGAGATGAAGGCCCGGGAAAAGATCGTCAAGAAGCAGGAGGACAGACTGCAGCAAAAAGAGGAGCGGGTGGAAGAGAAACAGGAGCGATCCGCACAAAAGGAAAGCGAGCTCGTGGAATGGGAAAAACGGCTGTCCAAGTCCGAAAGAGAATTGGAAAAAAAGGATAAACAGTGCCAGCAGATTCTGGCCGAACAGGAGCAGAAACTGCAGGAGATTTCCGGATTGACGGCCGAGGAGGCCAAAAAGCGCTTGTTTACCGATATCGAAAGCAAGACGCGGCACGAGGCCGCCAAGATGATCCGGCAGATCGAGATGGAAGCCAAGGAGACCGCGGACCGGAAGTCCAGGAAAGTGCTGGCCGCGGCCATCCAGCGCTACTCCGGAGATTATGTGTCGGAGTATTCGGTTTCCACGGTGGAGTTGCCCAGTGAAGACATGAAAGGACGCATCATCGGCAGGGAAGGCCGGAATATCCGATCCCTGGAAGCGGCCACCGGAGTGGACTTTATTGTTGACGACACCCCGGAGACAGTGGTCATTTCAGCCCACAGTCCGCTGCGCCGGGAAAAGGCCAAACAGGTTCTGGAACGCCTGATCGGGGACGGACGGATTCATCCGGCCCGGATCGAAGATATCGTGAAGAAAGTGGATAAGGAAATGGAGGTCAAGCTCCGGGAAAAGGGCGAGCAGGCCACCTTCGATGTCGGTGTGCACGGGATCCATCCGGAAATCGTCCGTTTGCTCGGGCAGCTCTACTTCAGGACAAGCTACACCCAGAATGTCCTGCACCATTCCCTGGAAGTCTCTTTTCTGTGCGGCATCATGGCCGCTGAATTGAAGATGGATGAAAAAAAGGCCAAGCGGGCCGGGCTCCTGCATGATATCGGCAAGGCGGTTGATCATGAAGTGGAAGGGGCGCATGCGACCATAGGGGCTGATCTGGCCAAGAAGTTCGGGGAATCCAAAGAGATTGTGCATGCCATTGCCGCCCATCATGAAGATGTGCAGCCCGCCTCCGTGCTGGCGGTGCTGGTGCAGGCGGCGGACAGTCTGTCCGGTGCCCGGCCGGGGGCCAGGAAGGAGCTCCTGGAGAACTACGTCAAGCGTTTGGAAGACCTGGAAAACGTGGCCATCGACTTCAAGGGCGTGGGCAAGGTTTACGCCATCCAGGCCGGGCGGGAGCTTCGGGTGATGGTGGACTGTAACAAAGTGTCTGAAGACGAAACCTATACCATCAGCCGGGACATCGCCAAGGCGGTTGAAGAAAAACTGACCTATCCCGGCCAGATCAAGGTGACCTGCATTCGAGAGAAACGGGCCGTGCACTACGCAAAATAATTTTGAAAAAACGGATAACGCTTTTTTCGAGCTTGGTCTTGGATTTTTTTGCATCTGCTTGTGCGGTTTTTTCAAAATTATTTTCTATCTTTTGTATGGCTGTTCTCGACGCCAGGTCGAGGTGCCCCAGGAGCATGCGCTTTTGCTCAGGCACGGTCACTTGAGGAATGAAGGGGCGTGAGGGTACTCTTTCTCGGGGATATTGTGGGCAAGCCAGGCCGCCGGGCGGTTGTCCAGTCCATCCAGGCTGTGCGGCAGGAGTTGGCCCTGGACCTGGTGCTGGCCAATGCGGAAAACGCCTCCGGCGGCCTGGGCCTGGTCCCAAAGAATGCCCGGCAGCTCCATGACGCCGGGATCGATATCCTGACCTCCGGAAACCACATCTGGAAGCACAAGGAGATCTATTCATTCCTGGAGTCGACGCCCTGGCTGCTCAGGCCGGCCAATGAGCCGCCGGAGGCCCCGGGGAAGGGATTCGGCCGTTTTGCCTTCTGCGGGGTCCAGGTGGCGGTGATCAACCTGCTGGGCCGGACCTTCATGAAACCGGCGGATTGTCCGTTTCGGAGCGCGGATGCCATTCTCCAGGAGCTCCAGGGCAGGGCGGACATCGTTTTGGTGGATTTTCACGCCGAGGCCACCTCCGAGAAAAAGGCCCTGGGCTATTATCTGGACGGCCGGATCAGCTGCCTGCTGGGCACCCATACCCATGTCCAGACCAGCGATTCCCAGATCCTGGACAAAAAAAGCGGCTACATGACCGATATCGGGATGTGCGGGCCGTATCGTTCCGTTTTGGGCATGGATCCCGATGTGGTGCAGAAAGGCTTTGTTCAAGGGCTGCCGCAGCGTTTTGCCCTGGCCTCGGGGCGTGTCCTGCTGCAGGGCGCTCTGCTGGATATCGATGAACGAAACGGAAAAACCCGGGGCGTGCAGGCCTGGCAGCGCTGGAGTGAATAGGGTTCTATGTCCATACTTCAGAGCTCTTTACAGTACGCGTAAATTTAAAGAGATTATTGGACATTTTGTGATATTACTTGCCTCTTTTTGAGGTTTCAGGTGTCTGGTTTCAGGTTTCAGTTTGCTGATTTTGCCTTTCCCGACACCCGACACCTGAAACCTGAAACCAAAAGAATGTCCAATTGTAAGAACATTTCAGACATTATTCATTATTTTAGAGTGTTAATGTTCAACGGCGTAATGTCGGTATGAGGTCTGTACTTTGTGAATTGAATCGAAGAAAGGTGGTGTATGAAGGAGAATGACATTGAAGCCAGTCTGCAGCTCATTCGCAGGGGCAGCGAGGAAATCATCAATGAAGACGAGCTCATTGCCAAGTTGAAACGGGGGCGGCCCCTGCGGGTCAAAGCGGGATTCGACCCCACGGCCCCGGATCTGCATCTGGGACATACGGTCCTCATCCAAAAACTCAGGCATTTCCAGGTTCTTGGACACAAAGTTTTGTTTTTGATCGGCGACTTTACCGGCATGATCGGCGATCCCAGCGGAAAGTCGGAAACCAGAAAATCCTTGACCCGGGACGAAGTGCTGCAGAATGCCGAGACCTATAAAAAACAGATTTATCGCATTCTGGACCCGGAACAAACGGAGATCATGTTCAATTCGCACTGGATGGAGCAATTCAGCGCCTATGACTTTGTGGAACTCTGTTCAAAATACACCGTGGCCCGGATGCTGGAGCGGGATGATTTTCAGAAGCGATTCCAGGCGAACCAGCCGATCTCGATTCACGAGTTCCTCTATCCGCTGGCCCAGGGGTATGATTCCATTGCCATGGATGCGGATGTGGAGCTGGGCGGCACCGATCAGAAATTCAACCTCCTGGTGGGGCGCACCCTGCAGCGGCAAGAGGGAAAAGAGCCCCAGATCATCCTGACCATGCCCATCCTTGAAGGTCTGGACGGGGTGCAGAAAATGAGCAAATCCCTGGGCAATTACGTGGGGATCGAAGAGCCGCCCCAGGAGATGTTCGGCAAGTTGATGTCCATTTCCGATGCGCTCATGTTCCGCTACTACGAACTGCTTTCGGATAAAAGTATGCAGGAAGTCGGCCAACTCCAGGACGCCGTCCGGGACAACCGCCTCCACCCCAAAGCCGTCAAGGAGGAACTGGCCCTGGAAATCACCTCGCGCTTTCACAGCCCAGAAGCGGCACAGCAGGCCCGGGATGCCTTCAACCGGGTCTTTTCCGGGCACGAGCTGCCTGAGGACATCCCGGAGGTCCGTATCGGGTCCGGGGACGCCCATGCCCTTTCCGAGGTCATCTTTCAATCGGGCCTGTTTCCATCAAAAGGCGAGGTCAAACGCCTGTGCCGACAGGGGGCGGTGACCCTGAACGGTGAAAAGATACTCGATCCGGCCCGGCCCCTTCCCCAAGGGGATTCGATTCTCAAATGCGGCAAGCGAAAATATCTCAAGGTCCGGTGCGCATGAGCCTGTCCGGGAGCGTCGCATCCAGCGCCGCCCGTCCGGCCGGGAGGCTGCAGGCTGTCAGCCGGTCCGTGCGCATTTTTTTCCGGATGGTCAAGATCGAGCATTCCGTGTTTGCCCTGCCCTTTGCCCTGGCGGGCCTCTTTCTCGCGGCCGGGGGCTGGCCCGGCTGGTGGACCCTGGTTTTCCTGGTCCTGGCCATGGTGGCTGTGCGTTCCTTTGCCATGGCCATGAACAGAATCCTGGACCGGAACATCGACGCCCGAAATCCCCGCACCCGGGACCGGCCCCTGGTCAGCGGCAGCATGAGCCTGCCCCAGGCCTGGATTCTGACGCTGATCACCGCTCTGATTTTTGTCCTGAGCTGCGCCGCCCTGAATCAGACCTGCCTTCTCCTGTCCCCTCTGGCCCTGCTCTGGTCCGGGCTGTACAGCCTGAGTAAGCGCTTTACCTGGCTCTGTCACTTCTGGCTGGGCTCCGTGCTCGGCCTCGCCCCTCTCGGCGGCTGGCTGGCCTTTGAGCCGGTCCTGACCGTGCCCGCAGTGATCCTCTTTTGCGGGGTCCTGTTCTGGGTGGCCGGGTTCGACATCCTCTATGCCTGTCAGGATGCCGATTTTGACCGTCGGCAGGGGCTGCACTCCCTCCCGGCGGATTTCGGGATTCCGAGCGCCCTGCATCTGGCCTTTTTTTCCCATGTGAATGCCGCCCTTTTTTTCGGACTGGCCGGCTGGTCCGCCTCCCTGGGCTGGGTCTATGCTCTGGTCTGGCTGGTGGTTTCCGGCGTGCTGCTTGTAGAGCACAGGCTGGTCTCGGCTGACGATTTGAGCCGGATCACCCTCGCCTTTTTCACCATGAACGGGGTGATCGCTGTGCTGCTCTGCGCCGGGGTGCTGGGCGATCTTTTTTGGCAGTGAACCGCAAAAAAACAGGGGAGGTTTCCGTGCAGAATTCCGCGTCTGTGACCCACGATATCGAAGCACTGCTGCACTCGCAGTCCCTGGGCGTCCTGGCGACCCACGATCAGGGGCAGCCCTGTACGCATCTCATGGCCTTTGCCGCGGTTCCGGGGCTGAAGCGGATCATCCTGGCCACCAACCGGGGAACCAGGAAATACGCCAATATTTGCGCCGACCCCAGGGTCTCGATTCTGGTGGACAACCGGGAGAAAGCGCAGCTTGACCTGCACCAGGCGGCCACGGTTTCCGCCTCGGGCCGGGCCGCGGAGAGCAGCCCTGACGAAAAGGAGGACCAGCTCCGGATTTATCTGGGGAAGCATCCCCACCTGGAATCCTTTGTCCTGGCGCCGACCTCGGCCCTGCTGTCCGTCACGGTCGTCAAGTATGATCTGGTGCGCCGTTTTCAGAACGTCCATGAACTGTGGATGCAGCCATGAAGACGCTCCTGCGCCTCGAGGAGGTGACAGAGCGGCAGAAACCCGGGATCGGGGGCAAGGCTTTTGCCCTGGCCGTTCTGGCGCGCAGCGGATTTCAGGTGCCGGATGCCCTGTGCGTGAGCACCAGGGCCTACGAGCTGTTCGTTCAGGAAAACGATTTGTCCCGGCGGATCGCTCTGGAAATGGGCCGGAAACCGTTCGAAGCGATGCGCTGGGAGGAGATCTGGGACAGTGCGCTGCGCATCCGCAATCTGTTTGCCAAGTCCAGGCTGCCTGCGGGCCTGGAGTCGGAGCTTGCCCGGGGCATCGCCGCACAGTTCGGCGAGGAGCGGGTGAGCGTCCGCTCCTCAGCCCCGGGGGAGGACTCCGGCAGCACCTCCTTTGCCGGTCTGCACGAATCCTTTGTCAATGTCCGGGGCCTCCGGGATATCCTGGAGCGGATCAAGCTGGTCTGGGCCTCTTTATGGTCGGACCGGGCCCTGATGTACCGGAAAGAGATCGGCCTGGATCCCCTCAAAAGCGCCATGGCGGTGCTCATTCAGGAAATGGCCGCAGGAGACTGTTCCGGCATCGTCTTCGGGAAAAATCCCAATGATGCTTCCCAGACGGTGATCGAAGCGGTGCACGGCCTGAACCAGGGCCTGGTGGACGGCACGGTGGAGCCGGACAGATGGCTGCTGGACCGCAAAACCGGCCGGATCCTGAAGCGTCATCCGGCCTCCAGACGGGAGTCGATCATGCTGCCCTTTCCAGAGGGCGTGCAGCTGGCGGCCTGTCCGCCGGAGAAACAGGCCCGGCCTCCCCTGGATGATCAGATGGTCCGCCGCGTTTTTGACCTGGCCGTGAAAGCCGAGGCGCAGTTCGGGCAGCCCCAGGATATGGAGTGGACCTTTCAGGCGGACGATCTGCTGCTCTTGCAGTCCAGGCCCATCACCACCCTCGAGGAGACGGACGGCAGTGATCAGCGCCCATGGTACCGCAGTCTGCAGCGCAGCTTTGAAAATCTTCAGCGCCTGCAGGCCCGGATCGAAGCGCACTGGCTGCCGGACATGGATGCAGCAGCCGAGAACATGGCCCGCACCGATCTGGACTCCCTGGACGATGCCGCCCTAGCCGCTGAGCTGGAACACAGGCAGAAGGCCTATCACGACTGGGAAGCGGTCTACTGGGACGAATTCATTCCCATGGCCCACGGCATGCGCCTGTTTGCTCAGGTCTACAACGATGCGCTCCGCCCGGCCGACCCGTATGAATTCATGCAGCTTCTGGGTGATTCGCGTCTGTTGAGCCTGAGGCGCAATCACACGCTTGAGGCATTGGCCGACATGATTCGCGGGGATGCCGCACTGGCCCGGGACCTCCACAACGGGCGGCTCGGGCGGCAGGAAGCCTTTCGCAAAAAGCTGCAGGCCTATGTGGCCGAATTCGGAGACCTGACCTGCGGGACCGGACACTGCGGCCAGGGAGAGGCCGCCATGACAGCCTTTCTTCTGGAAATGGCCGCTGGTGAGGGGCGTCCCACCAGCGTGAAGACAGACCATGGCTTTGATCTGGAGGCCCGCTACCTGAACAGCTTCAGTCCCGAGCGCCGGGACTTCGCGCGTGAGCTCCTCAAGCTCGGCCGGGCGAGTTATCGGCTCCGGGATGATGACAATGTGTATCTGGGACGGATCAGGCAGCAGCTGCAGCGGGTCGCGGATGAGGGTGAGGCCCGCCTGCAGGGGGCTGGACAGGATCACAGCGCATTGTCCGAGGTCCTGGCCCGGACCCGTGCCGTTCTCAGCCCCGCGGCAGCCCAACGGCCTGAAGACCAGGCCCAGGAGGGGGCGGCCGGCCGGATCACCGCCAGGCAGCTCGTGGGCCAGCCGGCCGGTCCCGGTCTGGCCAGGGGGAAGGCCCGGGTCATCCTCAGCGACGCCGATCTCATGGCCTTCAAGGCCGGGGAAATTCTGGTCTGCGATGCCGTGGATCCGAACATGACCTTTGTGGCGCCGCTGGCCGCCGGCATCGTGGAACGCAGGGGCGGCATGCTTATCCACGGGGCCATCATTGCCAGGGTATACGGCCTGGCCTGCGTGACCGGCATATCCGGGGCGACGCAGTTTATTCAGACCGGCACCCAGCTGACCGTGGACGGCTATCTCGGTCTGGTCATTCTGGGACATTAGAGAAATTGGAAATTTGAAATTGGAAATTTGATGAGGCGCAATAGAACACTCTGCTTTTCTGCATTCTTTTCTTGCCAATTTCCAATTTCGAATTTCCAATTTCTAAGTAAACCTGGACTCTTTGGATTGCGGGCCTAATCAGCTTTGCACTGTTGCGATTTTTCATTGGTACGACACAAAACTCGAACCGGTTCTCTGCGAGAGAAATACGAATCAATTCATGGACATCGGGGTTATCACGGTCAAGGGATGCGGGTATCATCCCAATCAACGGCTTCGGGAGGCGGCCCACAACAGGGGGCTCGTCCTGGAGTGCCTCAACCCCTATGACCTGCATTCCGGCATCCATGCCGGCCGCTTGACGCTTCAAATCGGGGAGCACCGAGAGCCGCCCGGGGTGATACTGCCCAGGCAGGGCGCCCAGATCGGCAGCTCGAGCCTGACCCTGCTCGCCCAGATTCAGGCCCCGGGGATTCCCCTGGTGAATGAACCGGAGCCCATCCGCATCGCCGGCAACAAATTTTCGACCCTACAGGTTCTGGCAGCCGCCGGGATCCAGGTCCCTGACACCTGGTTTGCCCATTCCCCTTTGGCCTTTTGGGCCGGGATCGAGCGTCTCGGCGGGTATCCGCTTGTGGGCAAAGGTTTGAACAGCCGGCAGGGACAGGAGGTGGAACTCCTCACCGGGCCCCCGGAGGCTAAGCGATTCCTGGAGAAGCACCTTGAGCCGGCCCGGGGCCTGCTGCTGCAGCGCTTTATTCCCCCCAGAGGCCGGAGGGACCTCAGAGTCCTGGTCGTTGACGGTTGCATCGCCGGGGCCATGGAGCTGCAGGCCTTTGCAGGCGATTTCCGCTCCAACTTTCACGTCTCAGGCCGGAGTCAGGCGGCGCATTTGAGTGATGAACAAAAACGGACGGCCCTGGACAGCGTCCGGGCTGTGGGACTGAGCATCGCCGGGGTGGATCTTGTCCTGGACGAATCCCAGGGGATACTGGTGCTCGAGGTCAATTCCACCCCCGGTTTCAGGGGCCTGGAAGCGGCGACCGGCCTGGACATTGCCGACACGATCATTGCCCACGCGGCCGGATTGATCAAGTCGGCTGAAGATACAGCGGACGGTGTGTATGCGCATTGAAAACGTGCAGCAGCTCTCAGATTCCCAGAGCAGCCGGGTTCAGGCGCGGGTGATCTGGGAGGATTGCGATCAGCCGGAACGGCTGCTGTTTATTGAGACCACCAAGGCGTTTGCACCGGATCTGGAGCCATCCTGGCAGGCCTTTGTGGTGGGCTGTCTGATCCCGGCCATGCATTTCCAGGAACAGCGTCTGGCTGTGGACGGGGAGGTCTGCCCCTGGCTGCTGGAAGGGCTGCAGACGGCCATGGCCCTGATTCGGCACTGGTCCAAAGGCGTCTACGCGCCTCTGCGCATTGAGCCGCGCCGCATCCAGCAAGACGGGGCGAGCATCGAACCGCGGCACAGGGCCGGAATGTTCTATTCCGGGGGCATTGATTCCCTGGCTGCCCTGCGGCTGAACCAGCAGCACTATCCGCCTACCCATCCCGGATTGATCAGGGACTGTTTTTTTGTGCACGGCTTTGATATTGGAGGGGTTCCGGCGAGGGGGATGAAATACCATGTCTTTGACCGGGGCTTGGCCGCCATGGAGGCGGTCATGGCCGAGGCCGGCACCACGGCTGTCCCGGTCTACACCAATATCCGGCATCTCTGTGATGAGCGCGATCTCTGGCTGAATTATTTTTTTGCCGCCGTGCTCGCGGCCGTGGCCCATGCCTTTCGTCCGCGACTGGATGTTTTCTCCATCGCTTCATCGCATGACCTGGAGCATCTGGTGCCCTGCGGGTCGCATCCGCTCCTGGATCCGGAGTATTCCAGTTTTGCGCTGCGGATACGCCATCGGGACGCGGGCCTGAGCCGGCTGGAAAAGCTCAGGATCGTGGCCGGCTGGGAGTGCGGCCTGCAAAACATGCGGGTCTGCCTGGCCAATGTCCCGGATCGCCTGAACTGCGGCCGGTGCGAAAAGTGCGTGCGGACCATGACCGGGTTGGTGGCCCTGGACGCCCTGCACACAACCAGGGCTTTTGAAGAAGACGATGTCCGACCCGAGATGTTTGAGCCTTTTGCCATCAATATCAGGCATCGGGGTCATTTTTACGCCGAGCTGCTGCCCCTGCTGGAGGCCAGGGGCCGGGACGATCTGGTGCGGACCATTGGTTCGAAATTGCCCGGCTTCGCTCAGAAGCTTCCGTCTTCGCAAAGATGCTTCGCCGAGACAAGCCGCCGCGGCCAGCGGGAAATTGGCACGAAATGAATGGAGAAAAGCAGCGTGTTCTAGTGCGCCTCATCAAATTTCCAATTTCTAATTTCCAATTTCATTCCCAAGGACGTCAACTGCTTCAGAGCAACACATGTTTTTGTTCTTCATGACAGAGGTAAACCGATAAGGAAGGCACTGATGTCGGATGTTTTGTTTGTCCAGTTTTTCAGCCGCTCCAAGAGCGGGTATTATGATATGTGCAACGGTTTTTCAGACACCTATGAGCTCTGTTCGGACAGAGGGGATTTTTACTGGGTGGCCCATGAGGCGGACAATCACAAATGGGACCTGGAGTCCACGTACACCGGACGGCCCCTGCCCATCACCAGGGGCACGGTCTATGTGAGCGCCTCGTATATCAATCACTTGTACCAGGCCTATGTCTGGGCCCGGCAGAACCCAGAGGTCAGGGTGGTTGTCGGCGGTCCGGTGGCGGCTTCCAGACGCTGCCCGGATGACGTCTGGGATCCCTTGTATTTCCAGATACGGGAGGGAGCCGAGTTTCCAGGAAATTTGCAGGTCACCGGACAGAGTGTGGAGGACCTGTTCCAGGTGCCCCAGTTCTCCGGCCACTGGAGGTTCGAGGTGCCTCAGGCGGTGCAGGTTTTGGAAGACCCGATTTATCTGTCCTATACCCTGGACAACGGCTGTTACTGGAGCAAGTGCATCTACTGCAATATCAAGGAGGCCCCCCAGGAACTGTTCCGCCGCCGCAAGCATCTGGGTTTCGAGTTTGAGGCTGTAAAGCATCCGGGACAAAAGATCGTCAGGCTGAATACCGGATCCATCACCCCCCGCTCTATCCGGGAGGTCCTGCCCAACCTTCCGCTTCGGGACGATCTGGAATACAGGACCTTCATGCGCTCGGCCAAGGCTGAAAATCAGGCCCTGCGCAAGGTGCTGGACAAGGCGGGATCGGGCTTTCCCAAGTTGACCCTGGGCATCGGCATTGAATTTCCCTCGGATCGGATGCTGCAGTACATGGGCAAGGGCATCGGGAAAGCGGATATCCTGGAGACACTGGAGATATGCTCCCGGTACCGGGTCAGGGTCAACGGGAATATCATTTTGGGCTGGGGAAACTTGGTGGAAAGCGATCTGCAGGATCTGGAGGCTTTTTTCGAGGCCATGCCGGAACAGTCCATGACGTCGGCCCAGCTGCGCTGGCTGTTCGCCCATCCGAACACCCCCATCCACGACCAGTACCAGGGAGATCCGGTTTGTTTCGGGCCGTTCTATCTGGGGTTCAGCACCGAGATTGCAACCCGGCAGATGGCTTTGAACAAGGAAGCGGTCAGGATGATCGAGTCCTACAGCCGGAAAAAACAGTTCAGGCTGGAAGGCCTGGGCAACATGAAGACCTGAGATGAAGACCGATCCTTCCTTCACTCCCTGGAAGATTTACCTGAACCTGTATATCCGGAACATCGGTTCCAATATACTGGGCTTTCTGGTCATTCTGGTGCTCAATTTTTTTACGCCCTTGTCCTTTTTTCGTCTCAGGCGGCTGGAGTTTCTGACCAATGAAGGCTGGCACTATTTTTTGCTTGCCTTCCCCTTTATTCTGCTGCTCGTGGCTTTCATGCAGTACGTGTCCCAGTGCCCGATATGCGCCTTTCTGTCGGCCTATCACCGGGGTTTTGAGTGTACGAAATACTCCTTGGACCAGATCAAACGGCGGGTCTTGAATCTGCCCCTGATCCTGGCTCTGACGAACATGACCCTCTATGTCCTGGTCCCGCTGACCCTGATTGCGATTTTGTACCTTTTCGAGCTGTTTCCTCTGGATTTCAGGATCGCGCTTTTGTTGTTCTTTCGTTCGTTGATGGTCGGGCTGATCACCTCCTCGCTGTCCTTTTTTATTGTGGAAAGCTACACCCGGCGGGACTTGATCCCCAGGGTGTTCCCCAAGGGAGGACTGACGGCCGTTCAAGGCGCTTTCCGGGTGAATGTCCATCGCAGGATTCAGCTGTTGAACCTGGCCGGGACCCTGACCCCGATGATCATTCTGGTCTCCACCCTGGGCTTTGTGGTCTGGGATGTCCTGTTGGCTCCCGGCCTGCCTGACCAGCTGGTCCTGGAAATTTTCTGGTTCACGCTGGTCTTGTGCGTGATTTTTGTGTTCATCGCCTTCAGGCTCAACACCCTGGTGGGCCGTTCCGTGGTCAATCCCATCCAGGCGATGCTGGGTGTGGTGGAAGAGGTGGAAAAGGGCGATTTCAATCAGAGAATCACGGTGGTCTCCAATGACGAGATCGGCGTCCTGGGCGAGGCCGGGAATGAAATGATTCATGGCCTGGCGGAGCGGGAGCGTCTCCGGGAGTCCTTCGGGCGTTATGTGACCCCGGAGATCCGGGACAAGATCCTGTCCGGCCAGATTCCCCTGGACGGGGAGATCAAGGAAGCGACCATGCTTTTCGCGGATCTGAGAGGGTTTACGCAGTATGTGGAAACCAATCCTCCGGAAGAGGTCATCTTGAGCATGCGGGAATATTTTACGGTGATGGAGCAGGCGATCCGGGCGCATGAGGGGATCATTCTCCAGTATGTGGGCGATGAACTGGAAGCTGTCTTCGGCGGGCCCATAGCTGTGGAGGATCACCCGGACAAGGCCCTGCAGGCCGCCCTGGAGATGCGCCAGGGCTTGACGGCCCTGAATGCCAAGCGCAAGCAGGAGGGGAAGCAGCTTTTTCGGCACGGGGTGGGGATTTGTTCCGGCACTGTCCTGGCCGGCAATACCGGCAGCACGGATCATCCCGCCTATGCCCTGATCGGCGATACCGTGAACAAGGCCTCCCGAATACAGGAACTGACCAAGGATCTGGGCTGCGATATCCTGATCGCCCGGGAGACCAGGGACAGGCTGCGCTCCTCCTTTCCGCTGCGCAAACGCGAGGAGCAGTCCCTCAAAGGACACACCAGTCCGGTGGAAGTCTATGAAGTGCTCACCGCCTGAGCCGGACAGCCCGGTTCCGCCGCAGAGGGTCATCCTGGTGCACAAAGGCGCGCTGGGGGATTTTCTCCAGGTCTGGCCCTCCCTGCTCGCTTTGACCCGGCAGTGGCCGGAGACCGCTTTTTTCTGGGCAGGCCGGGAAGACGTTTCACTGTGGACCGAGCCCCTAGGCATCCGGCCATGCCCGGGGACCCTGAAGCGGCTGGTGAACACCCTGTACAGCGCCGGCGAGAGGCCGGAAGGATTGGCAACCGCGCTGGTCATCTGGTTCGGGCTCAGGAAAAGGCCGTTTGCCCGTTCTTTTCCAGGCGTGTGGTTTGTACGGGGCCTCGGGGAAGGATTCCCTGCAGTGAGCGCTTCCCCGCCCCGGGAGCTTTATGCCCGGGGCCTGGCTCAACTGGGCATCGGGCAGTGCCGGGACTGGATTCAGGCCTGGCGGCGGCTGATCAAGGCCTGGAACCCGGATTCCCGGGACAGCCGCAGGGCGCTGCTGTTTCCCGGAGCAGGAAACCGCAAAAAATGCTGGCCTGTGGAACAGTTTCAGGCTTTGGGGGAATGGCTTGGCGCCCGGGGCTGGGCCGTGACCTGTGTCTGTGGGCCGGCTGAAAAGGAACGCGGAGTGCGGGTTAAAAATTTTGAACCCGCCTTCCCCGACGATTTTCAGGCCTTGCAGACGCTGCTGGTCCAGGCGGACCTCGTAGTGGGCAATGACTGCGGCCCGCTTCATCTGGCCGGATATTTAGGGGTGCCGGGTCTGGCCTTGTTCGGACCGGCCGATCCAAAGCAGTGGGGGCCGTATGGGATCAAAACCGTGAGCAGGCATCTGCCGTGTTCTCCATGTACGGAACTCGGAGAGGTTGCCTGCAGCGATCCGGTCTGCCTCCGGGAGCTTTCTCTGGAACGGGTGCAGGAGGCTGCGGCTGAAGTGCTCTCAAATGGCAGCGCGTGTTTGGAGGCCAAATAAAAACCGGTCTGCAAAGCGTGAACTTCTTTGCAGACCGGCTTTAGCAAAAGGAGGAAGGTACAGCTTTCTATGCAACATGC
This sequence comes from uncultured Desulfohalobiaceae bacterium, assembly GCA_964621385.1. Taxonomy (GTDB): domain Bacteria; phylum Desulfobacterota; class Desulfovibrionia; order Desulfovibrionales; family Desulfothermaceae; genus JAABTT01. Next base: position 29,120 of record CAZUMF010000008.1, read on the forward strand.
ATGCCAAAAAAAAGAAAAGGGTTCTTTTCTTTTTTTTTGAATACAATTGGATTAGTTAGAGAAGATTGTAGCGGCATGTTTCTGGAACATGGCCGGAGCCGTGAGTAAAAATTTTTGAATCGTTTTGCGGGCGCAGGATGGGAAGGACCGGGTGCCCGGGATAGGGATAACGGTCCGGGTTAAAATTTTTGTACCCGTCTCAGGGGCTGTTGTGCTGCCGATTAGAGCAGGTCAAAGCCTGCCCGGATGAGGCTCGTGCGGGAAATGGCGCCACAGCGCAGGATCTGCAGGCGGTTTGAGGCGCCGAGCCGGATGATGGTTGAAGGGGCCCGGCCTTCGGGCGCCGGCCCTGTCGCCCAGACAGCGTCCGCTCGAGCCGCGAGTTCCGGATCGAGGTCCTCCAGGGAAACAGCCGGCCGGCCCCGGGAGAGATTGGCGCTGGTGGCCACGAGAGGAAAACCGCAGGCCAGGCAGAGTCTTCGGGCCTGGGGATGTGAGGTCTGTCGGATGCAGACCAGTCCCTCCGGGTTCATAAGGCCCTCCGGCAGATCAGAACGGGCGGGCAGCAGGATGGAGAGCGGCCCCGGCCAGAAACAGTCGGTCAGTCCGGCAATGACGGGGTGGATCTGCGTGGCCACCGCCTCCAGCTGCTGGACGGACCCGATGATCAGGGGCAGGGGCTTGGAGCGGGGTCTGGACTTGATGCTGAAGATGCTGTTCACGGCTGCGGGGTTGCCAGCATCGCAGCCCAGCGCATACAAGGTCTCCGTGGGATAGATGCAGGAGCCCCCGGCCTGGAGAACGGCTTGAATGCGGGCCAAACCCCCGGTGCGTAGTGGTTGCCGATGGGAATTCATGCGAACGGATAGACCTTGATTGGTGAATAGAGAGGCCCCTGGCTCGTCAGTCTGCTCTGCCACAGAACACAGGCCTCTGCCCTGAACAGGGGCCATTGGCGCGACTGCAGATCCTTGAGAAAAGCCTGCCAGTCGTCGTTTTTCGCCTGCTTGATCCGGGCCAGGGTCAGGTGGGCCTGAAAGGGTCTTTTGGCGGGGGCAAACCCCAGAGGCAGCAGAATCTGTTCGATATTCCGGGCCAGAGACTGGAGGGCTTCCGCGCCGGTTTTGACCCCGACCCAGGCTACCCGCGGCGGTTTGTTCGGCGGGAAAAAACCGGCTCCGCCGGCCTGCAGGTCAAAACACGGGCTGGAAAGCCTGTCAAGCCGGTCCTGTGCCTCATCCAGCACCTCGTCTGAAATCTCGCCAAGAAAGGACAGGGTAATGTGCCAGTTGCCCTTGCGGGTCCAGCTCATTCTGGAGCGGAGCCGTTCGCGCCAAAGCGTGCTGATGGCTTCCAGGTTCTCTTGATAGGCTTGTGGCAATGCAATGCCGAGAAAGCAGCGAATTCCCATGCAGACTCCTTGACAATTTGCTCTGCGTGGCTATTCATTGTGGTGTTTTCGTTGAGCAGAAAGCGCCCGGGAGCACGCTCTGTGTCCATTTCGGGCTGCGGCCGCGGGCAACAGCATACAAGGAAGCCACTGCGCCTGCAACTCATGTCCGTAGTGATCAGCCAGTGATTCGTCACGCTTCAACACAAAAAAGGAGGCAGCATTGTTATGAGTCCATCGGAAAGTCATCAATTTCAGGCAGAGACCCAAAAGCTCCTGAATATCATCATCCATTCCATCTATACGAATAAAGAAATCTTTCTGCGGGAGTTGATCTCCAATGCGTCCGACGCTCTGGACAAAACCCGTTTTGAATCGAATCGGGGCACGGATATCGCCGATCCGGACCAGAATCTGGAGATTCGAATCAGCATGGATGCGGACCAGAAGCTCCTGAGAGTCGCGGACACCGGCATCGGCATGAGCAAGGACGAACTGGTTTCGAATCTCGGGACCATCGCCAAATCGGGAACCGAGGAATTCATCAAGCAGGTGGCTGAGGAAAAAGAGAACCCGGACTCGATCATCGGCCGATTCGGGGTGGGGTTTTACTCTGTCTTCATGGTGGCTGATCAGGTGCGCATCAAAAGCCGTTCCGCCAGACAGGACGAATCCCCGGTGAGCTGGGTCTCCGACGGCATGGGCGGCTATGAAGTGGTGGAGCTCGATGAAGACCTGAAACGAGGGACCGAGATCGAGATTCAACTCAAAGAGGATTGCCAGGAGTACCTGGAGCCGGAACGCATCAAGTCAATCATCAAAAAGCATTCCAATTTCATCTCCTTTCCCATTTATGTGGAGCAGGAAAAGGTGAACACCGTTCCCGCCCTGTGGAAAGAGTCCAAATTCTCGATTTCCAAGGATCAGTATACTGAATTTTACAAATTCTTGACCTTCGATTCTGAGGACCCCCTGGAAACGATCCATATTTCCGTGGATGCGCCGGTGCAGTTCAGCAGCATCATGTTCATTCCCAAAAAGAGCACCTTCATGTTCGAGACCTTTCCCTCGGAATACGGGCTGGATCTGTACGTGCACCGGGTGCTTATCGAGCGGAGCAACCAGGACATTATTCCCCAGTACCTGGGCTTTGTCAAAGGCATGGTGGATTCGGAGGATCTGCCCCTGAATCTTTCCCGGCAGAACATTCAGGAAAGTGCACTCATCCGGAAGATCAACACCACGCTCACCAAACAGGTCTTGAATCATTTGGAAAAGCTGGCGAACAACGATGCTGAGCGCTATGCCCATTTCTGGAAAGAGCACGGTCGGATTTTCAAGCTCGGGTATACGGACTTTGGAAACCAGGAAAAATTTGCCAAGCTCCTGCGCTTCAATTCATCGATCCACGAGGACCAGGACGGGCTGACGTCGCTCAAGGAATACACCGAGCGCATGAAGACCGACCAGAAAGAGATCTACTATATTTCCGGCACAAGCCGGGCCGAGGTCCTGAGCAATCCGCATCTGGAGATGCTGGCCGGCAAGGGCCTGGAAGTGCTCTATCTCTATGAACCCATCGATGAATTTGTGATGCAGTCCATCGGAAAATTCGAGGACTATCAGCTCAAGGCGGCTGAACATGTCAATCCAAAGGATCTGGAGGGCTTTGCCGCTGAAGAGGCGGAGAGTGAGGGAGAACAGGAGCCTTTGAAAAAGGAAGAGGAGAAACCCTTTCAGGATCTGCTGGCCAGAATGAAGGACATTCTCGGCGAACGGGTCACCGATGTCCGGCCGTCGGAACGTCTGAAGAACAGTCCGGCCTGTCTGGTGAATCCGGAAGACGGCATCAGTTCGCAGATGCAGAAAATCATGCAGGCCATGCACAAGGACGGGTCAATTCCCAAACAGATCCTGGAGGTCAATCCGCAGCATAGTTTGAACAGGAATCTGCTCAAGGTCTATCAGCAAAACCCCGACGACGAGTGGGTCAAGAAATTCACGGAGCAGCTCTTTGAAACCACGCTGCTGCAGGCCGGGTACCTGGCCGATCCGCACGCCATGGTCGCCAGGTCTTTTGAACTGCTCAAGGACGCCAGCAACTGGTATACCGAGGTCAAGCAGCTGTAAATACTTACCGTCGTCATAGCTACAGCGCTCATTACAGTTCGCGTTTTACAGGTTTCAGGTGTCGGGTTTCAGGTTTCAGTGCCAGCCGCTGGCTGGGCGGAACAGCCAGTTTGATCAAAAGTAGAAAATCCATTTTTGGTTTTTCATACGAGCCCTGCCTCTGGCCGCAGAAGTCCAGTTTGACCGAGAAAGAAACGAGTCACCTCCTACGTCATTCCGGCGAAGGCCGGAATCCAGACTGAAAAAGCTGGACCCCGGCCTGCGCCGGGGTGACGGAGTAAGCATAATCGAGTTTCATGCGAGTTTGCAGATTTTGCCTTTCCCGACACCCGACACCCGACACCTGACACCTCGGACACCTGACACCAAATGAATGTCCAGTTGCTTCATAACCATCTGTGGCTTCGAACATGCCGGACGGTCTGGATCGTTTCCCTGGCCCTGGTGGTCTACCTGTGCCTGACGCCCAGCCTCAAGCAACCCCTGGACGTTCCAGGCATGGACAAGGTGTATCACGGCCTGACCTATAGCTGGCTGGCCCTCTTGCCCCAACTGGCCTTTGCCAGGCCCGGGAGGGCGGCCATTGCCTCTGGTGCCATGATCGGCCTGGGAGTGCTTCTGGAACTAGGTCAGGCTTTTGTGCCGGGCCGCTTTTGTTCCGGACTGGACATTGCCGCCAACAGCCTGGGGGTCGGCCTGGGCCTATGGCTCGGCCTGCGTCTCAGGTCGGCCCTTGCCGCCTGAAGTCAATCCTTTATCCGGAACTGCGCCCGCCGGTTCTTGGCCCAGGCTTCTTCATTGTGTCCCGGATCGAGGGGCTTTTCTTCCCCGTAGCTGATGATGCTCATCCTGTCCGGTGAGATTCCCAGGAGAATAAGGTATTCATACGCGGCTCGGGCCCGGCGTTCGCCAAGGGCCAGATTGTATTCTTCCGTCCCCCGCTCGTCGCAGTGGCCTTCGATCATGAGTTCGATGTCCTGGCGACTCCTGAGAATAGCGGCCTTTTCCTTGAGGATTTCCCGATCCTGAGGCTTCAATTCGTAGGAATCAAAGTCAAAATGGATGCGTTCCCTGAGCTGGGAGAGATCCGCGGATCTGGCTTCCTCTTCGGCTTGCCTGGCCGCCTCGGCGGCCTCCTCGGCCTCGGCCTGCTGCAATTCGTATTCTTCGGCCTTTTTTCGGGCTTCCTCAGCAGCCAGTTCTTCGCTGGTTTTTGCTGGGGCCTCTGTTTCAGCGCCTGCTTCGGCCTGCAGCCCGGTGGGCCGTGATTCGATCCGTTCCTTGGCGCAGCCGGAGACCAAGGCGATGCAGGCGAGCATCAGGAGCAGAAACAGGAATTGGTGCCATCGTGCTTTCATATCGTCCTCCTTGTGTTGGTTGTCGCAGGGTTGAGCCTGTCGTGTTTTCAGCGAATTGCAGGATTCCAGGCCGGAGCCGTGGCTTCTCCCGGCCCGGTGGGGATGAGCCGGGTTTCATCCCCCTGTCGGGTGGCCAGGTAAATGCGGTAGTGTCCTGACCGGTTCGAGGCAAATGCAAGAAAATACGAGTCCGGCCCCCAGGCGGGGTCTTCGTCGTTGCCCGGGCCGAAGGTGACTTGCCGTTCCCGGTTGGTTTTCAGGTCGTAGACAATGATCCGGTGCCCGTCCGGGGTGAGTCTGGCGTAGGCAATATAGCGCCCGTCCGGACTGATGTCGGGATTGGTGTTGTACTTGCCTTCATAACTGATGCGGCGAATCTTCCGGGTCTTGAGGTCCAGCAGAAAGATGTGGGGGTTGCCCAGCCGGCTGGAGACGAACACCATCTGCTTGCCGCTTGCTTCGAATTGGGGGGAGATGTCGATGGCCCAGTTTTCCACTTCCACCTGTTCAATGGCGTACTCTTCATTCAGGCTGTAAATATCAGGATTGCCATAGCGGTCGATGCTGATAAACAACCGTCCGTCCGGGTGATACGCCGGGCTGATGATGGTGTTGCCCGGCAGGAGAACATGCCGCAGCTTGCGGTTTTTGGCGGACCAGACGATGAGTTCATGGGTGTCTTGGCCGACCAGGGTAAAGGCCAGACTGGAGCCGTCCCATTTCCAGGCCGGGCTGAGGCAGTACTCTTGAAAATTGGTAATCTGTCTGGGCTTGTAGCCTTGAGGGGTTGCGGTCCAGATCTCTTTGTGGCCGCTGTTTTTCCGGACAAAGGCCAGGGTTGAACGGAAAAACCCGTTTCGTCCGGTCAAGTGTTTCATCAACTGGGCGCAGAATCGATTCACGGCCTCCACCACCTGATAGGACTCGGTAATTGTATAGCCTCTCCCCACCAGGAGCTTGCGGGTATAGACGTCAAAGGCCCTAAGTTCGATCTGCAGGGCATCCCCGCCTTTCGGCTCCCAGCTTGCGCTCAGGAGCAGATCCGCCTGGCTGAGGTTGAAGCGCTTGAAATCGATCTCTTGTGCGGTGGTGCCTTTGAGCGTTTTGGGACCGAGGATATCCTCCGCCGCCATCTGATGAATGAACGGCAAAAAACTCATATTTGTGGACAGGGTCTGCTCCAGGGTTGCAATGTCTTCAGGGGGCGCCTGGTCAGTCCCGCTCGGCTGCAGGGGGGCGAGATAGAGATTCAATTGTTTCTGCCCCGGTCCGTAGATGTCGATGCGCATGGCCTTCTGGCCGAAAGCCGGCTGCCAGGCGAGCACCAGGAGAAGGGCCGCAAGCAGCCCCCGGAGCCATTGCTCCGGCACGGTTTTCATAGCAGATCTCATGGGCATGTCCTCAATGGGTCCGGCGTGCTGTCCGGTTTGATTTGCTCATTTATTCAATTTCCCGGGAATGGAAGGTGACTTCTATGGTTGTTATGTCTTCAGGCACCGGGAGCGCTTGTTTGGTCTCGGCAATGGCCTTGAGCACGGATCGATCAAAATCCGGCCGTCCGGACGGGTCGAGGAGTGTGGAGTCGATGATCTTCCCGTCGGCATTGACCTGTATTTCCACACGGGCCTTGAGACTGCCGCTGTCGTCCACTCCGGGAAAACGCCACTGTTTTTTGATCAGATTTTTGACCAGGCTGCCGTAAAACCGTTTGCTGGATTCGGCCTGCGCAGAAGCCGCCTCATCCGATCCCCGGGCCTGGACATCCTGTTCGATCGCCGCCATGGCTTCGGCAAGATAATCACGGGCAGGCGGTTCTTTCTGTT
>CAZUMF010000008.1:35920-40236 GCA_964621385.1 uncultured Desulfohalobiaceae bacterium
GCCTTCTTTTTCAGCGTGGCAGCCTTGGGTTTTGGGGCCGCGGCCTGTTCGGTCTGCTTGAGCGAAGGGGGCGGAGGCTCGCGGACCAGTTCCACCTCGTACACAGGCTTTTCCAGATCGACATAGGTCTTGTGGCCGCTGAAGGGTGCATAAAAACCGAAAACAAGAATCAAGCCGTGGACCAGAATCGATAAAATACAGCTTATGATCGGCATTCGTTCCTCAAATCAGCGACTCACTCCTCGTCAGGCTCGGCTACGATACCCAGCCGTTGCAGCCCGGCATTTTTAATGCCGCTCATGACCTTGACAACAAAACCATAGGGGACCTCTTTGTCGGCTTTTAAGTACAGGATTTGATTTGTGTCCGTGACAATTTTCTTGAGATGCCGGCTCATGGTGGCCAGTTCGAGCTCATAGGCGTCCAAATGGATTGTTTTGTCTTTATCAATGGTCAGGACAAGCGTGTCCGAATCTTCAGGCAGGGTGCGCACGGTTTCGGTTTCCGGCAGATCCACTTCAACGCCCTGGGTGAGCAGGGGGGCGGTGATCATGAAAATGATCAAGAGCACGAGCATGACATCCACGAAAGGGGTGACATTGATCTGCGCAATATATCCGGAGTGCTGCGGATTGAATTTCATATATTTTCTTGCACGATCGGCGAGGGTTCTTCTTTCTGCCGCCCGGCGCTGAGCCAGGGGATTTCCCGCTGGGCCCGGTTCAAAAATTCGCCGGCGTAATTCACGAGCTCAGCCTCGATGCTGTTCAGGATGCCCAGAAAGGAGTTGTAGGCGATGGAGGCGGGAATGGCCACGGCCAGGCCAATGGCGGTGGCCACGAGCGCTTCGGCAATGCCCGGAGCCACCGTGGTCAAGGCCGCACTCTTCTGGAGGCTGATAGCCTGAAAGGCGTCCATGATTCCCCAGACCGTCCCGAAAAGTCCGATAAAGGGTGCGGAGTTGGTGCAGGTCGCCAGAAAGGACAGGGCATAGGCCAGTTTATTCACTTCGTTGCTCACGGATCGGCGCAGGACCCGGCGAATATTGTCCGCGGAAACCTTGACCTTGCCTGCAGCCGGCAAGTGGGAGCGTTCCAGGAGCCTGATTTCGGAAACCGCTTTGGCTCCGATCACATAGAGTTTGGAACCTGGCCGGTTTTTCAGGGTACGCAGGGCCGAACCCAGATCCCTGGCGGAGCTGAAGCTGCTGAGATCCTGGTGAAGACTTTTTTTGGTCCGGTAATACAGGATCAGTTTGTAGAAAATCAGGGTCCAACTGATCAGGGACATGATAATCAAGATGGCCAGCACCACCTTGACCACAATCGTGGCCCCGAAGATCATATTCAAAATTTCAGACTGGCTCGCCATAGGCATTCAGGTTCCTTTACTGATTGTATTTGAAGTCGTCGACATTGAACTTTTCAAGCAATTCGGTCCATTTTTCCGATTCCTGGTCCTTGAATACCGCTTCCTGTTCCTGCGAAAACTGGAAAGAAACCTGTTCCAGAAGTTCCTTGTTGGCGAAAATCGGGGCTTCCGCCCTGACCGCCAGGGCGATGGCGTCTGATGGCCGGCTGTCTATCTGGTAGTCCTTTTCATTGTGCTTGAGATGGATCTTCGCATAATAGGTCCCCTCCTTGAGCTCGGTGATCTCGATCTGATGAATGGTCGCGCCGAGGGCCACCAGGGTATTGAGCAGCAGATCATGGGTCAGGGGCCTGGAGATGGTCACCTTGTTCAGGGTGATGGAAATGGACATGGCTTCCATGGCCCCGATCCAGATGGGCAGGACATGCTCTTCTTCCGTGTCTTTCAGGATGAGCAGCGGCACCTGGGATTGTTCGTCCAAGGCCAAACCGAATATTTTCATTTCAATCATCATGTATTGTCAACCTCCCCAAAAACTGAATGTTTTTTTGCATCCACTATTTTGACCCGAATAAGCGCTCCTGTCAAATCCTGCTGGCCTGGAACCGGGAAATTGACAATCCGTCCGCCCGGCTCCCGTCCCATCCAGGACGGCTCTCTGCCGGGCAGGGTTTTGGAACTGGGACCTTCAACCAGCACTTCAAGGGTCCGTCCGACCAGCCCCTGCAGGGATGCCTGGGTCAATCGATCCTGTTCCTTTTGCAAAAGGCTCAAGCGCCGGGACTTGTCGGCTTCCGGAATTTTGTCCTGGAACAGAGCGGCCCGGACTCCGGGCCGGTCTGAATAGTTGAAGGAAAAACTGCTGTCGAAGCCCACTGTCTGCACCAGGTCCAGGGTCTGCTGGAAATCCGCTTCGGTTTCACCGGGGAACCCGACAATGATGTCCGTGCTCAGGGCAATGTCCGGCCGGGCCAGGCGCAGGTCTTGGATGAGTTGCAGGTAGGACTCGCGAGTGTAGTGCCTGTTCATCCGTTTCAGGATCCGGTTGGAGCCGGACTGCAGCGGGAGGTGCAGTCCGGGGCAGAGCACGGGGAAGCGGCGGAAGGCCTCGATCACTTCAGGCGCAAGGTCTTTGGGGTGCGAGGTGGTGAATCTGAGCCGCCTGAGTCCGAGCAACGAACAGATGGTTTCCAGAAGTTCGGCAAATCCGGTCCCGTCTCCACCGGCATCCAGGCCGTAGCTGTTCACGTTTTGACCGAGCAGGGTGATCTCTTTGACCCCTGCCTCGATCAGATTGCGGCATTCCTGGACGATTTTGCCGCTGGGACGCGATTTCTGACGGCCCCGGGTGAAGGGAACAATACAATAGGCGCAGAAATTGTCGCAGCCCTGCATGATATTCACAAAGGCCTGGGGGGACGCATTGGCGTTGCGCGGGACCGCCTCCCGTTCCAGGTAGCTTTCTTCGAAATCCAGGAGGCTGATGCGCAGATCGGGCTGAGCCAGGAGCCGCTCCAGACTGTCGGGGACCGAAGCCACGCCGTCCGGGCCAAACACCAGCCGGACCTGCGGAAAGCGCCGCCAGAAGTCCTGACCGACCTGCTGGGCCACGCAGCCGCCCACGGCCACACAGCTCTCCGCACGGTTCCGGCTGGACTTCTGCAGCCTGCCCAGGAGGCTGTAAACTTTTTGTTCCGGTTTTTCCCGAACACTGCAGGTGTTGATCAGAAAGACCCGGGCTTCGTCTTCGGGAACGGCCTGCCACCCTCTGGCGATCAGGGAGCGTTCGATCCACTCCGAATCGCAGACGTTCATCTGGCAGCCAAAGGTGAAGATGTGGAATTTCATGAATCAGCCTGCAGGCTGCTGGTTTCTGATGCTATCCAGTCGAGGAATTCCGGGTTCCCGCCGACAATAGGCAAGGCGACAATGCAGGGGCAGTCATAGCTGTGGATCTTTCGAACCGTGTCGCTCAGCTGTTCGACAAGGCCGGATTGGGTCTTGGCCAGGAGTACAGTCTCCTGTTCGCTTTGGACGGCATTCTGCCACCAGAACAGGGACTGCATAGGATTGAGAATGTTGATGCAGGCCGCCAGTTTCTGACGAACCAGGGTCTCCCCGATTTTTTCCGCTTCCTGCGGATCCGCAGCGGTCATGTAGACCAGCACGGGAGAGGTGTCGGACATCGCAATGCTCCTGTCGTGTTCAATGCTTGTCGTGTTGCTCCTGAGATATTCCGAGCATGTACCGCACTTCAGCCACGGATCGGCCAGTTTTTTCAGCGAGTTCCTGAAGCGCTGCGAATTCAGGCTTGGTGAAGGCGCGATCCCTGAAGTGCACTGTTTTGGCTTGAAGCTGCCCCAGCGGCGTCTGCAGTGTGGCGGCTTCTCTGGGCAGGACAACCCGCTCCGAGAGCCGCCGACGAATGCCCAGGGTCAAGCTGTGTTCAAAAAAAGTCTCCTGGACCCGGCTCAGGTCGTCCGGCCGGCAGAGGACCTGCAGCAGACCGCCGGGCCGGTTTTTTTTCATCAGGCCTGGCAGATAGATCAGATCCAGAGCCCCTGCTGTCTGCAGAGCAAAAAACAGACTCCCCAGGTCTTCGCCGCTCAAGTGATCCAGGTTGCTTTCCAGAACCCAGACGTCTTCCTGTGCGGCAGGGCTCTCCGGTTGCAGTACAAAGGCCCGCAGTCCGTTGGGAATCGGCCCCAGATCCATGCTTCCCCAGCCTGTTCCTGATGTTTCCAGGCGACCCAGGGGGCCCTGGCCGAATGTGGTCACGATTTGATCAAGGATCAAGGCCCCGGTGGGGGTGATGATCTCCTGTTCAAAGCCGGTGGGGTAGACCGGCTTCCCCTGCAGGAGCCGGGCCGTGGCCGGAGCGGGCAGGGGCAGACGCCCGTGTTCGGTCTCGACAAAGCCCTGGAACCAGGGGAGCCTGGAGCAGC
>CAZUMF010000009.1:0-40099 GCA_964621385.1 uncultured Desulfohalobiaceae bacterium
AGCGTTGATCAATGCCTGGAACTATGACTCCATTCGTCCTGACATGGACTCCTTGCCGACGCAGTCGCATAGATTTTCAATTGAAGTTTCATGCGAGCATTCGATGTTCATTCTTTCAGGCAGAATTTGAACGTCCAACATCGAACGTTCATTCTGCTTTCTAAGCCTGATTCTCTATCTCTGTTTCCACACGATTCCGGCCTTTGGCCTTGGCTGCGTACAGGGCCTGATCCGCCCGGCTGGTCACGTCCACGGAGCGCTGCCCTTTTTGATACTGGGCCACGCCGAAACTGGCCGTGCATTGACCAATGCCGTCAAAATCATTTTCAGCCAGCGCCTTGCGGAGCTTTTCCGCAAGGGACGCAGCTCCCTCCCGATCCGTTTCCGGACAGATGATCAGAAATTCCTCGCCGCCCCATCGGCCCACAGTATCGATTTCCCGGGTATTGGTGTTGATCAGGGTGGCGATTTCAGACAAAACCGTATCGCCGGTCTGATGTCCGTAAGTGTCGTTGATGGACTTGAATCGATCCACGTCCAGCATGATCACGCAGACATGGTGGTTGTATCGAGACGCCCGCTGGCATTCATGGCTGAGGACATCCTCCAACTTCAAGCGATTGTAGATCCCGGTGAGGGGATCGGTAATGGACAGTTGCTCCAACTCCTTGCTCTTGGCTTCAAGTTTGGCGTGGGCATCCACAATTTCCCGGTTCAGCATGGAAAGCTTCCGGTTCCAGTACAGGACCGCCAAAAGAAGCAACAGCCCACCGGCCAGGATCTTCCAGAACAGATCATAGTTAAAGCCGTGCTCATACTTGATGGACAACCATTTTTGGGTAATGCTGCTCCGTTTTTCCGCCGGGATGGAGTCCAGGGCTCTGTTGATGGCCCCGGCCAGTTCCGGAGCCTTTTGGGTCACGCCGACCCGGAAAAATTCCTTGTAGGGGGTCTGCCCGGCGATCTTCAACTCATAGAGCCCGAGGTCGTGGATTGAATAGCTCACCGCCTGCAGGCCGCCGAGAAAGGCATCAAGCTTCCCGTCAGAGACAAAATGCAGGCCTTGGTGCAGGTCTTCAACCGCAACAATGATTAAATTCGGGTAACTCTTCTCGATATACTCTTTGATGGAGTTACTCGCCCCAATGCCCACTTTTTTTCCGGCCAGGGCATCCAGGCTGGAAATATAGGGCTCTTCGCTCCTGGTGACCATCACGTTCACCGCATCGATATAAGGCTGGGAAAACGTGAGGTACGTATTTTTTTCCGTGGTCTTTTGCGTGCAGGAGACAATGTCGCAGACCCCTTCTTCCAGCAACTGCCTGGTGTTCTCCCAGCCCCGGCTGCTGACCGCTTGAAACGGAACGCCGATCTTGGCTTCCAGGGTTTGCATAATGTCCGCCGCGATTCCTTCATGCCGGCCCTCTGCAGTGATGCCTTCAAGAGGCATCCGGTCGGGCTTGACGCACATCGTGATCTGCCGGCGGTCGGCAAAGTATTTCCGCTGCGCCGGGGACAGGATCACCCGGCCCTGCTCATGCTGGACATCCTCCGGATTGAGCCAGCGCTGACGCAGGCGGGCCACTTCATCCTCAGCCACCACGTCCATGGTCTTCTGCAGGATATCGCGCAGGATTGGTTTGTCCTTGCTCACCCCCAGGGCCACCGGCGTGCTTCCAAAATGGATATTGTCCATGATGGGGATGCTGGCGAGATCCGTGAGGAAATGCTTCCTGATCAGGTAATCAAAGACTGGTTTTTCAGACAGTGCTGCATCGACCGTTTCCGAGGAAACCGCTTTCAGGCAGTCCAGAATCGAGCTTTGCAGGGCAATGTTGATCTCGGGGTAGTATTCTTCTAAAATCTCCTGGAAATAAAACTTCTCCGGGACCGCCACCGTCTTGCCGGCCAGATCCTCAAGCGAGTCATACCGCTCACTGCCTCGCTTGACCACGATACCCGAAAAAATCCTGAAATAGGGTCTGGTGAAGGCAATGTATGATTCGCGCTGCCTGGTCTTGACCACGTCGCAGAGCAGATCGATCTCCCCTGTCCGGAGCATGCCTAAAAAATCAGACCAGGTGGGACCGGAGACAAACTCGACCTCAAGGCCGAGCTTCTCGGCCAGCAATTGGGTATAATCGATGCAGAATCCTCTGGCCCGGTTGTTTTCGTAAAAATTAAACGGGGGCCAGTCCTGAAGATTATCCACCCGGAGCACGGGATGCTGTTCTAAAAACATCCGTTCCTTCCGGCTCAAAGCCGGGTATCCGGACTGATCCAGGTTGATCCATTTTTGGGCCAGTTGAACCTTTTCACTCTCCTCGATTTGCTGCATGGCCTTTTGCAGGATGCTGCGCAAAAGAGGCAGTTCCGGGCGGACTGCGATATACAGCCCCTGGGGTCCAAGCTCCGGTACCCCCGCTTCACCAAGGACCTGCAGATCGCTCAAGAAGTTGGACGCAATCACATGGTCCACCACGCCCCGGTAGCCGATAAAGGCATCCGCCCGCCCGAAACTGACCGCCTTCAAGCCTTCCAGGGGATTCTGCACCAGATGGAGCCGGATCTCCGGGTATTCATCCCGGAGCACCTCCTCCTGCTTATAGCCCTTGGGCACGGCAATGATTTTATCCTGCAGATCCTGAAAGGACTGCACCTCGGTGTTGGTCTTCTGGGTGACCAGGACGTAGGGCAGCTCCAGAAACGGCTCCGTGAAGAGCATGTACTCCTTGCGGGACTCAGAGATCCACAAGGACGGCAGGATATCGATCTTCTTGTTCCTGAAGAGTTCAAGCAGTTCCGACCAGGTATAGCCATTGACGAATTCGAATGAGATTCCCAACTCCCGGCCCAGACGTTTGAGATGCTCGATGGCGTATCCTCTGGGTTTGCCGTGTTCACTGAAATCAAAAGGCGGCCAGTCGTCTTCGTTGCCCACACGAAACACCGGGTGCTTTTTCAAAAAAGCCCGCTCTTCCGGGGTCAGCTGCACAGCCGCGGACCGGCCGTTCGCCTCACGGCCGGCAGGACTCTCTGCGGCACCGGCGACGTGAGCTCCCGGAAGCAGCAGGAAAAGCAGCAGAGAAGTCAGTAGGCCTTGAACACTCTTCACCATCATGAATACTTCAAATCACTCGCTAAAACTCAAAAGTCTCAAACCCTGGCAACGTCTTGATTTTCTTCTATCCAGCAACCTATACTGCTCCAAGTTACCTTTTTCAGGATTCTGTCGCTGAAATCAAAGGACAATCAGGCTTTGTTTCAAAAACCAAAATTGGATCAATATACAATCTTCAATCTTCAATCGTAAATCGTAAATCGTAAATCACATATCATCCCTTGTCAGCCAGACATAATCCGCCTCGGCCGGGTCGAGGCGCATGGAGCCCTGCAGGGGCTTGAGGAGCAGCACAGCCGAATCGTCCGCGATCCGGCTCTGAACCCGCCCTGGGACGCCGAATCGCTTGTCGAGATGCCCGTTCCCGCAGAAGACCACCATCCTCCTGCCCTGTGCCTTCCAGTCAGCCGCGATGTTCGCGGCCATGGTCGCGTCCCGGGCGCACTGGGCCTGATAGAACAATTCGAAATCGGGCAGCTGTGAATGCGCGTGGTTCTTGAAAATCTCCTGCAGAACGGCCCGATGCTCGGCATTGTCCAAAGCAATGTCCGCGGCGAGTTGATTCCGCTGCCCTGAAGTCAATCCCTGGAGACCCTTTCGGGCCACGGCCTTGATCACGGCATTGGGGGCGTTCAGGGCCAGCAATCCCGATGCCTCCCGTCTGATCATATAAAAAAGCGGACGATAGAGATGGGCATCAAACCCCCAATTTTTCAACCAGTCAGTCTGGTTGAAAAATTCCGTTTCATTGATCTGACCGGACATGAACCGGTCCAGGACCGGCTGCAGGGTATGGGGTAGGTATTCAATGCCCACTGCGGTCTCCGGGGCATTGTCCAGAAGCGTCTGCAGGATTTGAACCTGAATGAGGTGGTGCTCGGCATTCGTGTGCACCTCGCCGATAAAGACCAGCTCCTGCGCCTGGAGCCGTTGAATCAGCTCAGCAAAGGCAATGCGCTCCCCGGCCCGGGTGTCAACGATCTGCCCGGCTTGAAAGGCTGCCCCGCTCCCCTCGAGAGCGGCTGTTGCCGCTTCCGGGGCCTGCATGGGATGCGGGGGCTTGGGAGCGCAGCTGCTCAGGAGGATCCCCAAAAAAGGCAGAAAAAGGGCTGAAATAAGAAGTTGGCGATACATGATCACTTGTTTTCTATCGTGAATCAAACCAAATGACAAGGAAAGGGGACAGCGGGAATTTCAGAGCGGAAATCTTCCAATCGGCATCCGTTGCAATGTGACGGGCATGTATGATGCGGGTGTTCGCAGGCTCCCAGGTAAACTGAGGCCCGGTAACAGGACAGCCCCCTGGATGAATCTTTGTATATCCATTTGACATATCCCAGTTCGTATTGATATAATGCCAAAGTTGGCTCCGCCCGCAACCCAAAGGTTCCAGGACTACGTCGAATTGGAAATTCGAAATTGCCCGGCTTCGCTCAGAAGCTTCCGTCTTCGCTTGAGAGCTTCCGTCTTCGCTTATCAGCTACGACGACGTGACAAGCCGCCGCGGCCAGCGTGAAATTGGCAAGAAAAGAATGCTGAAAAGCAGAGTGTGCAATTACGGCTCATCAAATTTCCAATTTCAAATTTCCAATTTCTATGACAGGGACTTCAACTGCTTCGGAGCAACACATTCTTGTTTTTTATGACAGCGATGAACCGATAAGTTACTATACCCCATTCAACAGGAGGATGCCCATGACCCAGGTGAGAACCAAAATATTCAAAAGCAATCGAAGTCAGGCTGTTCGACTCCCCAAAGAGGTCGCGCTTTCGGAATCCGTGAAAGATGTCACTATCATAAAATTGAATAATAAACGGCTCATCCTTCCGGCAGCGCAGTCCTGGGACGAGTGGTTTGCCTCGCCAGGTGTTTCTGATGACTTCATGTCAAAGCGGTTGCAACCCGAAGAACAGATTCGGGAGCTGCTGTAGTGCTAAAATATCTGCTCGATACCACTATCGTCATCTATACGATGAAAAACAGGCCTCAACAGGTCAAGCATCGTTTTCAGGAACATGACGGTCGAATGGCCATTTCAACAATCACTCTTGGCGAATTGGTCTTTGGTGCAGAACATTCGCAGCAAATCGAACAGAATCTGGCAGATATCGAGGCCCTGGTATCACGACTTGAAATTCTGCCTTTTGAGGACAAATCAGCCTATCACTTTGGACAGATTCGCGCTGCATTGTATCGTTCCGGACGGCCCATAGGACCCTATGATATGCTGATCGCCGGACAGGCCCGCGCTCTTGGACTCATTCTGGTGACCAATAACACCAAAGAGTTCAGTCGAGTTCCCGGACTGCTGATTGAAGACTGGAGTGATCCGAGTTCTTGAACAAAGGAAAGACAGACGCGATGAAACTGGATTATGCTCAGCCAGATCACGAATGAATGAGTCATTTCCTGGAGGGAACATGCAATTTCAAAAAGGCCAAAGTGTGAAAGTGAAAAAGGGCGTTTCCTGCCCTGATGATCCAAGCGTTGACCTCAGTGGCTGGCAGGGAAGAATCGTTGGCATACAAAAAGATCAAAATAAAAACAAATTACTCGAAATAGCCTGGGACAGTGCGACTCTGAAAGACATGCCGGAGAGCTATATCAAATCGAGTGCGACTGATGGCTTGGATTGGGCAAGCATCTATCTCTTCTCCTCTGATGTCGAACAGGCTCCTCCCCGCGATTCTGTAGAAGATGTCAAAAAAATAGAAGAGATGCTTAATGCCCGCTTTCATTGGCTTGGTATGGGTGAGGAAGGCGAACGGATTTTTGAAATTGTCGAAGCTGTTGAGGGCAATGATGATCGGGATCATATGCAGGCCTGGGGCAGGCATCTCACCCAGCATCTTCAATTTCCATTTGAGAGCATCGTGGATGAGCATCAGAGCAAGGGCCGATTCAAACAGGGTGACAAGCTGAAAGTTCATGGCATTGAAACCGTTGACGAGTTTTACGGCGTTCTGGTTGCATGCAAGGCAAGGTTCAGACAATACCATTTCCCCCTGGTGGATCTTGCGGCAACTGATGAAGACTCAGAGAATGCCGAACTGATTCAGGCTTACCGTACCTGGTTTTCCAACAGATATTTTGATTCCTCAGATTGAGCTCAATCTGCTCCGTCTTCCACATGCCGTCCTTTGAAAATACAACAAGCCTCCTGTCAGACAGGAGGCTTGTTCAACTTTGACCGGGATCAGGCAGTGATTCTGACTGTGTTTACTCTGTGCCGGCACCCAGGGCCAGGGGCAGCTGCTTGAAGCGGCCGCCGGTCAGGATCGGATCCCCGTCATAGCCCAGTTTTTCAAACTCGACATAGTCGGTGATGCCCACCAGCTCCTTGACATCGCAGCCATTATCCGCCATGGCCTGAAAATTAATGCCCTGCCGGACGAGCTCTTTGAAATCAGCCTGCCTGGAGTCCGCATGGCAGCGATTGCAGGTCATGTCGCCCTGCAAAGACTGATGACAGTGTGCACAGGACAGAGCCTGCTCTTTGGGCATGACTTCATGCTGAACCCCGCGATAGAGATCGGTGCGTATCCACTCACAGGACCCGCTGTAGGGCAGTCCGGCGGCCTGCATGCCTTTTTCAAAGGCCTGCTCCCAGTCCAGTCCTTTCCAGAAGGCGCTGGTATCGTTTGTGTCCCAGGGGAAGAGGTGCGGGACAATGAGATAGTTGTTCTCTGCGTCAGCCGGCTGGATCCCGCCCATGATTTGAAAGGGGGTGATTTTGGAATTGGGGTCCTTTTGACAGCCCAATGGCTCGTTCAGCTTGAGCACGCCATCGTCCATTTTAATGGGATCGCCGATCAGATAGCGCTTCATGTTCCCGTTGGACCAGACATAGCTCGGCCTGGCCGCCATCTCGAAGCGCTGTTCCCCTTTTTTCCAGTGGTAGTCGGCCTTGCCGTAGCGGTCTTTCTTGGCTTTGCGTTCTTTATCCCCGGCCTTGGACCAGTCCCACCAGACCTTCGTGGGCTGTTTCTTGGCATACAGGGGGGAGTGGCAGGTATTGCAGGCGATATGCCGGCAATGCTCATTCAAATGGCTGTCCAGGAGATCGTTCTCATAGTGCGGCGTCTCTGTATGACAGCCTGCACAGGACAGCTCCGCCTCGATGACCGGGCAGGAAGTGCTGCCCCCGCTGATCTTATGATTCTCGGTCCGGTGGCATTCGGTGCAGGAGAAGTCGTAGCCGCCCATGTGCACATCGCACATCCGGTTGGGATAGCGCAGGCAGCTGTTCATGGTCGGATTCTTCACCGCGTCCCCGCCGCCGCCGTAAAAATGGCAGTTGCCGCAGGTATTGCGGCTGGTATACCCCACGTTTTCCGCCACATATTTCAGATCCACCTCCGGAGCCGGCAGGCCGCCGTTCTTCATGCCTTTGACATACGTGCCCGTGGTGTCGTGGCAGACCAGGCAATCCATATTGTTCATCTCGGAAAAATCAAAGGAATCATCGGTCCAGCCATACCCGGCATGACATTGCGTGCAACGAGCCTCGTTGCTGATGGTGGATATCCAGAAGTTGTTGATGGCCCTGCCTCCTTTGCCCAGGCAGACCTCCTGTTCATGGCCGACAATATGGCGTGAGGGCCCGCTCCAGCGCCAGTGCGCGCTGCGGAGCATTTCAGCGCATTCCTCCGCGTGGCAGCTGAGGCAGTTGGCCGTGACCTCCTGATACCCCGGATCAGCCGGCAGGGAAACCAAGTCCTGATGATCCGCCGGCTTTTTTTGGTGACAGCCGCTGCAGTCCACCGGTCCCTGCTCTTTCTGGCGGTGACAGCCCAGACACTGGAGGTGATAGGCGGCCTTGAGACCCACCCGCGTCTTGTCCGGCTGGGTATAGGGCTCCTGGTGGCAGGCGGCGCAGCGGACAATCTCATCGGCCGCGGGATCTGCAGGCCGGAAATGGTGGCAGGCGGCGCAGTTTGTGGTCAGATTCGCGGCGTGATTGGTGTGCATGAAGCGCACCGGCCCATAGGCATCATCCGCTGTATTCACATACGGACTGTTCAGGAGCATGAAATCCTGTTCTATGTCCTCCGGACCCAGTCCCTGCCTGCACAGCCGGTGCTTGCGCAGGGTCAGGGATTCCTCTTTGACCTCCAGGACGAAGTCCGCGGTCTCAGCCCCGCGGGCGGCGGCCCTGGCTTGATCCACAGCTGTCCACCCTTCGGGCTTCGGATACCGGTCCGTCCGGTTTTTTTCAGTCCGGGCCTGTGCGGCCTGCGAGCGGTCCGGTCCCGGCCAGACCTGAAAAAGGCCAAGGCAGATCGCTCCCAGCAGCAGGAATCCTGCCAAGAACGCCTTTTTTCGTCGAAGTAACGGCAATTTCATACTGGCTTCTTTCCTCCTTGCTCCGCCGCCCGGGAACCAGAGTGGGTCCCGGGCGGCGTCCGCGAGCGCTTTGGCGTGTCTCTTTTTCAAAGCCGGTCCCTGTGAACCAGAGTGTTCCGGGTCAGGCCTGTGCGCCTTCCTGTTTCACCCACCAGTGACCCGGCGGGATTTCAATGAACATGTCCGCCTCCACCTCCGGGACTTCGATGCTGATGACCAGGATGCCTGACGGTTCAAGCCAGAACAGCTTCTGGTCCAGTTTTTCGGAGAGGACGGCCGAGGGGATGCGGCAGTATTCCGCAATCTTTTCCACGGCTTCCCGAATGGTCATCCGAGCTCGTTCGGAAAAGGACACATCGACAAGATCCAGAGGATGGCTGATATTTTCCTCTTGTTCGAACTCTCCATCCTCCAGTTCATACTGGTTTTCATTGTGCAGTATCATGGAAGAGTTCCTTGTGCTGGAGATTGTAATTATGAATCATCTCAGACAGAGCCTGTTCCCATCCAGCTTTTTGATCGTTTTCTCGAAAACCCTCAGGTCCCCAGGGCCGAGAAAAACTCCAGGCTCTTGTCCGGGATGATTTTTATGAGTGGCCGCTTGAACATGGTCAGCTTCCCGGTCTGCACATCGTATTTGCCGTTGGTGAAGACCCGCCATTTGGTGTCGTCGATTCCCATGAAGTCGCTTCGATAATAAAACCCGGGATACCGGGTCTCCTCCCGGAAGAGGATGTTCAGCATGTGCATGCGCACGGTCCACAAGCGATTGTGCTGCTCCCAGCAACGCATGAGCTCGTGGATGTCCCGGGCGGCCAGCTTCCGGGAGTCCTGTTCCAGGAGATCCATATAGCGGATCCCCTCCTGCAGGCTTTCCTTGTTGGTGGTATAATAGGTGGACGTGCCGCCTCCGTATTCATCCGAGACCTTCATGATCCGCTTCATGAAATTGGCCGGGGTGATGTAATGGGGATTGACTTCCGGATCCGTGGACACGCCGCCGTATTCCTGAAACAAATACCAGGGTGCATAGAGTTCCTTCTTGATGTCCTCGCTGGACTGCTTGAAGGCGGGCTGGAAATCTTTGTGATCCAAACACCAGCGAACCGCGGATTTGGCGGCTATGCGGCCTTCCGCAAAGGAGCCCGAGGAATACTTGTGCCCCGAAGCCCCCACCCCGTCCCCGCAGGTGAAGAGCCCGTTCACCGTGGTCATCCGGTTGTAGACCTTGTTGTTGTCCCCTCTGATCTTATACTCCTCCGGGACCCAGTCCTCGTCCGGCCCGGAAACCCACAGACCGCAGCAACCGGAATGCGATCCCAGGAGATAGGGTTCGGTGGGCATGATCTCCGAGCGGCTCGTTTCCGGCTTGATATTGTTCGCGGCCCAGACATTGGCCTGGGACACGGTCATATCCAGAAAGTCCTCCCAGGCTTCCGCCTCCAGGTGCTTGCGCTCCTTCTCGTTCATGGTTTTGCCCAGATTCTCCAAAGCCGTGGGAGTATCCATAAAGATCGGCCCGTTGCCGTTGCGCATTTCCCGGATCATCATATGGTTGCGCAGGCAGGTGGGCATGACTTTGCCCATGGCGTAGCCCCGCTTTTCATAGGGCTCGATCATCTTGATGTTCTTGTCCAGATAGACCTCGCCCTGGCCGTTGGTGGCCTTGGCCTTGAACAGCAGGAACCAGGCCCCCACCGGTCCGTACCCGTCTTTGAAACGGGTGGGAACGAAACGGTTCTCCATCATGGTGGTTTCGGCGCCGGCCTGCACGGCCAGGGCGTAGGTGGTCCCGGCGTTCCAGACCGGATACCAGGCCCGGCCTTCCCCTTCACCCTGGGACCGGGTCCGGTAGACATTCACGCAGCCACCCGAGGCAAAGACTATGGCATTGGCCTTGATGATGAGCACTTCGTTCTCCCGGACGTTGATGCCGGCCACCCCGGCCACCCGGTTGGGCTCATTGGCGTCCATGAGGATCTTGCAGATGAAGATCCGCTCCAGATACCGATCTTCGCCCAAAGCGTTCTTGGCGGCCTCGGCCATGATCCGCTTGTAGGACTCCCCATTGATCATGCACTGCCAGGAACCGGTGCGCACCGGTTCGGCCCCGTTCCGGATCTGGAGGCCTTCCTGCTTGGCCCTGGCCCCGTCCAGGTTTTTGCCCTCCTGCTTCACCCAGATGGGCAGGCCCCATTCCTCGAACAGATGCACGGAGTCGTCCACATGGCGGCCCACATCAAAGACCAGGTCGTCCCGGGTCAGATGCATGAGATCCATGTGCACCATGCGGGTGTAGTCATCCACCGTGTTGTGTCCCTGTTTCAAACCGATATAGGTGTTGATGGCCGAAAGCCCCTGAGCCAGAGCCCCGGAACGCTCCAGAGCGGCTTTTTCCACCAGCAGGACATCCACCCCGTGCTTGTCGGCCCAGGCCACGGCCTCCACGGCTGATCCGCACCCGGCCGCCCCGCCGCCAACGATGAGACATTCTGTCTCCCGTTCCATGATTTTGGGTTCTGCCAGCTCCAATCCTTTCCGTTTTGCTTTTGTCGGCACTTGTGGCATCGTTCTCTCCTCCCTGCTCGCCCGTGTGTTCATTCAGCCTGAACATTGGGGTTCTGCCAGACATAGGTATGATCCATTTCTTCCTGTTCCACGAGTTGTCTGATGGTCTTTTCCGGCACGAGGAGTTCGGTCTCGCTGTACTGTCGCTCGTCCTCAATATCCTGCGGCCCCGGATGTCCCTGAAAGGGATCAATGCTGCCTTCCGGCGTTGTCCTATTGGGAAACTTGAAGCGCTTGATGGAGCCGTCCCTGAACTGAACGGTCCACATCACGTCTTCAGCACTCAACAGCGGGATGCTCGTGCCGCCCAATGGAGCGAAGTCGGCATAGGGCCGGACCGACATCGCGCCCTGGGGGCAGATCTTGACGCAGGAATAGCATTCCCAGCAGGCACTCGGCTCCTGGTTGTAGGCCTTCATGGCCTCTTCATCCAGGACCATTAAATCGTTTGGACACACATACATGCAGGCGGTTTTTTCACCGCCCTTGCACCCGTCACACTTTTCAAAATCAACATAACTCGGCATACTCGTTCACCTCCTGTGTTTCCAGTTGCGACCGGACTGAAGCATCCCGGCTTCAGGTCCTGTTTCCAAACTGACGGACCTTTTCGTGACGTATCAATTCATTTTTGTTATAAAAAACAAGAAAATGTGTTGCTCCGAAGCAGTTGAAGTCCTTGTCATAGAAATTGGAAGTAGTCCTGGAGCCTTTGGGTTGCGAACGGAGACGGCTTTGCATTACGCCCTCCTCATTGTCAGACGTACCTGCAAAAAGTCGAAAACAAACGATTCGAGATACTCAATATTCTTATAATCGTCTGGATTTACTGACCTCTGACCTCTGACTACTGACCTCTGGCGGCTGCAAAAGGATTTTTTGCAGCCGCATCTTGTCAGACCGCCTCCTCTTCGGCACTCGGCAAAATCGGCAGATAGTTCACGGCCAGACGATACACAAACATCAAGGCGGCGGCACAGCCCAGGGTCAGAGCGAATTCCCCGGCCGCCGGCCAGTATGGCTTTGCCGCACTCTGCGGCATATAGCCGATGAGAAAGACATTGACCCGGTTCAGAATCACCCCCAGGACAATGGCCAGGGAGGCGATGAACAGCCAGCGGGGCGAGCGCCTGACCCTCCGGAAGCAGAGCAGGACAAAGGGCAGGATGACCCCCAGGAGCATTTCCAGGAGAAAGGCGTTGCTTTGCGCGGTGCCGGTGAAGAGGTGCACCTGGGTGCCCCGAATGAACATATCCGCAATCTTGATTCCCAGGTATACTCCCAGAACCACCACGGCAATCCTGACCAGGGGGGCCAGGATGTGGGTTTCCGGCTTCTGTTTCAGGGAGGCGTTGATCAGGCCCGACTCCACCACCACCATGGGGTAGCCCACGGCAATGGCCGAAAGCAGGAACAAAAGCGGCAATACCGGCGTGTACCACAGGGGATGCACCTTGGTCGGGGCGACGAGCATCAGGGTCCCCAGGCTGGATTGGTGCATGCAGGACAGGACCACGCCCAGAATGATGAAAACCCAGATCACCCGGTCCAGCTGCCGGTGCAGGGTCTGCAGGAAGGGGAAGCGCTCCTTGAAGCCTTCGCAGACAATGGGCAGGATTTCGATATACAGGACCACGGTGTAACAGAATACGCACATGGCCACTTCAAACAGGGCCGATTGATGATTCTGGAAAAATAAGGGTTTCCAGAAAGCCCAGCTCCGGCCGATGTCAAAGAACAGGCCCACCCCGACAAAAGTATACCCCAGGACTGCGGTGAGCAGGGCGGGCCGGGTGATGGATTCATAGAAGCGCCGGCCGAAAATATGGGCCAGGGCCGCCGTGGTGAAGCCGCCGGCCGCCAGGGCCACGCCGGTTACCACATCAATGCCGATCCACAGGCCCCAGGGATGGGTTTGATCCAGATTGGTCACATACCCGAGTCCGCCGCTGTACCTGGCCACCACCGCCGCTGCTCCGGCGAGCATAAAGGCGGCCATGATCAGAACCCCCGGGGTCCAAAAGCGTCTGTGCATGGGCCGAAATGACTGACTCATAGCTCCTCCTTTCCGGTCCGGGTTTGGCCATCCTTGTCTTCAGACTCCTTATGCTTGTTCATGTACATGACCCCGCCCAGCACGCCGAACAGGACAATCGGTGACCAGAGGTACTGGAACAGGCCGTGCTGAATGGATTCGGTCAGCTTGGGCAGAGGGCGCTGGGGGACCTTGGGAAAACCGAGCTCTTCAAAGGGGACCCCGGAAATATACATCCAGTTGGTGCCTCCGGCTTCGGACTCGCCGAATACATGCGGGATATAGCGTTCCGGTCGCCGGTCGATGCGGTTTTTCGCCTCCTGGAGCAGGTCCTGCCTGGACCCGAAACGGATGGCTTCCACCGGGCAGGCCCTGGCGCAGGCCGGCACCCCTCCTTCCTCACAGATCCGCTCAAAACAGAATTGGCATTTCATGACCCGGGCCATGAGCGGATCGTCGTATTCATAGGCCGGGATTTCAAAGGGGCAGGCCACCATGCAGTAGCGACAGCCCAGACATTTTCCAGGATCATAGACCACGGCCCCGTTGTCGGCCTTGTGCATGGCCCCGGTCATGCAGGCGGAGACGCAGGCCGGATCCTGACAGTGCATGCACTGGATCTTGACAAAGGTTGGCTGCGAGCTGCCCTCCTCCGGTTCCTGACGCGGGAAATAGCGGTTCACAACAGTGTAGGCATCCGGGCCGGGGCGACGCTTTGCCTCCAAAGGGCTGCTATCGTGGAATGGAATGTCCGGGGGCGGAAGCTTGTTGGATTCGTTGCAGGCCTCTTCGCACAGCCTGCAGCCGATGCAGCGGGTCAGATCCACCAGACTGGCACAGGCATTCGGCCTGGCCTTGGACTCCCAGGCGGACGCGTTGGTGCCGGTCAGAGCACAGGCGGCGGCAGCGGATCCCCCGACCTTGAAAAATTGACGGCGTGTGATCATCATCTGCTCCTTTGCGTCAAGCGTTGCCAATGGCTTTTGCTAATCCATCAATTCACGATAACTCTCGCGCAGACAATTCATCTTCTCTTCAATGTCCTCTCGAAGATCAGCCCATTCCAGCGGACGCCTGGCATTGAGCATGCTGACCTTGTCCTCCAGAAGGGCCACGATAATCTTCAATTCGCCAAGCCTGGGCAGGGCCTGTCTCCTGGAATTCACGGGAAGTTTTTCAATCCGGCTGGTGGCGTCAAACAGCTTCGCCTTCCAGGCGGTCAACTCATTTTCCACATTCCTGCAGTAATCAAGCACCTCCATGGCACCCTCCATGGACACGCTGCCCGTAGCTTGTTCTTTTTTTCACAAAAACAGGTATACAAATTTCAGGCCAGAGGATTTTTTTGTCGAAGTGGCAAAAAAATCTCATATATTTTAAGATACTGAAAAATAATGCTCCCGGCCTTGCTCCTTGCGCAACGGTTTCAGGCCCTGGAGATGTTTTATTCTTGAAACATTTTGCTGAAATGTTTCAATCCGGTGAAACATCCTGGGGCATTTCCAGGCGCGCCCCCAGCCCGCCCTGGATGAAATCCTTGCCCCATTTCTGGCGGAACACCCGGATCGCCTGCTCGCCGGTGCAATGGCTCGGAGCGATCTTTTGCACGCCCAAGGCCTGCAGGCGAGTGCATACCGACTGGATTTCCGACTGGCTGCTCCCGCCAAGGTGGAAACCGCCCAGGAGCAGCTCAATGTCTTTGCCCATGACGTCACGGGCCTGCTCAGCCATTGCTGCGACATTGGGATGGTCGCCATGCAGGTGGGAAAGCACCACAGCATCGACCTCTTCAGGACTAAACCCCATGGCCTTCATATTGGACAGGAGAACTGATCCATTGCCGCCTGTATCAAACAACACGGTCCTGTCCGGGAGTTCGACAAGACAGGCAAAGCCCCAGGCGGTCTGCAGGCCGGCTTTCAAAGGCACATTATTGTACACAACAGACAGTCGGCACGCATTCTGAGTAGGCATGGCATATCCTTTTGCCGTTTTCGCTTGAGGCATCAGGAGCAGCAGCCCGATACCCACGAACATCCCCTTGCGCAGTAATCCCATCATCGCACCAGCGCCCTGTGCTCTTCCAGGCGTTTGCCCGTCTGTTTCAAGTTGCATGCCAAGAATCCTTTTCCAGACGCGAACAAATAATACATCGATATCGCGTGTTTTTTTCTTAGAAGTCTCGCACTAATCCCAAAGCCGTGCCCCGGGATTGATTCAAATTTGCAACGGTCTGTTGAACAGGTCAGGGTCATTGAAACACCCTCTTTTCATTTGGAAGGATCTTTGATAAGACTGAATTCAAAAGTGCTTCCACGACATTGCAGCTGATTCTACGGGAACCACGTAGGGTGAAACCGGAAGCTGTTTTGCTGCTCACACCGGCAGGTGCGGATTGTGAGAGCAGGGCACGGTGGATGTCACCTTTTCTCAATCATCTCAGAAGGATCTCTTTCAGCTTTGCCGGCGGCAGGGATGCAAGAGAGACAGAGAGGCGGCCTGATGAGTCTGGATTTTCGAAAAACCCACTCTTTTGAATGGCTCTTGGACAATCTGGCCTGCGGGGTCTTTGCCGTGAACCAGGAACTGGACATCATTTATTTCAATCTCCAGGCCGAGCATCTCACCGGCTACACCAAGCAGGAGGCCGTGGGCAGGAAATGCTGGGAAATCTTTCGGACCAATCAATGCTCAGGAAACTGCAATCTGAAAAAAGCCATGGCCCAGGATTCCAAGGTCATCAACCAGCGCTTGAAGATGACCAACCGCTTCGGCAAGGAAATCCCGGTGGCCATCACCGCCGCGGTCCTGCACGACAACAACGGGGGCATTCTGGGGGGGGTTGAATCCTTTCATGACGACACCGTCAGGGAGACCCTGGAGAAACGGGTCCGGGAATCCTATACCTTTGAAGATCTGATCAGTCAGGACCCGCACGTACACACAATCATGGACCGGGTCAGGCTGATCGCTGACTCGGCCCAGCCGGTGCTCATTCTGGGGGAAACCGGGGTTGGCAAGGAAATCATGGCCCGGGCGGTGCACAATGTCAGCAGCAGGGCCAAAGGCCCCTTTATCAAGGTGAATTGTGCGGCTATCCCCGGCTCGATGCTGGAATCCGAGCTCTTTGGCTATAAAAAAGGGGCCTTTACCGATGCCAGACAGGACAAGCCGGGAAAATTCCAGCTGGCCCGTCACGGGAGCATCATGCTCGATGAAATCGGGGAATTGAATCCGGATATGCAGGCCAAACTGCTGCAGGTTTTGGAGGACAAGGAATTTTATCCTCTGGGGGCCACCACTGTAGAACAGGTCGATGTGCGCATCATCGCCATCACCAACCGGGATCTGAAGACCATGGTCAAGGAGCAGCGCTTCCGCAAGGATCTTTACTACCGGTTGAAGATGTTTGAATTCGAAATCCCGCCGCTGCGGGAGCGTCTCGGCGACATCCCGCTTTTGATCGATTATTTCCTGGACCGCTCGGCCGCCATGAACAACAGGCCCATCCCTGAAATGAGTCTGGACGTGAAGCGCACCCTCATGCAGTATGACTATCCGGGCAATGTCCGTGAATTGAAAAACATCATCGAATACGTGGTCATGCTGAGCATCGACTGCATTCGAAAAAAAGACCTGCCCCCGTATCTGTTGAACACCCAAGAGGACGTACCCTTACTCAACAGCCACAAGCCGGTGGAAGAAAACACACTCCAGACAGCCGAGCGGCGCGCTCTGGTGCATGCCCTGCAAAGCCACAACTGGCAGATGCAGCAAACCGCCCAAGATCTGGGGATGAGCCGCACCACCCTCTGGCGCAAGATGCGGCAGCACAGCATCTCGCGTTGAACCCACAGGATCTGAGGTTGGGCTGGACGAGCGCTCAGGGCCTCATCCGCCCCTGTTCACACGGGCCGCCCCTTCCGTGAGCAGATATTTGAAGCGATCCAGACCGACCGGACAGGGCTGAATGGGAATGCCCATCCAGTCCGAATATTCGAGAAATGCTTCCGGCTTCTCCGCCATGTACTGTTCCACATACCCGATCCCGTCCAAAACAATAGCCCCGCCGCCATGTCTTGGGAAATTTTCATTGGCCAGACCCTTGTCCCAGCCCTTGAAAACCTGATGCCGGAATTTGATCCAGCCCGGGGTCATCCACCAGACCTTTTCTCCTCCGGCCATTTCTTGGGCAATGGCCTGGCGCTCGTCTTCCCCGGCAATCATGTCCATGCAGTGGGTGGCCTGTATGCGGCGCACCCCTGGTCCCTGCTCTTCAATGATGGTCTGCATGGTCCGGGTGGGTTCCTGGGCGTTGATGTAGCAAAACTTGCCGCCGTAGACCACCAGGACTTTGTCTTTTTGCTCTTTGGCCCGCCTGATAGTCTTCACG
Organism: uncultured Desulfohalobiaceae bacterium; assembly: GCA_964621385.1. GTDB lineage: Bacteria > Desulfobacterota > Desulfovibrionia > Desulfovibrionales > Desulfothermaceae > JAABTT01. The sequence continues at coordinate 17,465 of CAZUMF010000009.1, forward strand.
AGTTGGCGCTCCAACTCCTGGACATCTTCGTGCAATCCAGGCGTGGTGAACAGAATCGTCTCCGTATTGAGAAACCCTTCTGCCTTGAGATGATTGACCTCCAGACTCATGGTTCCGCAGGATACAACGGCCAGGTCGGAAAAATCATAGTCGTCCATCAGCTGCTCCTTTCCTGTTTCCTCAAGTCAGAACCGCATTGATAACCTGAGTCAATTTTGCTTCATTCTGCAGTCCAATGAGCCGCTGCATTTCCTGCCCGTCCTTGAAAAGAATCAAGGTCGGTACACTTTGAATACCGAGGCTCATGGCCAAATCCCGATTTTGATCAATATCCACCTCTTTGACCTCCGCCAGGCCCTTGAATTTTTCGGCAAGCTTGTGGATCACCGGTTCCTGGGCCTTGCACGGTCCACACCAGGGAGCGCCAAAATCAACAAGACTCACCCCCTGGCCTGCGATTTCGTCCAAAGTCCTGACAGTATGCACAGTCTCCATAGAAGAACCTCCTTGTTCAATTCATAACCCACACTTGCTCCAGCCCTTTTGCATTATCCGTGCCAAAAAAACTCATTGACCTTCGGCGCAAACCCCGGCTACATCTGATGCAGCCCGACAGGGCAATCGGGATGGTGTCCGGCAAATGCGTTCACAGAACGTTACCACTGTTCACTGGCGCAGCCTGCGTAACGCCGACCCCGACCATAGGAGCGCGGCTTCCAGCCGGGAAAGGAGAAAAGCTATGGCCGAAGAGTGTTTTACGCAGCAGGACGTCGAGCTTGATGATCTGCGCAGCATTGATGTGCTTCAGGGCGTAGACCTTGAACAGGTCTATGGCCTACTCAAATCCTGTCCTGTCCAGTCGCTTGCACCGGAGGAGACCCTGATTGCCGCGGGGGAGCCGAGCACCTGCGTCTATATCCTGCTGTCCGGACGGCTGCGGGTTCACTTGAAGGACGTCCACAGCGATCCGCTGAACATCCTGGAGCCTGGGCAAATGGTTGGGGAGATCGGGGTCATGGACAATCTGCTCCGCTCTTCATGTGTGATTTCCGACGTCCCGAGCCGGGTGCTCACGCTCAAGACTGACGTTTACTGGTCATTGGTCTACGCCTCCCATGAGTTTGCCATCAATCTCCTGGCCATGCAGTCGCAGCGGCTCCGAAACAATACAGACAACATCCGTCGTGTCACCCGGCTGAAAGAGCAATTTCGGCAGCACGCCGTTATCGACGGTTTGACCGGACTGTATAACAGACGCTGGCTGAACGACATGCTGCCCCGGCAGATGAAGCGAAGCCTTTTGAACCGGGAACCATTGTCCCTGGTCATGATCGACATTGATTTTTTTAAACAATTCAATGATACGCATGGGCATCAGGCCGGCGACTTTGTCCTGTTTGAAGTCGGCAGACTGCTCAAGGCGTTGTTTCGTCCCGAGGATTCCGTGGTCCGTTACGGCGGGGAAGAATTCACGGTTCTGCTTCCCAACGCTGCCGGTGATCTGGCCTATAAAGCGGCCGACCGGGTGCGGCGGGCCATCGCCGCGCAAACCCTTTGCGCCCCGGATACGGCTGAGCACCTCTCCATCACGCTTTCAATGGGCCTCGCGGTCCTCGACCCTTCGCACACAATGGAGTCATTCATCCGCGCCGCGGATCGAGTCCTTTACCAGGCCAAACAAACCGGACGCAATCAAGTCTGCTGTTCCGGGTGGTCTCCGGAACAGGACAGGTGAAAGACGCTCAGCAATCGGGTGCCTGAAGGCAAAGCTGCCCGGACTGTCCGCTGCCTTTTGGGCAGACCGCCAGGCAGAGAGGTCCGAATTTTGCAGAAGGCTCGCCAGGTGTGTTTGTGTGCAGACACTGCCTTTTTGTGTGTCTCATAGAGATATTTTTTTCAGCTTTGCCAAGGGCAGGGCTGAATTGCGAGAGAACGTATGCCGAAACTGTATGTCGACCCCCTGGATGTGAGCATTCCATTTGAAAAAGGGGAAACGGTCCGGGACATTCTGCAGCGGGAAGGCATTTTCATCGAAAGCCCCTGCGACGGAAAAGGCATCTGCGGAAAATGCGGAGTCTGGGTCAAAAACGGGCAGGATGTGCCGGAGACCGAGCACGACAATATCACACCCAAGCAGGCCGCCAACGGGCTCCGTCTGGCCTGCCTCCTTGTTCCCGAGCAGGATTTGCGCATTGCGCTGCCCGTAGACTTCAGCCTGGACGCCAAACGCCTCCGGCAGGCCCAGCGGATTCTGGTGGGGGAACGTCTGTCCTGGTCCAGGGTGGTCCCGGCGGTGGGCCTGCGAAAAGCCAAGGGAAAGTACTGGTTTTCCTATCAGGACCAGGAGACCATCGTCCCCCTGGAGACCTGGAAAGACGGGTTCACCCCCAAAGGCCTGGCCATCGATCTGGGCACCACGAGTATAGTGGTTTCCCTGCTCTCCCTGCAGTCAGGAGAGGAACTGGCCACCTCGTCCAGCTTGAATCCACAGGTCAAATTCGGACACGACATCATGACCCGCATCCAGCACGCCTCCACTGAAGAAGGCCTGTCCGCCCTGTCCCGTATTGTCAGAGACGGACTGAACGAACTTATCGAACAAGTCTGCCTGGACTCGCAGTCTGATGCAGGGGAAATCCTGGATGTCGTGGTGGGAGGCAACACCACCATGTTGCAGCTCGCTGCGGCAATCGATCCGGCCCCTTTGGGCCGGGTTCCCTTCACCGTGGGCATTCAAGGGGCTGCAAGCTATCCGGCCTTCCGGTTCGGCCTGCGGATCAATCCGGCGGCCCGGGTCTATGTGCCGCCCATTGTCCATGCCTTTGTGGGAACGGACATCAGCGCCGGTCTGTTGATGAGCGAAGGGTTTTTCGATGATCAGCAGACCCTTTTGTTCATGGACATCGGCACCAACGGGGAGATGGCCCTGAATTTGTGGGGCAGGCGGCTCATGACCTCCACGGCCGCCGGACCGGCTTTTGAAGGGGCCAGGCTCTCCAGCGGCATGCGGGCCTCGTTCGGGGCCGTGGAAACCGTGAGCACGGACGGCAGGGATCTCAGTCTGGAAACCGTGGGCAAGGTTCCCATCAAAGGCATTTGCGGCAGCGGCCTCATGGATCTGATCGCAGTCCTGCTCCAGCTTGGAGTCATCGATGTGAGCGGCCGGATGCTCCATCCGGAAGAAACCGGGCAATTGCCGGAAGCCGTCCGGGACCGTATTGAATTTCTCTGTGATCAGCCTGCGTTCAGGCTGGAGGACGGGGTCTACCTGACCCAGCGGGATGTCAGGCAGGTGCAGCTGGCCAAAGCAGCGGTGCGGGCCGCCATGGAAGGGATTCTGCAGGAAGCCGGAAGCGAATCAGGCGCCTTGGACCGGATCGTCATTGCCGGGGGGTTCGGTTTTTCCCTCAACCCGGAAAATCTGGAAGCCATTGGCATGCTCCCCCCGGGCACCGGGGGCAAAGTCGTTTTTGCCGGGAATACAAGCCGAAGCGGATGCGCCTGGCTCTTGGTGGACACCTCCTACCGGCGTTTTCTTGAAGAAAAGATGCAGACCGTGACCCATGTGTCCATAGCCGAGCGCAGCGACTTCATGGATCTCTTTGTGCAGCGCATGCATTTCCCAAAGCCATGAACCGGCAAAGCCGATGCGGTGAAAAAATAATTCGCATGCAGACCCATGGGTCTGCATGCGAATTATTTTTGGAGATACGCCTCGGCCGTGTGCACGGCAATGGCCGCATCGCCGACCGCGGTTACGATCTGCCGCAGCGGGGTGGCCCGCACATCCCCCACGGCATACACCCCGGGAACCGAGGTCTCCATGTGCTGGTCCGTCTGGATAAAGCCCCAGTCATCCGCCTTGAGTCCGTTCCCAAGGAACTGGGCGTTGGGCTTGGTGCCCACCCAGACAAAGCAGCCGTCCACCGCCAGGCTCCGGGTCGCTCCGGTTTTGACATTCTTGACCGTCACCTGATCCACGGTCATACCGCTGCCCCCGATCTCCGTGACCACACTGTCCCAGACGAGTTCGATCTTCTCGTTGGCCAGGACCCGTTCCTGAAGGATCTTGGTCGCCCGCAGCTCATCACGTCTGTGGATCAAATAGACCTTTTCCACGAATTTGGTCAGAAACAGGGCTTCCTGCACCGCTGTATCCCCGCCTCCGACCGCCGCCACCACTTTGTCCCGGTAAAAGGCGGCATCACAGGTGGCACAGGTGGACACCCCCTTGCCGTAAAACGTATCCTCTCCGGGAACCTTGAGTTTATTCGGGGAGGAGCCTGTGGCGATGATCATGCTCCGGCAGGCAATGCTCCGGTCTTCAAGGGTGATGCGGTGCGACTCTTCGGAAAAATCCACCTGGGACACTTCGGCTGACTCCACATCAATGCCGAAGCGCTCCATCTGCTCATTCATTTTCATAACGAGCTCCCCGCCGCTGACGCCTTCAGGGAAGCCGGGGTAATTCTCGATCCAGTCCGTGGTCAGGACCTGTCCTCCGGGAGAAATCATTTCGATGAGCAGGGCATCCATCCGGGCCCGACCGGCATAAATGGCTGCGGTGAGCCCGGCCGGGCCGCCGCCGATAATCACAAGATCATACGCGTCTTTCATGGCATCACTCCAGTTTGGCTGTTCACGGGCAAGACACTTGAAATACTCTTCGCTATCCCCTCGAACCTGTGTTGTTCCAAGACCTGGAACGCCTCAGGCTGCTCAGGAAAAACCGGAGGACGGCGCACAGCTTGAACCGGCTGCCTGGCCATCGGATTGGCTCTTGACCGCGGAGAGCACCCGCTCCACGTCATGACTGCTGCAATGCGGGCAGCTGACGGCTTCCGATTCATCACGGACCAGTTCTTCAAACACCTTCCGGCACTGTTTGCATACATATTCATACAGTATCATCGTCTTGCTCCTTTCTGATGTGTCTCTCTGTTGAAAAACGTTACCGTTACCTCGCCTGGGGTGCCTGGACCGGCTCTACCGGCTCAGACCAGGGACCGGTCTCAGACTGTACAGCAGTCTGCCGCAGGATTCAAGCCGGTCTCGGCCTCCCTGTCCCGGGCTTGGCACACTTGTTGCTGAGAGAATAATACCGGAAAACACACTGTAAAGAGGCAAGAAACTGCTCAGAACACAACACAAAGGAGGCGGCTTATGCCAAACATGGATTATCCCGGAGTGTGCCTGGCCTGTACCGACGAAGATTTCGCTTTGTACTTCCCTGACATGGATGCAGCCCGTGAGCGGGTGCATATGCAGCCTGAGGGCTTCACCAAGACCCTGATCAGGAGCCTGAAAAACGCATTTCCTGACAAATTTGACAATGAGGAAGAGGCCTATCTCGTGTTTGATGCCATGAAGGCGGTCATCGCAACCGGGTTGGACAACGGCAACATCGTGCATCTGGAAGGACTCGGCGAATTTCACGTGGAAAAAAGCAACGGGGCCCGGACCATTGCCTTCATCCCGGAATCAGCCCTGCATCAGGCGCTCAACCGCTAAAACCCTCTCCCTGAAACAGCAATCCCCAGAAAACGATTTGGAGGATCGCCCCCTGGGGATTGTTTTTTTCAGCCGGATTGCAAGGAATCAATCCCCCCCCACCAGGTCCTCATAGATCCAGTATTCGGTTTTTTCCCCTGATATCCTGTCAATTTCCTCCTGAATGGGCATGGGCATCTCCTTGCGTGCTCAGTTGAAACATTTGGACCTCTTTTTGCTTTTATGATAGCAAAGGCGTTCAGGACTTGCAAGAAGGCAGCCGGAAAAGTTCCGGCATGAACAATGTAACGTTACCCCGACGGAAAACACCGTTTCAGGTGAACGCCTTGAGCGAATCATTCCGGCCTCTCTGGCTGTGAGCACAGAATAAATAAAAAAAATTTAGACCATTACATATTTTTTGCTCCTGAATGGCATGATCTTTGCTCAAAAGAAGAATCGCCTTTCACACCAATGCAATTTCATACGAGCTTTGCCGGCGACAAAGCGGATACATACAATCGAATGCGGAGGTTTTAGCATGTCCAACCCTGAACAGAACAGACTCAAAAACTTTCCGGTCAATTTTCTGGCCGTCCTGCTCGGTCTTATGGGATACAGCCTGGCCCTGCAGAAAGCAGAGCATGCCCTGCATTTCCCTGTGTCCGTGTACACGCCTTTTTTGTATGTGACCCTGGCCCTGTTTGCGGCCTTCATCGTGATCTACGCAAGCAAATGCATCAAGCACCCGCACGAAGTCCGGGCTGAGTTCAACCATCCCATCAAGATCAACTTCTATCCCATCCTGGCCAAGCTGTTCCTCATTCTGGGCATCATCTATCTCCCCCTGAACATGCAGCTTTCAAAATATTTCTGGATCACCGGCGCCCTGCTGCAACTCTGTTTTTCCATCATCATCATGTCCATCTGGATCCGGCACACCAAATTTGAAATTCACCATCTCAATCCGGCCTGGTTCATACCCATCGTCGGCAACGTTCTGGTGCCGATTGCCGGTTCGCAACACGGGTTCACAGAGATCTCCTGGTTTTTTTTCAGTATCGGGATCGTGATGTGGATCACCTTGTTCATCATCGTTTTCAACCGGATTATTTTTCACAATCCGCTCCCGAACAAACTCGTCCCCACCTTTTTTATCCTCTTTGCCCCGCCGGCCATCGCCTTTATTGCCTATGTCAATTTAACCGGAGCCATTGATCCCTTTGCCAGGATCTTATATTATATAGCGTTTTTCCTTTTCATCATCGTCTTGTCCCAAATCAATCTCTATTCAAAAATTCAATTCTATATTTCCTGGTGGGCCTACACCTTTCCCACTGTCGCCTTTACCGTGGCCAGCATGCTCATGCTGCATAAAACCGGCTTTGTGTTTTTCCAGATCGCATCCTACTGCCTGATCATCCTGCTGACCCTGATCATGGTCTATGTCACCTATCGAACCGTGAAAGCCATCAAACACATCGAAATCTGCATCGAGGAAGAATAACCCCCATGAAGCTGCGTACCATCACCTCACTGACCCTGCTGCTCAGTCTTGGGCTGGTCATCCTCACCAGCCTGATCATGTTCATTGTCCCCCAGGGACGGGTGGCCTACTGGTCGGATTGGCGGCTCTGGGGACTGAGCAAAACCCAATGGTCCGAACTGCACCTGAGCTTTGGACTGCTCATGCTCCTGGCAGCCCTGCTGCATCTCTACTATAACTGGAAGCCGATTCTCAACTATTTGAAAAGCAGAGCCAAAAAAGTCACCGGCTGGAACACCTCCTTCGGCATCGCCCTCCTGCTCTGCATCTGTGTCGCGGCCGGAACCTATTTTCAGATCCCGCCCCTGTATTCGATCATCCGGCTGAGCGAGTCCATCAAGGAATCAGCCGCAGAGACCCACGGGAAACCGCCGTATGGACACGCTGAGCTCTCCTCGCTTACGATGTTCACCCAAAAGCAGGACCTGGACCTGGAAAAAAGTCTGGCCCTGCTCCGGTCTTCCGGACTGACCGTCAAAAGCCCCCAGCAGAGTATTGTGGACATCGCCCGGCAGAACACGCTGAGTCCCAAACAGGTCTATGAACGTATCAAGCCGGCCCGAATGCCCAGTACGACCGGCTCTCAGCAACGCTTCCCGGCATCCCCGCCGCCGGGGTTCGGCAGCAACACCCTTGCCGAAATCTGTGCAACCTACGACTGTGACCTGGATACGATCCGGCAGGCCCTGGCCGTGCACGGCATCAAGGCCGAAGCAGACCAGAGCGTGAAGGCCGTTGCGGCCGCCCATGATCTCAAGCCCATGGCTGTTTTTGGAATAATCCGGAGGGCGGTTGCAGAACAGTGAAAAGAAAATCAGGAGAACAAGGAGCCCATCATGCTTGATCTGAGCACGAGCCTGCAGGCCGCGTTGGATTCGTCACTCATTGTCTCCGTCGGACTCTGCTTCCTGGGCGGCATTCTGGCCAGCTTATCCCCCTGCATCTATCCGCTGCTGCCGGTGGTGGCCTCGTTCGTCGGCTCCCGGACCGTGGGGGAAACGACCCGGATCAAGGCTTTCACCCTGTCCCTGTTCTATGTCCTGGGGATGGCCCTGGTCTACTCCGGACTCGGCATGGTTGCGGCCCTGACCGGCAGCTTTTTCGGCCAGATCAGCACCAGTCCCCTGGCCTTGTTCATCGTGGCCAATATCATGATTCTCTTCGGCCTGAATATCCTGGAAGTCTTCTCCCTGCCCATGCTCAGCCTGCAGAACAGCGGTCCTGACTCCAAAAAAGGCCTGTTCGGGGCTTTTCTGCTCGGCGCAGCCTCGGGTCTGGTGGCCTCGCCCTGCACCGCACCGGTCCTGGGCGTGGTACTGACCTATGTGGCCACCCAGCAAAGCATCGCCACCGGCGCGGTCCTGCTCTTTGTCTTTTCCATGGGGCTTGGTCTGCTGCTCATTCTGGTCGGGACCTTTTCCGGACTGGTCCTCTCCCTCCCCAAACCCGGCACCTGGATGAACTGGGTCAAGAAAGGGCTTGGACTGGCCATGATCGGGCTCGGGGAATATTTTTTGATCCAGGCGGGTCAGCTCATGTTCTGAAGATGGGTGCGTTTTCCGTCCAAAAACTACTTGTTTTTGCCAAGGACCTCAATAAAGGCTTTGAACACATCAAGATCAAAAGCCCCCTTCATCTCATTACTCATGATCTTCAGTGCGCTGAAGGGATCTTCAGCCTCGGCATAGGCCCGCTTTGAGGTGATGGCATCGTACACGTCGCAGCAGGTGATGATCCTCACCGGCAGGGGAATCTCTTCGTCCTGCATGCCTGTGGGATACCCGCTGCCATCAAATTTCTCATGATGAAAAATAATACAGTTCAGGCTTATCTGGGGCATGGCAACCTTGGTACACATGCGCATGCCGTGCACTGGATGGAGCTTGACCTTTTGCCATTCCTCCGGGTTCAATTTTCCAGGCTTGTTCAAAATGGAGGCGGGGATTTGAACCTTCCCGATATCATGAAGCAGGGCCCCGACCCCGACATCGATGAGGGCCTCCTCCTCCCAGTCTCCGGCCAGCTGCTGCATGAGCATCATGGTGTAGGTAAAGACATGGACACTGTGGGTAAAGGTTTCATAATCATGGGAGATAAACTGCCCGATGTTCTCCATGGCTCCGGGAGTGGACAGAAATGACAGACTGGACCCGACAATATGTTGGATGCCCTCCAGGGCGCTCTCATCAATCGAGGGCACTTTCTTGGCAAAGATGGAATAGACCTGTTTGCTGGTGGTGTCCAAAAACACCTTGGAGCGGACATTCAGGGGAATCGAGGTGTCATTGAGAATCCATTCGAAATTCTCCACAACATAGTCTTCGTACAAGGCCTGTTGATCATAGGGGATATACACGGTCTGGATGCCGTTATCCATCAAGCGCTGTTTTAAGCGTTCCGAAAAATGTTCCCGTTCTTTGGTGTAGAGCACGTAGTGTTTGCCGCGCTTGAGATAGACCCTGAAATCCGTCAGGACATCCGGGTTGAGGGTATCTGGAGAGATGGGAAAATAATTGTGATCGGCTGCTGTCTGTTTTGCTGCATCAGATCCTCGGCCCGATGCGGCCGCAGAAACGCTCATACCCCCTCCTTCTGTAGGATAACGGCGCGTGCTTTCCATGCCTGCACTGGATGCTTGAGAATTCGAGTATAGAGCCGATTCCGGGCGCAGGTCAATATCAGGCTGCCGGCCCTCTTGTGCCGAGCGCTGAATCTCCGGCATCCCGCGCTTGCAGGCCAATTAATTTTTATTAGGCCTTTTCCCCTTGCCAGTCCCTTTCAAGATGAATATTCTTGCCTGGGTATCGCACATGGATCCGGTCCGGGAAGACCTGCTGCTGCACTTGGTCTTTCCGGTAAGGATCGTCAGAAGCAAGCGCAAAGAGAGGAATTCATGACAAGACGCCTGTTGCTTTGTATCGGTATTCTGATCCTGGCCGTATGGGGTCAGCCGGTCCTGGCCGGCAGCTATCTCCAAGCCTTTGAAGACAAAGTGACTGCATTCAGTCTGGAAAACGGTCTGCGCTTTCTGGTCATTGAACGGCATCAGGCCCCGGTGGTCAGTTTCGTGACCTTTGTGAACGTCGGCAGTGTTGACGAACCCCGGGGACAGACCGGCATCGCCCATCTGTTTGAGCATCTGGCTTTCAAGGGTACCCCGAACATCGGGACCAGCAACTGGGAGCGGGAACAGACACTGCTCGATCGGGTCGACGCCGCGTACACCCAATGGCTTCAGGCCAAATACCGCGACCAGACAGATGAGGCGCAACTGACCACGCTCCGGGACCGTTTTGAAACACTCCGCACCGAGGCCCGGCAGTTTGTGGTGCCCAACGCCTTTGCCAAGATCATCGAAAAAAACGGCGGCACCGATCTCAACGCGGCTACAGCCAGGGACTACACCATGTATTTCTGCAGCTTGCCGGCCAATCGAATCGAGCTGTGGTTCAGTCTGGAGTCGGACCGGCTCCTGCATCCGGTCTTCCGGGAGTTTTACACTGAAAAGCAGGTGGTCCTTGAAGAACGTCGTATGCGGGTCGACTCCAATCCCACCGGCCGCCTCATCGAAGAACTCCTCACCCAGGCCTACCAGGCCCACCCCTACCGCACCCCGACCCTCGGCTGGACCACGGATATCATTGCCACCACCCGGGCCGATCTCCGCAGCTTCTATGAGCAATACTATCGGCCCGGGAACCTGACCGTGGCCATCGCCGGGGATGTTGACCCGGAGCGGATCAAGACCCTGGCCCGGACTTATTTCGGCTCCATGAAAACACGGGAGACCACCCTTCCGATCATCACCCGGGAACCGAGCCAGCGGGGGGAGCGGCAATTTACACACAGGGGGCCCAATCAGCCCGTCTATCTTGAGGCCTACCATACCGTGGCCCAATCGCATCCTGACAGCCCCACCCTGGATATCCTCAGCGATATTCTGAGCAGAGGGCGCGTTTCCCGCCTGTATCGTTCACTGGTGGATGACGCCGGTCTGGCGCAGCATATCCAGACCTTCAACGGCTTCCCTGGTGATCAATACCCGGGCCTGTTCGTGGTCTACGCTGTTTCCCGGCAGAATGCCGAGGTGAATGAACTTGTCGCGGCCCTGCACACGGAACTTACTCGAATCAAAAAACAGGGCATCAGCCAGGAGGAACTGGAGCGGGCCAAAACCCGGCTGCGGGCCGATCTGGTGCGCAACCTCCGGTCCAATCTCGGACTGGCCAGACGCCTGGCCCGGGCCGAGGCCCAGGAAGGGGGCTGGCGTCAGCCCTTTACCTATCTGGACCGCCTGCAACGCATTGATCCGGCCATGATCCGCCGGGTTGCGAACGACTATCTCCTCCGGGAGAACCGGACCGCGGGCCGGATGCTGCATCAAGCCCAGCCCGGAGACGAATCCGGCCGGGGCGAGTGAAATCCGTGCTGCAGGAGCAATGCGCTGCGGGCATCACCCCCAACACCCCTTTTGAGGATGGAAAGGCATGTGCATGAGTATTTTGCAACGACACAACCGTCTGGCCCTCGCTCTGGGCGTCGTCCTTGTCCTCCTGGCCTTTGCCCCCCCCGGCCTGGCCGGGCCCAAATCCTACAGCGAACTCACCTTTGACCGGCTGGAAAAGTGGCCGGAGCCGGAGATTGTGAGTTTCAGCCTGGACAACGGAGTCCGTTTCTTCCTGGTGGAAGACCACGAACTTCCCCTGGTCGATGTCGCGGTTTCGGTCCGGGCCGGGCAATGGCTTGTCCCGGATGATAAAGTAGGATTGGCCGGGCTTTGCGGCGAAATCATGCGCAGCGGAGGAACTGAAAAGCATCCGCCCGGGGCCCTGAACCGTCTCCTGGCCGACAAGGCGGCCGTTTTGAAAACCGAATTTGATTTCATCTCAGGATCGGCCTCCCTGAATGCTCTCAGTGAGGACTTCCAGGAACTTCTGCCGGTTTTTGTCGATCTGCTGCACCGCCCGGCCTTTCCCGAAGACAAGATCCGTTTGGCCAAGCAACAGCTGAACACGGAAATCTCCAGACGCAACGACTCGCAAAACGAAATCGCCTTCAGAGTCTTCAAGAAATTGATCTACGGCCGGGATTCGATCTATGCCCGGGTCCCTGAATACGAGACCGTGGCTGCTGTTACGCGCACAGACCTGCTTGCCTTCCACGAGCGGGCCTATCAGGGAAGCAACATGCTCGTGGGCATTACCGGAGATATTGATCCGGACAGTCTCCGGCCCGCGCTGGAAAAAGCATTCTCTGTTTTTCCCCGGGGCACGCCCCGGCAGATTGCGCTGCCAAAGGTACAGGTCACGGCCGAACACTCCTTGCATGTCGCGCCCAAGTCTGATGTGAATCAAAGCTTTATTCTCATGGGACACCTGGGGGGACGGCGCCAGAATCCCGACTTCGCCGATCTCCAGGTCATGAACACCATCCTCAGCGGGGGATTCTCCGGCCGGCTGTTCGAAACGATCCGAAGCCGGAAGGGCCTGGCCTATTCCGTGTTTGGCCGCTACGACTGCCATTACTACTATCCCGGCCTGTTCTTTGTGGGTCTGCAGACCAGCACCTCGACCTCGGCCCAAGCGGTTGCGGCGGTCAGGAGGGAAGTCGAGAGACTCCAGGAAGGGGTGAGCCAGAAAGAACTCGAGCAGGCCAAGGAACAGTTCTTCAACTCCCTGGTCTTTCGCTACGACACCACGGAAGAGATCCTCGGGCGCCGCATGTTCTATGCCTACCGAGACATGGCCCCGGACAGCTTCCAACACCTGACCAGCGAGATCCGGGAGGTTTCCGAGGAGGACGTGATCCGGGTGGCCGGGAAATACCTGCAGCCGAACCGGCTGACCACCCTGGGCGTTGGCCGGAAAGCTGAACTCCGGCAGCAGTTCCAAGAACTCGGACCGGTTGAAATCATGGAACTCGACCCGCATTCGCCGTGAACAACGGTGCATCGGGCGTGAAGGACAACGCACCCCTAGCCGTCGTCACTGCCGAACGCCGGATTCCCGTTGCCGCGGAGCACCCCAGCCAGATCCTCCATGTCCTGGATCATGAGTTCCCGGTATCTGGGCTGATGCAGGGCGGCCCCGGGATGCAGGAGCGGAACAACGCCTATCCTTCCGATTGCGAAGACCTGGCCGTGAACCGTTGAAATCTTCCGCCCCGGCAGCCATCTGGCCATGGCGAAGCGGCCCAGGGTGAGGATCAGCTGCGGGTGAAGCAGCTCCAGCTGACGATCCAGATGGGGTTTGCAGGCCTCCAGTTCTGCAGGCTTGGGATCGCGATTGTTCGGAGGCCGGCATTTGACCAGGCTGGTGATAAATACCCGGCTGCGCTCAAGCCCGGCCCTGGCCAGGAGATCGTCCAGGATCCTGCCGGCCCTGCCCACAAAGGGCCGTCCCTGCAAATCCTCCTGCTCCCCGGGCGCCTCCCCAACCATCAGGACTCGCGGCGCTACCGGTCCTTCCCCAGGCACCGCCCATGTCCGGGTCTGGGCAAGAGCGCACTGCCTGCAGGCGGCAATGTCCTCATGCAGCCGCCGGATGGCCTCTTCCTTGAATGTTCTGTTTCGGTCTATCCCATTGTTATTGCATCGCCCTCAGTGCAGCTGCCAGCTACAAGCGGCCTAGAGCTGGGTTGTATCAATCGTGGTCGAGTGTCCCTGCGCCTCCCAGTCCGGCCGTCAGGGCAGGCGGTGCTGTCTTACTCCGCTTGAGCATTCTCCTGCCTGGTTGCGAACCATTTGACACGCCGGGGAAAAAAAGACTACAGCGTGTTGAGAAAAACCAGAGGAGCGTTCCATGCAAACCTCGGCTGTCCGTTTCGAACTTTTCGATATGATCCGCTTAGAATATCGAAAAGTCAATGCGGACCCCGCCCCACAACAACAAACACGCGTCAAGTCGGTTGAGCCGAACCAAGTCGGCCATCCTGGCGAGATCCTGGACCTTGCTTCCAACGGAAGGGCCTGGTCACTGAAGACGTCGGTCCCGGACAACGGCCGTATGGCGTTTGGCGGGCGCCAATCTTCTGATCACTGCCTCGCTTATACTGCCAAAGGCTCCTCCATCCCCCTCTTTACGCCCGACCCTGGCGGCCTGATCAATGTCTATGCCTGACAGGTGTCAGCCCTGCAGGAAACTGAACAAGGGTTGTTCTTCAACAAGCCTTCTTCTGCACTCTGGGGATGTGAGACCCAGACAGCGGCGGAGAATCATTCTTTGTCGGTCTTTTTCACGGTGATAGGCCGGTCTTTTGAGCCGGCGTAAAAAACCATGATGACTGCCGGTTCATCCCCTTCGTTCTTGCCGTAGTGCCAGGTGTCCACGACCTCCACGATGGCCTCCCCGGCCTCAAGCTGCAGGCGTTGCCTGTCTTCGGTGATCACGGTCAACTCGCCCGAGAGCAGGACCCCGGCATTGATGACCGGATGGGCATGCACAGGCAGTTCGGTCTTGGGCGGAATGGTGATCTTCAGGATGGTCACTTCAGGCTTTCCATCAGGATAGGCCGGCAACTCCCCGCCGTTCCAGCTCTGACTCGTCCTGGCCAAAGCCTCGACCTGGATCTCCTGCCCATCGTCATGCGCCCAGACCGGATTGACCAGCAAGCCCAGCAGGCAGATACTCAAAAAAAGCTGTCGCATGGATTGATCTCCTTCTCCTTAGTATTTCCTTTTGGCTTTGCGCACGCGGTACATACGCTCCGTAAAGCCCCCTTCTTTTTCAAAGGCAGCCGCTTGGGCTTCCATAACTCAATCTTTTTCGAAGTAGCGGAATCCACGCTTCCTTCCTGCAGGTTCTGGCAGCCGCTGCGCGCCGCCTGCACCATCTGATCGTGCGTCCGGCTTCGGGGATTTACATACTTGTCACAGAATCGAACAGTGACATCATAGATCAGGTCGGCCAGTTGCCAGGTCCTGGTGTTCTTGTATCCTCCATGCTTTGGAAGCGGCGATTCTCCACCGCGCATGACATGACCTCCCAAAAGCAACACGAGAAAAATCCGGCCTCATTGACCGCTCTCGGCAAATCGAGACAACCTATCACAAGCAGCTGGCGCATGCCTCTGGATTTCGCGGTTGCATACGCTTTTTAGGGGAAAGCCAACAAAAAGTACACGAGAGGGGGTTCACTGTCAAGGCTCTGTAAAAATTGATTTTTTGAGGAAAAATCCCTGACCGCCGCGCCTGGCCCCTACCTGGCGGCGGATTGCAGCACCAAGGGCATGCCCAATCGACTCACCGGCAGCCCGCTGCCTTTTCCGCGGCAGCCGTAATCCGCTGCAACTCCTGCTGCAAACCCGTCTCAAGCGGGGGCACCTCGTGCTTGTCAAGGAGATCAGCCACCCGCTCCTGGGCCTCTTCCGCCAGGTGTTTGGGGTTCTGCGCCCAGGCTTGATGGCCTTGGTAGGACAAGACTCGGGGAATGTACTGGGACTCTCTGCGGACAAACTGCCCGGTGTGCTCGTCGGTCAGGAACTCCCCGCTGCCCAGGGCCACCCGTTTGATGGCCTCCGTGGCGAAGGCCGCCTCCTCGCTTTGAAAGCCGGCCAGCAGCCGTTTGGTCTGCCCCCAGATATCATCGCCGATGACCAGGCCCTGTTTGCTGATGCCCATGGACATGTCCACGCATCCGGTGGAGGCGTGTTCAGACGCGCCGGCCAGGGCAAAGAGGGTGACGGCCGAGCCGTTGTTGAACAGGATGTCCGTGAGCCTGGAGCCATTGGTCTCGAAGGAGGACGGGGCCGCCGGCAGCCTGTAATGGCGGGCCATTTGAATGAGTCCCAGGGAACAGAGCATGATCTCCGGACTCATGAAGATACTGCCGCCGCTCTTTTTGTCCATGGCCTGGACAAAAAAATAGTACCAGGTCGGTGTGCCCGGGCATAACAGTTCAATCAGCACCGCGCTGCCGATGGCCTCGGCATTGGCCTGGACCAGGGTCCCGAGGATTGTGATGGGCGCAACCGTGCCCATCATGGGCACAACCGGCACTTTGACCGGTATGCAGTAGCGCCCGTACAGCAGCAGCCGTTCAATTTCGTCATGGGGAAATCTGAACTGCTCCAACACGGTGACAATGCCCTGACACACGGGACGTTTTTGCAGAGCCTCGGCAGATCCGGCCACCGCAAGCATCATTTCAATCTGATAGGCAAGATTTGCCGAGCTCGTGACCAGGGACCAGAGATGTTTGCGTCCGGATTCGAGCATGGCCTTGAGCACATGAATATCATAGACCGGAAGCGGCACATCGCAGGGCGTCTGGGCCGCGGCAAAGGCCGTATGCTCCAGCCCGTCGATGAGCTGGGCCAGCTCCCTGCAGTCCTGGATGGTGAGGGGTCGGCTTGCCTGGCTGGTGAAATCCAGCAGGTTGACCGCCCCCCCGGTGCTGCGGCATACAGGCTGTGCATCAGGGCCCACAGTGAAGTCAAAGGCTGAATCTCTCCCGGCACAGGTGAACTCCCTGGGGACGGTTTCCAGGGTTTTTTCCGTCAGATCCGGTGAAAAGCGCACCCGCTGGGACTTGAAGTCCACCGTGGCTCCTTTTTGGGCCAGAATGGCCAAAGCCCGGTCATGGGGCACGGAAAACCCGACCTCTTCTAAAAGCTCCACGCTCTTGGCATGAACCGTCCGGACCTGCTCTGCACTGAGCACCTGGCAGCTTGGCAACAGCATGTTTCCTCCTGTCAGCCCTGCCTCCGGCAGGGCTGACATATAAATTTTTGAAATAAAAAATAATATTTAATTATGATTTTACGCAGATGGCGAATTCCTTCACTGAGAGTTTGATCAATACAGAAACTCTTACCGTTACACAAGAGAGCTCTGTGAACGGTTCGTGGTTCAGCTGGAGTTTCATACGAGCTTTGTCTCCGGCAAAATTGCATACATTTTAAGTTTACAAAAAAAGTGTACAAATTACTACTCCAGAGCAAACCGGCCTGTCAAGAAACAGGTCGGCCTTTCAACACTTCGTTTTCGGCTGTTCGTGATGCCCCCCAATATCAGGCATGGCAAAGTCCATCGTTCTGTGCTATACTGCTCCAACCTAGCTATTACAGGATTCTGTCGTTGAAATCAAAGGACAATCAGTCTTTGGTTCAAAGACCAAAATTGGATCAGTATATAAACACGGCTCATGGCACTGCCCTGAATTCCCGCGAAGACTCTCGAAAAAGGTGATCCATGGAACAAAGCAGCGAAAACACGATTTATCAGCGACTGAAAAACGCCATTATCAAAGGGTATATCAAGCAGGGAACCAAGCTTGTTGAAACCACGCTGGCCAAGCAGATGCAGGTGAGCCGGACACCCATTCGCGGAGCCATCCGGCGTTTGACCTATGATGGATTTGCTGTGTATGAGGCCAATAAAGGGGCCTGTGTGATCAAGCCCACCCTGCAGGAGATCAAGGAAACCTTTTTTGTCCGGCAACAACTGGAAAAGACAGCCGCCCGCCTGGCCACGGAGCATATCACCCCCGAACAGATACAGGAACTGCAGGACTACTGCCAGGAAGAGATTCTGAGTTTTGAAAACCGGGACATCGAAGAATTTCACCGGATCAATGATGCCCTCCATCTGCTCATCGCCCAAGTCTCCGGCAACACGGTCCTGCGACGCTACATCGAAGAACTGCTCAATCGAACCAAAATCTATCTCATCCTGTACGATCCCTTTCAGACCACGCCCCTGAATCCGTCCATCAAAGAACATCAGAGAGTCATAGACGCCCTGCAGGCCAAAGATCCGGCTGCTGCGGAAAAAGCCATGGAACTCCACATGCTGAGCAGCTATGAAAGCATGAAAATCCCCGTGCTTCCGGAAGATTACATTTCGCTGTGAGCCTGTGCCGCTTCCATCTCGGTACACCGGCTCCCCCCTCCAAAGCGTGTCCCGCCCTGTGAGTCAACAACCGGTATCACGATGCATGCCTGAATTTCATTGACAAGCCCAGGGAAGTATCCTATTTTTTGCATGCATTTATTGTATACAATATCATTCAGATCACATTCTAGGACGCCGTCCCTGCCGCCGGCAGGGACAACAAGGAGGACACCATGCTGAGCGAACAGGCAGCCCGGGCTGCCGAGAGAGGTCCGGTTCGTCTCGGACCGCCGGGGGCCCTGGGGTTGACCGGGCTTTCCTCCGGGGATTGCAAAAAAATTCATGAGGCCGGCCTGGAGATTCTGCAGGAAACCGGCATCCTGGTCACAAGCGACAAGGCCAAAACGGTCTTTTCCGATCACGGGGCCACTGTGGACAAGGCCACCAACCGAGTCTGCCTGCCCCCCTCCCTCATTGAAAAGGGTCTGTCCACCATTCCCGCAAGCCTGACCATTCCCGGGCGCACCCCGGATCGCGATTTTCTGATGGGGTCGGGCGATCTCGGCTTTGTGAACTTCGGGAGCACGGTCTATGTCAACGACCTCTGGACCGGGGAGCGCAGAAAGGCGCTCCTGGATGATGTTGTTCAGGTCACCCGAATCATGGACAGTCTGGACAGCCTCAAGATCTTGATTTCCATGCTCAATGCCACGGACAAATCGCCGGTGACCGAAACCCTGCACACCCTGGCGGCCATGATGGCCAATACCACAAAACCGGTGGAAGCCATCCCCCCCACTGCCGACCTGATTCCGAAGATGGCCTTGATGGGTGAAGCGGCCGTGGGGAAAGAGACGTTTCGAAAACGCCCCTTCTTCTTTACCGGGGTCTGCGTGGTCAGCCCTTTGAACCTTGTGGATGACTGCAGCGAGGTCCTCATGGCCGCGGTGGAGCAGGGCTTCACCACCAGCGTCCTGTCCATGTGCCTGGCCGGCGGGACCGCCCCTGTGCATCTTGCCGGAACAGTGGTCCAGCACAACGCCGAGGTCCTCAGCGGTCTGACCCTGGGCCAGTTGATGAAGCCCGGGGCACCCATGTTTTATTCCAGCTCCACCACGACCCTGGACATGCGCTTCGGCACAGCTGCGGTGGGCTCTCCCGAGGGAGCGGTGCTCAACGCCGCCCTGGTGCAAATGGGGAAATACTACAGAATCCCGGTTCGCGTCTCCGGCGGCTAGGTGGACTCCAAACTCTGCGACGCCCAGGCCGGCTATGAATCCTTGCTCACCGCCCTTCCGGCAGCTCTGGCAGGTGCCGATCTGATTTACGGAACAGGCATGGTGGACAGCGGGATGGCCCTGGATTACGGCAAGCTGGTCATGGACGACGAGATCAACCGGAGCATCAAGCACGTGGTTCAGGGGATGCGGGTCACTCCGGAGACTCTCTCGGTGGATCTCATCAAGGAGGTGGGCCGAACCGGAGAATATCTCACCCATTCCAGCACGCTTGAGCATTTTGCCGGGGCCATGGCCCCCAGGCTCATGAATCGGGAAAGTCACCAAAGCTGGACAGTCAAAGGCGCAACCACCCTTCATGAGCGGGCCCTAAAACAGGCGAAAACAGTGCTGGAAAAGCATCACCCCGAGCCCTTGAGCGAACAGGCCCAAAAGGATATTCAGCGCATCATCCTGGAAACGGAAAAAGAACTCAAGGTGCGACCGTGATGCCGGGCGGATGTCTTCCTCCAGAGCTCGGCCTCAGGTTTGGATATAGCAAACATATCGACAAATCAGGAGTTTTTGTATGCGAGACATTCACACCAGTTCGGGAAACGGCCAAAGGCTGAAACTGTCCTGCGATGAGCTTCGCCGGGACATCCAAGACGGCACTGAAGATGCCGCCAAAAAAGGGAAGGTTGATGCCCTCGGCCAGGGGGATATCACCCACCTGGTGGATATCTTCCGCCAACCCGGCAGAACCGTTTCCGTGGAACCGGGTCTGGAGGTCATTGTCAGTGACGACGGGGCAGCCATTTCCGGGCATTGGGGCCGGCCCAGCGCAGGTCACGCCATCCCCATCTCCGACCACCAGAATATTTTAATGTATGAACGGGTCTACTGCGGGGATACAGCCGGCCTGGGCTTTCCAGACTACAGCTACAAGCCCGTCAAATCGGCCATCGGCTACGCCCGATCCCACTACAAGGCCATATCCATGCTGACCACAGTCCCCCTAATTTACGGAGCCCAGCCCAACATGGCCATGTACTATCAACCCTCGGGCCCTGTTCCCTCGTTTTCGGAGCACTTTTCCAACTTCGACTTTGAAGCGGCCAAAACCGTCCAGGAAGAAGCGGCCGAATGCATGCGCAAGGACATCCTTTACGTGGCCGAACAACTGTACGAAGTGGGGTGTGAGGCCATGAATCTCGATACCACGGGCTCGGCCGGGGATGCGGAATTCTGGGGCTGCCTCCGCCTGGTGGAAGACATGAAGGAGACGATGCCGGATATGCCTGTGGAAATGGGCATGGCCGATGAAAAGATCATGGGGCTCCACTGCGGGCTCACCTATGACGGGGAACGGCTGGCCGGCATGTATCCCCATCAGCAGGTCCGAATGGCGGCCAAGGCCGGGGTGGATGTCTTCGGTGTTGCCGTCAATTCAGACACCGCACAATCCACGCCCTACAATCTGGCCCGCACCGTGACCCTGACCAGGGCAGCTGCAGAGGCCTCGCCCATCCCCATCCATGCCAACTCGGGCATGGGGGTCGGCGGCATGCCCATGACCCTGGTCCCGCCTGTGGGTTGTTCCACCAGGTGCGCCAAAGCCCTGGTGGAACTCGGCAAGGCCGACGGATTGTAGGTAGGCACCGGGGATTCGCACGGTGTGGCCATTGCCCAGATTATGGCATCCTGCATGGGCGGTATACGGACGTCCGGAGATCTGGTCGCCTGGATGCAGCTCAAACGCAGGATGAAGATCCACCAAGCCAAGGCCTCTGTAGCGCACAAACTGAACCTCGATGTCCAGGATTTGACCGATGAACAGACCATGTCCAGGGTCAGATTTGAAAAAGGCCTCAGTTCGGTCATTCCGGATCATGTTGAATACGCCGGCATTGCAGCCAAAAGCAAAGCGGCCAGGCTCCTGGACATCTCAATCCGTTCCGTGGAGCTGTATGAAAAGCATCTTCAGATCTGAAATCCCTTAGACGTCAGGGGCGGGCACTCTCTTTTCAAAATAGGTGAAAATAAGGACAGAGATGGCGGTCAAGGCCATATAAATCAAGGAAATCAGCAAGAGCGGCTCATAGATGATGAAGGTCTCCTGCCGGATGGTCGAGGTCACGGCATAGGATTCCACCACGGTGATCGTGGCCACGAGCGGGGTGGACTTCAACTGCAGGACCACTTCCCCATTGAGGGTGGGCAGGGCGCGCAGGATGGCGCGGGGCAGCCAGATGCGTCGCAGCACGGTCCAGCGTTTCATGCCGTAAGCGTGCGCCGCCTCGAGTTCCCCGGCGGGAACCCCGGCAAAGGCCCCCCGCATAACCTCGCCTTCATAGCCGGCAAAAGACAGGGTCAGGGACAGCACGGCGTAGGGCCAGGCCTGGCGCAGGTAGGGCCAGAGAAACGTATCCATGATCTCCGGGAACTGTGGGAAAAGGGAGCCGAGACCGAAATAAATCAGCCAGAGCTGCAACAGCAGCGGCGTGCCCCGAATGGCTGTACAAAACCCCCTGCAGGCAAGGGCCAGCGGTTTGGGGCCGGTCACCTGAAAAAGGCCCAAGGGAACGGCAAGGAGAAATCCCAACGCGCAGGTGGTCACAAGCAGGAGGATGGTCATCCAGATGCCGTGAAGCAGGAGGTCGCCATACCGGGGGATCCAGCTCCACTCCATATTGACGGCGGCGTAGACCAGCACCCCGAGGGCCGCCGCCAACAATGCGATACGGTGGGGCTTCATCCAGGTGTTCATGTTTGCCCCACATCCGGCAGGCCGACAGAGGCCCTCCGCTCAAGAACGCGTATCCCTGCATTGGAGAGCAGGGTTACCCCCAGATAGAGCATTCCCGCGGCAATAAAGAACAGGAAGTACTCCCTGGTGGCGGCGCCCGCCTGACGGGTGGCCATGGTCAGCTCCGTAAACCCGACAACAGCCAGCAGGGCGGTGTCTTTGGTGGCGATCAGCCAGAGATTGGACAGTCCGGGAATGGCATAGGGCAGCATCGCCGGCAGGGTGATGTGGCGCAACAGCAGCAGCGGATCCATGCCGTAGGAACGACCCGCCTCGATCTGCCCCGGAGGAATGGCCTTGATGGCCCCGCGCAGGACCTCTGTGGAATAGGCGCCTTGAACGATTCCAATCACCCCGATGCCGGCCATCATGCCGTTGATATCCACCGGAGCGGCCCCAAAGGCTTGTAAAACGTGATTCACGATATCCGAGCCTGCATAAAACAAGAGAACGATGAGCACCAGCTCCGGTACGGCCCGGATAATGGTGGTGTAGCAGGCCAGAAGATCCCGAATGACCGGACCGCCGTAAAGCTTGCCAAACGCACCCACGATGCCGATAAACAGCCCCAGGCAGTACCCGCCCACGGCCACGGCCAGGGAGTTGCCCAATCCATGCAGCAAGACCGCCCCCCACCCCGGGGGGGTCAAGGCAAGAAGTTCCAGTTTATCGATAAACACAGCCTGCTCCTGGCCGAATGCTCACAAAGACCTCATGGTGTTACCGAAAAGGTACCCCCATT
>CAZUMF010000010.1:0-38435 GCA_964621385.1 uncultured Desulfohalobiaceae bacterium
TGGTCAGGGGTATTTTCACGCCCTTGCCCTCGAAACGGGCCAGGAAGAATCGGGAATTGAAAACAGGGGTTAAGGCCACCTCGAAGACCACGGAAAGAACCACAAAGACAAGCAGGACATTCCCAATTTCATTTATGTCGCCGCCGGAGAGGCTGTTCGCTGCAAAAGCAAGAACAGGATAAAAAATGAGACCAAAGAAAGCTAAAACAAAGGAGATACATTTCATAACCGCTCCTATTCAAGGATGTAACAGAATACGAAAATCACTTAAAGGATCTTCACAAGTCGAGTGTTGCCCGGGTGGCCGGACCTACAATACCGTCCACCAGCAGATCATGTTGCTTCTGCCATTTCCTCACTGCATTATCGGTGGCCGGACCGAAAATCCCGTCCACGGTGAGGGTCAGGCCGGCCTCTGCAAGCGCCTCCTGAAGCGCCCTGACGTCCTCTCCCCGCAAAAAAGGAGTTCGCAGCCGCAACAGCCGCATTTCGTCGGCTTCCGAGCTCGCCCTGGGATCACCTGGTTCAGTCAGGACTGATTCGCTCACCAGGACCCCCCGGCAGGTAAAAGGCAGATCCAAGTCCCAGTTGCCCTCTTCGATAAGCTCGCGAAACGAGTTCATTCGATAGACCGTCTTGTGCAAAAGGTCGTTGGAATGGTGGGCCAGCCAGTCACGACGCACCTCGATGTAGTCTTGAATCCATTTTTTTTCGCCGATATCGGCTACCTTTCCGAAACGCTCCTCTGTCCGACCCCGCATCCGGGACCATGATCCATGAATGCAGCTGTCGTACACGACACCGACGCCCAGTGCCTGCTCCACAGCGATGGCCCGGGCTGCTCTCGTTGCCGGGTTCCAGTAGACGGAATCAAAAAAACGATCCTGCGCAGACTGCATCACCGGATCTCGGCCGGCATCTCTAAGCAGCCGCCGAAATTTCATGTCCTGGTCCAGATTGACATCCCGATCCTCCAGACGGCCCAAATACGGCGTCAACGCCTCGGCCAGCTCGGCCCCGGCCGATTCACAGTAGCGCTTGATCAAGAGATAGAGATTGCCGCTGGACAGGGTGGTCTGCGAGCGGCCGTAGGTCAGATGCCCGCTGTCGCCCTGCAGCAGGGTGACCTTGCTGTAATCACCCAAGGGTCGACTGGTCTCGAAAATGTTGACAATGGCCTGGGCCGCTCTTTTTTGTAATTCCGTGAGCATGATCGATCCTCCGTGGACAGAATTTCAATATACTGATCCAATTTTGATTTTATCAACAAAGGCTTCTCATGGCTCGGCTTCAGCCCATATTTCCTCAAAAAGCTAAGTTGGAGCAGTATAGTCCCGCAGCCTTCAGGAATACGTCACCGCCAGCCCCCACTTGACCAGATTGCCCACATCCTGCCTGGCCATGTCCATGACCTTCAGCCGCCATTCCCCTCTGGCAGATTTCCCCATTGCACTGCTGAACAGTTCGGAATCGTCACTGGAACGAAAGCTGCGGATGAGGTCGTCCTGGCTGCCGCCGCTCCCATCGACCAGGGTGATCTCCCCACTCTGCGGCGGGATGAGGATCACCCGCAGATCGCCTCGCCAGGTGTGGCGGATTTCCAGATTGACTTCGAGTTCCTGTGCCTTCACGTCGAGAGGGAAGCTGATGACGTCGTCCATTTCGCTGAAATCGGGAATGGACCGGTTGATGCGATGCTCCATGAAGAGCACCTGGGGCGGTTTATCCTCGCCGCCCTCGCCCGCGACCAGGGCCGTTGCCCGCTGGGCATTGATGCGCCCGTGTCCATACAAGGGGGAGTGACCATCCGTGTACTGGCTGTTCTGGGCATCGATCTTATCGGCGGTGTTCATCATGATCCGCTTGACCTCTGCCGAGCTGAGATCGGGGTTGAGGGAGAGGATCAGGCCGGCCAGTCCTGCAGCCAGCGGGGTAGCGCTCGATGTCCCGCCGAAGCCGTGGGTGTAGTCTTCCGAGGAGTAGCCCCTGGCACCGCGCCGATCGGTGGTCACGATCCTGCGCCCGGGAGAGCCGCTCGATGGGGCACAAAAGGCAAGCTCCGGTCCGAAGTTGCTGTAGGAGGAACGTTTGTCCAGACTGTTGGAGGCACCCACCGCGATCACATTGGGATGCAGGGCGAACCCCTGGTGGGAAACTCGCCCGTCCTTTTCCCCGTCCAGGGGCCGGTCCTCATTGCCGGCGGCAAACAGGATAACGCAGCCTTTGCCGTTGACCCGTCCCTGGGTGGCCGCCTTTTTGATGATCCCGTTCATCTTGGCGGACAAGGGAAAGTTCCAGACCCCGGCCGACCAGCTGCAGCTGATGACATCCGCGGCCTGGTCGATGGCGTACTGGAAGAGTTTTTTGATGGACTCGTCGGAGATCCACCTCGAGGTTCGAACCGGCATGAAGGCGCAGCGCGGCGCCAGCCCCACCACCCCGGTCCCGTTCTCCTCGGCCACAGCCACACCGGCGCAGGCGGTGCCGTGATTGTCGTCTTCAAGCCCCGGGCTTGGATCGAAATCCATGCCCCCGAAGTCACGCGGCTCCACTATTTTCCCCGGGGCGTCGAAATCAGGATGCTCCAGATCGAAACCATCGTCCATGACGCAGACCGTTATATCCCGGCTGCCCCGCGTGTATTCCCAGGCCCCTTCAGCCTTGACGTCCGCGCCTTCGGCCAGGCCGACCGCGTTGCCCGGATTGTTGAGATGCCATTGGCGGCGGTACAGGTCGTCATCGGGGACATGCTTCAAGGAGATCCGAAAGCTGAGATCTGGCTCCGCCGTCTCGATCTCCGAACGTGCCTGGAGCTTGGCTGCGATCTTGAGGGGGTTCTCTGTGGAGGCTTGGGTCAGGCCAACCGTGTATCCATTGGGCAGGAAATCCAGGTCTTCCACGATCTCCAGGCCAAATTCCTCCAGGATTCGTTCCTGTTCCTGCCGCCCCACATCCGACTTGAACTGAATCGTCATGGTGCCTGTAGGGATGACCCCGCCTTCCGGCGTATCGTCCAGCGCATACATGTGGGTGACCACATCGCTGGCCGGGGCCTTGCGCAGCTCATCCATGGTCTCTTCCAGACGCCCGGTTTCCCGGACTGCGAAGATGTCCATTTTTTCCGTTTCAGCTGAATCAACATGTCGGGTTTCGGCCTTGGGTTTCCCGCAGGCCGCCTCCAGGGCCATTTCGTCAACAGCCTTGCCTTGTTTCAGACGCAGGGCAAAGTACTCGGGGAGCTTTTTGAAGGTGACCTCCCGGCTTCCTCGTTTCATTTTGATTTCGTCCATTTGAATCCTCCTTGCGTGACTTAAACCGTAACGCAATCATCAACTGTTATATTTCCGTTTCGCCCAGCAGGTGTATAAACACAAACCCGCTTGAAACCTTTCACGATCTGCCAGCCTCCTCCTTGGTGCAATGGTTTATCCGCTATGAATTTCATGGTCTGACACCCGGTGATAAATGTTCTTTGCAGCTGATACGTCGGGACTTGTAAGTTTGTCTGCACAATCCGGCAGTCAGTGGTAAAGGAAAATGAACACTTATGGGGGAAGTAAAACCCAACTCCTGGCCCCTTGCAGACATGAAACACAAGACCGCTCGTTTCGCAGGGACCTTCGGTGAATCTTGCGGGAAGAACACGGTTATCAGGTCTTGCCTTTCGTTCACAGTACGACCAGGTGTTCAGACTGGCCAGGAATGGCGAATATATCGCTCCTTCAGGAAGCATGATCAGGTTTGAAAATTCGATCGGTCCGCTTGGATAGGACACCCCGCCGATATGCCCCTGCAGCACCCCTGAGGCATGGTTGTTTCCGCACGATGTGCTGCTAAAGCGCAGCATTCCTTCAGCAAACATCTTTCCTGCAGGTATGGTAATCGTGTCGGGATATTCGACTCCGCAAGGATCTTGAGGTTGATACTCCAGGCTGAGATGGACAACCCGGTCTTTGTCGCTCATCTTCTTGGCAAAGACGACAATTGGGGATTCGAAGCGATCCTGCAAGTCCAGATCAGGCAGCATCACATTGACCGAGTACTCAGGGACCAGACCGGTCAATTCAATGGGATCGAATGTATGCTCTGTGCCGTCAAAGGGATCCTCCTGTTTATAGCATGATTCACCCTCTAGTCCAATTGCCGCGGTCACTACTTTTTTACCGGGATAGAGAGGAGGAAATCCCATATTGTTGCCAAGAAGGGGGATATCTATCGTTGCCACACCATCTCCAGAGGCCGGATCAAAGTGTTTGACACGAATGTATCTATATCTGTGCAAGGCAATTCCCGCGGAAAATTCCTCGTGATCGCCTGTCACTTTCCAGACAAGATCGAACCTTGGCTCACCATCCTGACACATGGATTGAAACTTGAACTCCCCCCGTAAGAAACCACCAGGCAAAGCTGGAACACTCAGGGTTTCGTTGCGTCGTCCTTGCATACAGCATGATGTTCCCCTCATTTCTACAAAATGAACATCGGTCAGTTT
Organism: uncultured Desulfohalobiaceae bacterium; assembly: GCA_964621385.1. Lineage (GTDB taxonomy): Bacteria > Desulfobacterota > Desulfovibrionia > Desulfovibrionales > Desulfothermaceae > JAABTT01. The sequence continues at coordinate 4,493 of CAZUMF010000010.1, forward strand.
GCCGAACACTTTGACACGCTTTGACATGGCCACCTCCTCTGGCGTTGTTGTGATAAACTCCAAGTAGTGTATGTAAGGCAAGTAGGTGTCCGAAATTTTCAGGCTGTGTGGTTAGCCTTAGGCCCTTCGCTCCATACCGTAGGGGCAGAGCATGCTCTGCTCAGGAAGGTTTATGGCGCAGCAAGCTGCGCCCCTACAAGCCAACTGCACAGGTCTAACATTTTATTCAAATATTGAAGTTGGTAAATGATTTATGTGAAACACTACAGTCACAATCATTGTGCTGTATTTTCCCAAAATCATTGTTCCCTGTTTTACAGCATTGAATTTTAATCCAACCCATTGAGGTGCAAGGAGAGCCTGTTATTGGCTCATACTGGTATCATCAAATTATTGTATCGTTTTGTTTCAAACGGATTGAGGGTGAAAAAACGGGTATTTTTTGAAGGTACTATATTGCTCCAATGTTTTGTTCTTTATTCCGCATTCCGAGCTCCGCGCTCCCCGTTCCGAGTTCCCAGTTTATCCGGTTAAGAGATCCTGTCTCAATTTATAACGACCGTAAGTATAAAAAGGGAGGCGAACCCGTCTGCTTGTCTATCGGGTTTCGAAATAGTCAGAGATCAGCACAGCTGTCAGGAGCAGATCCACGTTTTTCGACATTTGCTTGATCTGAAACAGGTAGGTGAAGTGAGTATTTGACAACAGGGAGCGCTGGGCATCCACCCAGAACCGGTAGTACTCCTGGAAGACAAAGGGCAGGACAATCGGGTCGAGTTTCGCCTCGATTTTCTCCAGTATGGGACGCAGGAGCAATAACTTTGCATACAGCGTCAAACCGGCAACGTAGCGGCCTTCCTTCCTCTCTATTTCACTTTTCCTGTCTGGATAGGCATCCCGCAATCCGCTTTTCACGGCAAAAAAGCCGTCAGTTTCTTCGATGGGCAGGAAATCCAGCGCATCCATGATATGCTCAAACGTGCATTCCGAATAGGGAAGCACCTCCTCATACATGGCCTCCAGGGAGTTTTTCAAGGCAGGAAGTGCCGCCTCCAGACGCTTCAAGCAAACCGCATCTTCCGGCTCTCTATACCTTTTTTCGATACCCTTTCGCCCGGCCTTGCCGCTCATGTATGCCTCCATGGCCTCGGAAGCTGCGACTGCCTCCTCATAGCCCTTCCGCTTGTTGCGCACCGTGTCCAAAAGAGTGCCCACATCTGAGCGGTAACTATGAACAAGCTGAGACTGGGAAAACATCTCAACCTGGAAGACAGGCAAGACAGCATACTTAGCCAGATCGAGCAGAGTATCCTCGAGCACTCCCAACGCATCAAAGGAAGCTGTGATTCGGGCCTCGGCTTGACTGAGTTTCTCGGCCATTCGTCGGTACGGGTAGCGAAGGCGCTTCGTTTCCTTGACGATACTGGCAAAGCTTTGCAGGCGGGCAACTGCATCCGGCATCTGCGTGAACATGTCCGATGTCACGATTTGGCCGGCCTCATTAATCAGCTTGTCAGCATCGATTTCGATGGCATCCGGGATGCTCTGGAAGTGTGCGTTGACCTTACCCAGGGACTTGAGCGTAAACTTACCTCCCTTGCCAGTCTTGCCTTTGCTGATCTCTTTGATCTTCTTCTCGTAGTCGGCAATTTTCTTCACGCTCCCTTCGAGCTTATCGACGATGTCGATGACTTCCTCGTAATTCCGACCCACCTTGGTGGCTTTCAGAGCACCGGGAGCCAGACTTCGCACTCCTCCCATGGCAACAGGCGAGAAGAGCTCCCAGGCCAACTCTCCGGAGGTGGCCGTATCATTATCGGCGTCGTTCCTGGGTTTGCGCTGGATGCCTTTGAGAGGCGCCTGAGCGGATTGCTGCACAACATGTACCATCTCATGGATGAGGAGTTGCAGGCCTGCGGTTGTGTCCGGCGAGTACTGATCCTTACCGAATACGATGTCAGGCCCGATCGTATAGGCGCGTGCGTCTATAGACCGGGCCGATTGCGCGGCCTGAGCATCTGTATGGACTCGTACCTGCCTAAGATCAGCACCTAATGCGCCGCCCAGGCGCGACTGCAAGAAGGGGGGCAACGGCCGGCCGGGGCCTTTCGGTTTGATCGCCCCGGAATCACCTTGAAATGCTGGGGCCGATAGGGTCTGGTTCGATTCGCCCTGGGCAGGAGAAAAGGCATTTCCTTGGGGCAGTCTTTTGAGGGAGACGGATTCAGATGACAAAGCCCGGGTGACGGTTTCGGCCACTTGGTCGGCTTCTTGTTCGTATTCATCGTCAGGCGGGCCGACAGCGAGCTTGCCCTGTAAGGAAGAACTGTACGGAGGTGAAGGTTGCAGCAGTTCCTCCTCTTCCTCCTCGTCTTCAAGTTGCCGCTGAACCGGCGCCGGTTTCGGAGCATAGGACCAATGCGGTGCTCCGAACCCGGATGCATGAGCGGTCTTTAAGAACATGGGCATCCCGGCCCATGCACCGACTTCGCCTTCTGCCGGCGCATGCGCTTCGGATGCGGTCTGGTTGGCCTTTCTGCCAGCCTGCTCATTTTCTTTTCGTTGCTCTGCAGTCTTCATGGTCACCCCCTTTCATCCAGCTGCAGTTCAGCCGGAAACTGCCGCCCCAGCTTGCGGTACTCTCCCGCCAGACCCACGAGTATGTCCTGGAAGCTTATGGGCCGCTCAGCGGTGTTTGCCTCCACTGCCGCAGTCAACACCGCATTGCGGATATGGCCACCGGCCAGGTCACTGGCCGCGGCCAGCCGATTGATCTCCCTGAGGCCGAGTGTATGTTTGCCCCCGAGATGACTCTGCCACAGGGCTCTTCGCTCCTTTGGGCCTGGTAGAGGAAACTCGATGATCTTGTCCAGGCGCCGGGTGAAGGCGGAGTCAAAACGGTCGCGGCTGTTGCTGGTCAAGAAGACAATGCCGCGATAGAACTCGATGCGTTGCAGGAGATAGTTGGTCTGGGAGTTGGCGAAGCGGTCGTTGGAGTCCTTGACGTCGGTCCGCTTGCCGAACAGGGAGTCGGCCTCGTCGAAGAGGAGCACGATTTCGCTGTGTTCGGCCCGGGCCAGCAAGGCGGCCAGGTTCTTCTCGGTCTCGCCGATATACTTGCTGACTACTGCCGCCAGATCGACGCGATACAGCGGCAATCCCAGCTGGGTGGCCAGCCAGCTGGCAGCCAGGGTCTTGCCTGTGCCGGACTGGCCGGTCATGAGGCTGCGCACCCCCTGCTGGTAACGTGCCTTGATGGTGATGCCCAGCCCTTCCTCCAAATGTTCGCGCCCCCGGCAGCGGGCCAGCAACTGCTGCAACTCCTGCTTGACCGATCCGGGCAGCACCAGCGCCTCGTCTGGGATTTCGGCCGGAATGGGTTGAGCCAGGCCGCTCAGTAGTCCCGATTCAGCCTCCCAGGCGGCCCGGCGGATGTCACCCATGTCGGGACTCTCCCTCTGATCAAGCCGGGCCTCGCGCTCAGCCAGCAACGCCAGTTCGGCAATGCGGCCACTGGAATGGATATGCTCCCTGGCCAGCTGCCGGGCCAGCTCACCCTGATCCAGATAGGTCTGCCACAACTGCTCTCTCTCATCTCGGGAGGGCGGGGTCAGGTCCCAGTGCAGGACAGAACCACGGCTCGTCTTGACCTGTCCCTCGGGTCCGGTCAGCATTAAGCGGGGGCCCTGATAGCCAGGCAGCTCCGGCACCACGCTCCCTCCTTCCGCACCCGGCTCAGCCTCGAACACAGGCAAACGCCCACCGATCACACAGGCCACTCCCAAGCCGCTCAAATCACCGGCCCCAGTTATCAGTAAGGCTTCACGATGTAGCCTAGCCGACACTTCCACGGCCACGGCCCGGGCCTCGCCTTTGGAAGCGGAGCGAATCACCAATACACTGTGGTCAACGCGACTCAGGGCATAAGCCTGGCGCCTCGACTTCTCCACGGTGGATCGCGGCAGCCGCAGGCTCTCGTCTTTGCCGATGTCAGTGCACCCCGGCCAGACCAGGCGTTGACTGCGCAAGAGCAAGGCAAGCCCCAAAGGGATCTTCACCACCTGCTCCGGCAACGGGGCCTGGAGATTGACGAGCTGCAAGGCGCCCGAAGCAAGAGCAGGTCCGGTCAATATGGCCCCGGTCAGCCAATCCTCATCACGACTAAACGGCGCCAGGGCCGCCTCCAGCAGGCCGAGGGTGGGGCGCGAACCGCCCAGGGGCGCCTGGATATGAGCCAGGGCCCGGCCGACCAAGGGCTCCTCCTCCACCCTCAGGGCCAGCACCAGGGTCATGAGTTCCACATGACCGAGAGACAAGCACTTGGCCGCTCGGACGATGCTCTGGTCCGAAGGGGCGGGACTGGTGAGCAGCCGTGACACCAGCCCGCCCAGATCCGTAGCATCCCGCAGGGTATGATACTGGTTAAAAAGATACGCCTCTTCCGCCCCCACCGGTTTACGATCGGGATCGGCAAACAGCAGGCGACCGACACAAGCCAGGGCAACCTGGCGCAGGGATACGGGTCTTCGTGTTTCCCTCTGACGGCCTTTCCCGGCCAAATGATGCGTCTTCTGGCTGTACATGACCCTATTATTCACTGTGGTAATGAAACTGCACCACCCGGCCCAGCCAGGGCACCCAGCCCGGGTCGCTGTCCAGGGCCACGCGCCGCAGGCGCAGATCGGTCTGGTTGAGAGCGAAAAGCACGTCCCAGTGCGTGGTGCTGACGACCACCCGCCCCGGACGCCGGATCAGCCCACGCAAATACAGGCGGCAAAAGCGGCGCAGGTACAGACTGGCCATCAATTGCGTTGTCCTGATCAGATCATTGAGTGATGTGCTCGATCCGCACTGCAAGGGACGACCTGAGACCGTGGTCATCCTCCGCCAGCTGTCCGGGAGATGAATCCTGTTGACGAGAATACTGTAGTCCGGCTGAAGCGATTCAAACACACAGCGCACGGGGTCGTCCTTGGGAAGCCGAAAACGCTCGCCCATGGCCAGCAACACGCGGCGGGGAAAATCGAGCCCTATAAGCTGTTCATTGTGTTTAAGCAGCTCAGGCAGGGCGATACGCTGCAACAAGGGAATAACAAAGGCGAAACCGGCGCACGGGCTGAACAGGGCGAGGTCTTGATCCTTTGTCTGCTGCAGAGGATGAGTCTGTGTGGCACCCTCTGATATCTGGGTTCGCCGGGTGGGGGTATCCTGGTCAACCTCCTGCCTGCCCCGTCGTGGCCGAGGTCGACCCGTGCTTTGGCGGTTTGGAAAAGGGGAATCTGAAAAACCGGCATCTAACAAAGCGGTCTGTAAAACCGGGGTATCTCCTGAATCAGGGCCTGCAAAAAGAGTATCAGCAGCCGCCGTCTGAATCGTATCGCTCTTCTTTTCTTGTGAAGCCCCTTTACCTCTTTCTTCATTTTCCAAAGTAGACCGAGGAGGGATTTCATCTCCCTTGATCATGCCCTGCTGACGAGGTGTACCTGCCACCCATTTTGCCATCTTGATCCGCTGCAAAACGTCACTACGCTCCAGCCAGGCCGGCTGCTGCAGGACCAGGGCCTGCCAGGCCAACCAGCTGCAGCGCACATCCTTTTCTCCCCACTGCTCCACAGCCTGCTTCAAGGCCTGGCGCCAGGGCTCAGGCAAGACCGGCGCCGGGATGTCATCTAAAACATGGGTCCCTGTCCGCGCCTGTTGATCAGGAGGCAAAACCGCGGCCACAGGCGATAGTCCCGCCTCATGCAGCATACGCCTGGCCAGGGCCGGTGTCAGGAATGACAGAAAGACTGACCAGCACCTGGATTCCAGGACCGCCTGCAACAGATGCGAGGGAGCCAGCTTCTTAAGTGGCGTCTGACGCGAGGCCAGAAGCAGCCACTCGATACTCGAGCTATTCAAGGCGAAATCGCGACCGGGAAAGAGGCTTCGCCAGTACCACTCCCGAGCCGTGCCGCCGTCGAGCAACCTGCGCAACAGGGACCGATAGGGCTGCAAGGGATCGCTGAACCAGACCGCATCAGCCGAAGGACACGAGTGCTCGTCCGCACACACGGCGCCTGTGAGCAACTCACGCACCAGTGATGAGATCTTCCCGGACAGCCGGTTCGACGCGAGGTTCAGGGGCAGTTTCCCCAAATCCAGGCGCCGCATCACGACTTCGGCCTGGGGCGGGACATCGGGCATAGTGGCCGTGCGAAAGGCCTCTTCAAGCACATAACGTGCCTGTTGCAACTCTGACTGTCCCGGAGCTGTCAGTTTCAGACGGCGGATTCGGCGTTCTGGCTGCGGCATATACTTATCCGGATAAACCGGAATGGGTTCCGGGTTCACGGTTCACGGTTCACGGTTAAGAAAAAAAGGAAAGGGATTCTTCACTCGCAGACTCGTTCAGAATGATGAACAAAGGACTGATTATGTCAGCATCAAGGAGACTCATTTGAGTAAAAGCTTAGTTGGATCGGTATAGGACCAACTCCCTTGAAAGCCGTATTGACGTCAGGTTCAAAGTTTCTATTCAGGCCAACTGCCGGTATCCCAACCGCCCGCCGATCTGCACCCGCGCCCCCATCTCCAGTTGCACACTGTCGCCCACCACGGTTTGCACCTCGGCCGTTACCCGGCCGCCCGAGATATCGGCCACCCTGCCCCGGGCCAGGGCAGCGCCCCTGGAAACCATGGAGACCGCCATCCCAACCCGCACCCGGGTCTGGTCAACGACCACGTTCACGAAGCTGCCGGGGTGAACCACAATGGGTTCCGGGATATATCCGGCGATCAGCTGGTTGACCGGGGCATGGCCGGCGGCCAGCAAGGCCACGCGAATCAGATCGCTGATCATGTGCCGGGCCTCGCTGTGTTGGCTTACGATGCGGCCGAACAGCCAGTCCACCAGTCGCTGCAGGTTGTGACGCTCCAGGTAATTCAGTTCACCGAAACGCGGCAAGGTGAACAGATTGCCAAGATCTACTGGCTGATCAAACTGGCTCAGCCTCCTGGCCCAGTCGAGACGAATCGCGGCCGGCACCTCGGAAAACCCGACATAGAGACAGGTGACCACATCGGCAATCAGATCCAACTCCCTGGCGGAGCGCTGGCTGGCGCCCATGCGGCCGTGATTGCCGTCGATGAGATCGCCCAGGGAGACCACCTCCGACACCCTCTTGATGGACTCCTGCCAGCCCATGCCTTGAAAAGCGTTCAGATCGAGGACCCTGGTCTTTTTGCGCTCCACCTGAACACGCTGCTGAGATTGCCGCAGTGCGCCGCCGATACCCTGCAGCAATTGATCCGGCATTTGATAATCCATGTTCAGGAAGGGATGCACCGTGATCCTGGACTCCGCCCGCTTCTTGGCGTTTACGATGGTCACCTGCAGGTCGGACAGGCGGCTCAGATGCGGCAGGATCACCTGCACGGCCCCAAACCATTTCATGGGGGCATCGCGCAGGACGTCCAGCATGGCGGCCACAGACTCCGGGGTCTCCACCACAGACACATCGCACAGCGGCAGAGGCTGATCGGAAAGATCCGGGTTAAGAAAATGCAGGGGCGCATCCAGCCGCGGGTCCAAGCTGCGTGGACGGCGGAACAGCAGAAAGGTAACCTGGTTCTCAAGCAGCTTGTCCCGCTTTTCGTTCAAGGCGTCGATGCGGGCCTGTTCCTCTGCCTTCAAGGCCCGGGCCACTGAAACATCATGACGCGCCTCGGCCAGCTCATCGCCGATGGTCTTCAAGCGCTCGTCCGCCTTGTCCAGCTCCCTCTGGACGTCTCCCAAGGCATCCTGGCAACGGCTCACGGCCCGGCGATAGGCCTGGACCCGTCCCTCGATCAGCCGCAGCACACCGACTCCATTTTCCAGAGCCTTGATCCCGGCATTGAAATAACCAGCTTCATCATCGCTTTCGATGGGATCATACTCCCCTGCCAGAACTCCATCCAGAATCGATACGTCGGCGCGGATGTCGGCGAAGGTCAGGCCCTTTTCCTCGCCACGCAGGCCCGGCACACCGAGGTCATCGATGCTGATGTCGGTTTCCAGCAGCTCGCTGAGCAACTCTCCCTTGACCGCCACCCCGGCCATGTAGGAGACATTGGCGCTGGACTCCTGCAGGCGCTCGCCTACGGTTACGTTGTTGAAATCCTGGACCAGGCCGACTACAGGATTCTGCTCCCCCACCTCCCTGGGCGTGGCGTATTTGAACAAAGCAGCGCTGCTGGTCTCGGTTTCCAGTCTGGTGGCCGGCTTTACCCCGGCTCGTTGTCCGCCGGTCAGATCAAAAGTCTTGCTGCCCCTGGCTATGTCCCGCAGCACAACGTTCTCCAGAGGCCCGGCGTCCGACAAATCGCGCCCGCTCAGTTCGCCGGAGACAAAGGTCTTGCCGCGGGTCAGCCTGCGCTCCCCGGAAATCGAAGTCCCGCTGCCACTGCCGGAAGGGCCGTCGCTCAGGGAAGCACCGCCGGCGGCGTCACCACTGTTTCGCGGTTTGGCCTTTTTGAGGCGATTATAAAAATCCGAGAGTTCATCCTTGGTGGCCGCGGCCGACTCGCCCTTGGCGATCTCGGCCAGGGCCGGCGAAGTGGCCAGCTTGGTGCCGACCTCGTTGCCCAGCATCATTTGCCGCACCCGGTACATGTCGGTGCGCAAGCGCAGGAAGCCGAACTCGACGCGATCATTGGCCCGTTTGATCTTCTGCTGTAAAAAATCGACGAACTCTTCGATGCCGAGCTCATCCAGCCTGGCCACCTCGCTCTCGGAAAGCGGTGTGCCGGTCTGGAGAAAGTCGCCCAGTTCCCCCAGCGCATCGACTTCATACTCTTCCTGACCAAAGGAGACGGCAGCCCCGGCTTGGTCGGGCTGCGACCTTTCTGTGGTCCCGAAGCTGTCCTCGCTGTCTAGCAGCTCTACACTGATGCTGAACACTTCAGCGTTCAGGTCGGTATTGTGGGCCTGGATGGCCAGGACGTTTTCACCCTTTCGCAGACGCCCTTTCAGCTCCCCCAACTCATAGATATGTTGTTCCAGGGGCCTTGATTCGGCAGCCGGTGCATTGGGCAGCGGTCTCTTCACGTTGTCCGAGCTGAGAAGACGGCCGTTGAGGTAGGCATAAAATCCTCCCTGGGAGGTGACGCCGAGACTGTAGCGATGCGCCTCGGGCAAAGAGGCAAGGGAGAAACGGTGGCGGAAAAAGATGGTCAGATAACCACCCGGCATGTCCTCCAGGCTCGTTCCCAGACCATCAAGGCCATACCCAAGGCCAGTCACCCCTTTCTCCCAGCCGCTGTCGTCGAATCCGGCCTGGATCCAGTTAGCGGGCGGGGCTTGTCTCCCCTTGAAGTAACGGCAGCTGTCGCCGCGCTTGACCAGCTGCTGCTCATACTCCGTAGGCTGCTCCAAGGAATCGACAGCATTTGGATCATCGGTCGCAAAGAGAATTGGCCTGCCCTTGATGGCCTGGAACAGGACCGAAGCCTTCTTGCGCACGATCAGGCGCCGGCCCAGCCACTCATCGCGAAGAACGGTCAAGCGGGCAACGGCCTGCTCGAACTCCGGATCGATGACCGCCACCTCCAGCAACCCGGGATCAAAGTGCTGCTGCGGCACCGGCACCAGCACCTCGACCATGTCAGGGGTGTTGAGGTCATAGGGCAAGAGAGCGGCGCTCTCCTTGATGGCCAGGTCGAGCTGTTCATGCGGAATAGCCAGGGCCTGCACGCTGTAACCGGGTGGGAAAAAATGCTGCACCTGCTGGCGCGGGTCCACGGCCTGCCTGGGCAGCACACCAACCGGGGGCAGATGACGGAATTCTGCCTCGGCCTGGAGGTCCGCCGGTTCCAGACCAGAGGTGGTCATAATCCAGTCCAGCAGGTGCTCATTGAATTGCTCGAACTGCGCCTGCCACAAAAAACGGTCCCCGGCCGGGGTGACTGGCGCCTGGCCGCCCCTGGCCCCGCCGCCCAGACGCACCACAGAACCTCGGTCCATGAATTGAAAATTGAGTGTCTCGTTCAGTCCGATCAGGGCAATAGGTACACCCAGAATCGTCCAGGACGGATAGGCTCCTTCAGGCAAACCCCGTTCGTAATCAAAAATGGCATAGGCCAGGCGGTTGCGCCGCCAGTCCCCCTGGGCCGGCAAGGGGCCCAGCTCTGAATCCCAGGCATAGAGCAGCAAACGGCACCCATCCACCCACTGCCAGTTTTCAAAGGCCTCATCACTGGGATCATAATCACAGGGATCGCTTGAGGGCTCCTGGCTGAAGTGCTCCACCGCCACCGGCTGCAGGATCAAAATCATAGCCTGGGGCAGGGCCGCACCTGCAGTGCGCAGGGCCCCCAGGGTATCGCCCAGCCGGTAGGCACCCTCCTGTCCCTCGCCTTCTAGCACCGCAGCCGGGGCATAGACCCGGATGGCATCAAGACTGACCTGCTGATTCCTGTTGATATGGATGATCTCTCCGCTGGCGGCGATGCCCATGCCGGCGGCGATCTCGATGAGAACGCCCTCACTGCTTGGCACCGCCTGAGGCTCCAACCCCTGGACCACTCCCGGGGAGACAGCCTGTCCCAGGCTGGCCAGATGGCCGGTCCGGCCCAGCTGTTCCAGGCGCAGGGCGGTGTGGGTCAGGGCCCGGCCGCTGAAGTACTGAAGCCGCTGGCGCCAGTCCGCTTTCGGGTAGCGCTTAATGCCCGGCTGGACCGCCAGCACCTGTTCGCCCTGAACCGGATCATCGATGGGGAAGACTTTCATAGGCGCCTCATCTTCTTCTGATTCTGTCTCTGCCCAGACGCGGGCCGACAGAGATCGGCCGGCTGACCACCGGACCGCTTGGCTGCTCTGTTGTCCCGACCTTGTCCTCGATCACCCTGGCCACCCGTTCCACCGCCTCTGCCTCGCTGCCTGCACCGGCCTCGGCCAGTTCCCTGGACAAGTCCGCGAACGCCTCTTCAGGCAGGCTGCGGCTGAGCCGGTCCAGCTCGGGCAGCTTGCCGGACTTGATCAAGTTGTCCATGACTTGGGTGTTGCTGCTGAAGGCCTCACCAGCCTTTTTTAGACGGGCCAGCCCCTCCCCGAAACCCGGCTCGCTGAACCGCTCGGCCACCTTCATGACTTTCCGGCTGTCCAGACCCTCCGCCTTTTCCAGCTCTGTTACCACGGCCTTGACTGCGGCCTCCGACCCGCGCAGCATGAGCGGAGAGGCCAGAAACGAGGTTAGCTCTGCCGTGGCCATGGCCGTGGACCGCGACACGATGGCCTCGTAGCGGGTCTTGAGATCGAGATTGTTGATGCGCTCCCTGACCTGGTTTTCTATTTTCATCTCATCCGTACGGATCTCTACAGTCCAGGAGGTGACCTCGGCCTTGTAGTGCAGGTTGCGGCGTCGCAGAAACCAGAGACGGCTCTGCTTGCTCAGCTCGGTCCGCCAGAGGCTGTCAGCGCTGATATCTTCCGGCGACGCGCGCCTGGCCACGCGCCTGGCCAGCAATTGATCCAGGGCTGTAATGGGCTTGCGTGCGCCGATCCGGCCAGGCTGAGCCGCCGGCAACTCACGGGTCAGTGTCGGCAGACTCAGGCTCAGGCTGCGGAAGCGGTGCCGCTTGACTGGCATGACCACCAGGACCGAGGTCGACTCCAGGGCCTCGCCGCTTTGCTCCAGATCCAGGGGGGGCAGGAGCAGGGAATCCTCCACCAAGACCGGCAGTTCATCCTCTGGAACCAGGGACAGTTCCACATCCATCTCAGCCGGGAAGAAGCTGTGGCTGAAATCATCGGCCTTGACAGCTCCGGCCGGCAGGGGACCGGCCGGGGGCAGGACCGAAAAGTGTTCACTGGCTATAAAACGCGCTCCCTGGCCTAGCTCCTGCTGCAGTTCAGAAAGCTGCTGGCTGTATTGCCGCAGATGGGCCAGGCGCAGCGGCCGCGGCGAAATATCCAGGCCCCGGACCCTCTGCTCGTGCTGAGCGATCTCGCGCCGGACCATGAAGACGTCCAGCCAGCGGATGATACCGTGATCCAGGGCCAGCACGGCCAGGGGCAGGACAGCCTCGGGCTGGCCCTTCTGACTCTGCTCGAAAAAGATCTCTCTAGCCACATGGCTGCGACGCCGTTTCAATTCGCTGGCCGCCCCTGGATCCGGGTAGGGGATCAGAGTTGCCGCCGTGGCCTCGATGACTGAACCGTCGTGCAGGCTGCGTTTGGCATCCACATGGGTGGGATAGGAGGCGATGGGATTGCCGGTGTACTCCACCGGGCGCAGGGCAAGGATGTACAGCCCGGTGCGGTTGAAGGGCGGGGCCTTGGGAATGGCCGAGATTCCGAAGCTAACATTTAGCTGCTGCCACTCGGCCACATTGGCCAGGTCCAGGCTGAGGTCTTCCGGCAGAACCACCTGGCTGCCCGAAGGGGTCAGGCCGTGTCCGGCCTCGATGATGACAGTACGGGCCTTTTCATTGTGGGTCCGCACCTCGAGACCGCTGATGACCCCGAAACCTGAGACCCGACCGTAGTCGCTCTGGCGGGCCAGAAAATAGTTCTGCTCCGCTTTCAGGGCTCCGGCCTCGAGAAATCGTCCGTCGAACCACAGGGGGCGGCGACGCCGGTCATCGATGATGATGGTGCCCTGCTCTTTGTGCTTCTGCAGCTCGGCCAAATCGTTTTGTTGGCGGGGGGGCCGCGGGCTTTTTGTTTCAATGTCGATCCCCCCTCTCAGTTTTTCCGCCTTCGCCATCGGCCAAGGGGGAAAACTGGATAATATATGTAATTATGTAAAATCATATATAGTTTCCAACAATTTGACTTGAAGTTTCATCCGAGCCCTACCTAAGGCAAAGCTGACACCTGGATCCCCAACCAGCTGGCCAGGGCGTTGGCCGTGACCACAAACGGCCGCAGTTCGTTTTTGACCGCCACGCCTTCAGCAATGCGGCGCTCGGGCCTCTGCCCAGCCGGAGCCTGATCCGCTGGCAGCAGCAGCCTGGCCAGAAACAGGGCGCTTGTGTCCTGCCCGGGCACATGCTCAGGCAGGGGGTCCAGTCCCTGCAACCCGCTGTAGGCACTCCCCTCTTGCCAGACCGCAAAGACAGCCTGGCGCAGGCTGGCGGCGTCCCCGCCGAAGTCGGGCCACTGCGGTGCGGGCAGCGGTGGATCGGTCTCCTGGCGCAGGATCAACTCCAGTTCAAAACCGTCACGCAGGCGGGCCGCGATGACGCTGTCGAAGCTGTCAAAGGCCTCTGTGGCAAAGGCCGGGGTCTTGCCGCGTTCGCAAACCACAAAACGGACAAACAGGTCGGCGGCCACGCCCGCGGCTGAATCGCTCCAGAGATGACCGTTGTCGTGCCAGGCCTGGCGCAGCAGCTGGGGCGACTGGGCCTGATACCACACGGCCAGCTCGAGACAGCGCGGCCTGGCCACTTCGATCAAACGGCCGAGCCGATCGATAGCCAGCCCTGGCTGCACCAGCAAGCGTTCGGAACGGGCGGGCTGTGTTTCGTCCGCGGGCTGCTCGGGTTCGTGAACCACCTCAAGACCGGCCAGGGTGCCCTGCCCCATGGCATAGGCCAGGACCCGGGCCAAACGGCTGCGGTGATAGTCCTGCTCGGCCTGGAAATCCTCAGCCCCCAGCAGCATGCCGCTGGCGTAGTGGACCCGGTCCGGGCCTTCCGGCAGCGGCAGTGAATCGGCTTGTTTGGACATGCATGTCCTCCTTTAATGACTTATCCCTGAATCTCTGCAATGAAAAACAAGAAACTCTGTTAACCTAAGCCATCACGATATTGAAGCGAATCACAAATAACAAATCTCAAATTACAAATAAATTTCAATACTCAAATTCCAAAAAAGACAAAAAGCAAGAACAGAGCGAGCTGAGCGTGCTTGTTGCTTATTCTGTGTTTGAAATTTGTCATTTGAGATTTATTTGGGATTTGGTGCTTGGGATTTGGAATTTTCCTCAAGTTGCTTGAGTTTTGGAATTTCATGTTCTATTCAGTTTGGGTTGCGGGCGAAGACCCGCTTTAGTAATAATCACGGCCTGCGGTCAAAGGGGCCAGTTCGCAGCACCCGGTCAATGCGCAGATCGCCCCTGTCAATCGGCCTGATTGGCTCCCGGTTTTCTATGATTCTCACCTTGACCCGGTCCAGGTTGCTGCGATTGCCGCTTTGGTCTTCCACCTGCAGCTGAAAGACATAGGTGCCCGCCGGCAGACCGGCATCGACTTTGAGCCGGGGCTCCCGGGTCGTGAATTGCTTTTTGCGCCTGAAATCGGCCATCAGGGTTTACTCCACCAAGGACCAGGTGTACCTGACGATGCTGCCGCCGCCCACATCCACAGACTTCTTGCCATTCAGGATGAAACCCTGACCAAAGGCAATGGAGTTGTCCTCCAGAAGCCGGCCCTGTTCATCGTGAACAGTCAAGACTGCTGTCGGGGCCTGGGTGTCCAGCACCACCAGCCTGACCTTGGCCGGCGTGGACACGTTGCCTGAGTCGTCCTTGACCTCCAGCTGAAAGATATGGCTGCCCACCCTGAGTTTTTCCTCGGGCATGGTGATGCTCAGGGTGGGGTCGGTGGTCTCGATGGCATTGGCTCTAATGTCTTCCAGGGTCTTGGTGGTCATTGGCTGCCTCCTTCTGGTTCATCATTGTTGTTGAGAAAAGACCAGCGATAGGCGATCAGGCTGCGGCCCGGGGCCGCCTCTGAATCGCTTCCATCCAGGGTGAATGCGTCTCCGAACTCGGCCCTCGCATCTTTGGCCCTGGCGATGGGTTTTTGTCCCGGCACCTCGGGCAGGCCGGAGCCGATGCCCTCCAGTCTCGGATCAAGCGTGGCCGGGCCCATGACGTAATCGCCCCGGCCAACACGGCTGTGATCGATGCGCGCCGGTTGGGTCGACGGCCTGGAGGTGAGGTAGGTATCCAGGCCCAACAGTGAGGTCATTCCCGCCAACAGGGGCGCGCTGCTGGGAAGCACGCGAAACTGAACATGGGCCGGCACCTCGCGCTCGGCAATCCTTTGAATCAGGCCGAGATCCTGTGCTCTTCCGTTTTGATGCACCAGGATGGTCACCCGAAAGGCGAGCCGGTCGAAGAAGGTATCCATGGCGGCCTGCTCCTTTTCGGTCACGTCCAGATCGGCGGAAAACAGAGCCAGGAATTCGCGGCGCTGCTCATCGCCGATGAACAGGGTGTCGCCCACAAATGAGTTGCCGGTTTCGATGCCGCCCAGGGTGAGCGGGTCCTCCTCATCGTCCAGATCGACGCCGAGGATGGTGGCGAAGGTGCGGCGCAGGCGGTAATCCTCCAGGACCACGATTTGGCCGCGTCTGACACCGCCGTCTGTGGCAATCTCCAGGGCCAGATTGAGACCGCGCAGGGTGCCGTGCCAGGCATACAGCTCGGCGGCGTTTTCCAGAAAACGTCGCTGTTGTGATTCGGACCAGCCGGGCTCCAACTGAAAACCGATCCATCCGGACAGCCACTGCAGGGCCTCCGGCGGAGCGGTCTGCGGCCGCGTGAGCAGATCACTCCGGGCCACGGCGTCTTCGATGCTGGTCAAGAGGCCTTCGATGTTGCCGATATAGCGTTCCAGAAAATCGGCCGGAGTGGCCCTGCCTGTTTCGTCTGCCTCGGGCGCGAAGGTCTGCTCGCGATAGAGGCCCGGCAGGTAATGATCCACATAGGAGAAACGAGCGGCATAGGCGCGCACAGCGAACAGCTCCGGCGTGGCGTTGCCCGGCCCGTCCAGCTCGACCCTGACCAGGAGATACCGGCCGCGCAGGCTGCGCACTTTCAAGCCGCTGCGTTGGATAAGCACGGTGAACAAGCCCTTGCGTCCCGCTTCACCTGTGCAGGGGAGCAGACCGGGATGATGCGGCAGCTCCGATGACTGCGGCACCCAGCTGCCCACAGGGACATCACCGGGTGCGCCCTGCCGGTAGCGCTCCCCGAAGCGGTGTTCGAACCAGTGCAAGGTTTCGTCTTTCATTGGATCCTTGAGGTCGTTGTCAGCGGCCAGCCAGACACGAAGAGCGCAGCCCGCAGGAATCGAGGCTTCGACATACAAGCGGTGCCACACGGTATCCACTTCGCCGCTGTCCAGCTGCCCGGGCGGACCGGTGTTGTAGACCCGGCCCTGACGGGTAAACAGGGGAAAAGACAGGCGATGCAGGGTGTGGGTCGTGGTCATGGCCGGATAGTGCGGCGGATAGTCCAGGCCGTGGACAAAGGGACCGAAGTTATAATCCCGCTTCAAGGGATACACATCGCCTGAGGGAAACTGCGCCACAAGACCGGCCTTGACCTGGTAGACCCTGGCCTCACTCTCGGCCCCGGGCGGTGTTTCCTCCGAGGTCTCACCACAGACCAAAACAGCAATGAGTCCGCCGGCTACCCAGGCCAGGCTGTAGGGCAGGCGGGTGCCGCGCAGGGTCAGGGGCGGTCCGAGTTCCAGTCTTTGCCTCACCAGCCTGAGCACCGCCTCGCCGCCGTCCACCCAACTGAGACAGACCAGCCGGCCATCAAGGCTGCAGGCCAGGGCCAGCGGCGACTCCTGCGGCGGCCAGGAGACCGTGTCCATGACCAGCAGACGCGGCGGGTCGGCGTTTTCCTCACAGGGACGCACCGTCTCCGGGGTATAGGGCTTGAAGGCCCGCTCGGAGAGGGGCCTGCCGGTAAGCCGGGCCAGCTTGCGGTTTGCCCGGTCCAGCACCCAGCACCCCCCGCCGGGTGAGGGCGTCAGACGCCAGGCCTGAAAATCCTCGGCCTCGACCACGGCATCTGACCAGCGCTGTCGCCGATCATGCATGATCACCGCGCCTTCCACGGCCATGTACAGGACGCCGTCATGACCCAGGGCCATGTCGGTCAGCTCCACCTCTTGGCTGAAGCTGTAAATGATCTGGGGCGTCTCATCCACACCCCTGGCCAGGATGCGATGCCAGTTTTCGTCCCACCAGGCGAGGTTGCCGTGTTCATCGCGGGCCTGAGGCACTGTCTCCAGTCGAGTCTCAGCCGCGGCCCGGTCCTCGTTCAGATTCAGGTCACGGCGCTGGCGGGCCAGGCGCAGGCTGCGACGCCTCATATCGTATTCCAGGGCCGGCGGCTCGCCCGGCAGATGCCAGTGCGTCTGGTCGGCCAAAAGCCAGAATTTGAGTCCATTGGCATCCATCAGCAGACCTCCGGCACCACCGGCAGGGACACACCACCGGTTTCGACTTCTCCGCCCAGACCGCTGTCTGCAACACTTTCGGGCGTGACCCCGTCGCTGCGCAGGCTGACCGCCAGCAACTCGGGCAGCTGCCAGTCGTCCAGACTGACCTCAATGGCCTCGCACGGCTGGACCCGCGGCAGGGCACGCCACTGTCTGTTCTGCCGCTGGAAGAGATTAACGCCGCTCACGGTCATGACCCCTTTGACCCGGGCCACCACGACTTCCAGTTCCCGGTCACGCACGCTGCGTCCCAGGGGCCAGCCTTCACCTTGCGGACCAAAGGGCGACAGGCTCCAGAGATACTCCTGCAGGGCCTGACGAACCGCATGGCTGACCTGATCATGACCGAAACCCGCCTTGACGGTGAACCCTGCGCCGAGGGCCAGCGGGACATATTCACAGCCGATCACATACAGTTCGGTGGCCAGGGGCCGGCGCGCCGAGAGGTAGTCGTGCACCTTCTGGATCAGGGGTTGATCCGGGCGAGGGTTGGGAGGCTCACACATCTGCTTGCGCGGCAGGATCATGACCGAAACCACCCCGGGCACGTTGAAACGACGCTGCCGGGGCATGAAGCGCGGCAGCACCTCCACCCGACCGAGGCCGGCCCCTGGCGTTTCAGCCGCCAGCAGGCGGTAATCCTCTTCGGTCACGGCCCGATTGCGATGCTGAAGCCGGGCCGGAATGCGACGCTCGGCCTCGTCCAGGGTTTCGGCGGCTGCACCACCTTCGCTGGCCAGGCCCTGAACCACTTTCAGTTTGCGGGAGATGGCGGTGCCGTCCAGGCCCCTGGCCTCGATCTGTTTGAGGGTGCCCGCCGGCAGATTTCCGGCCGGGCCGCCGCCTGAGCGCATACGCGCCACGCGGATGCGCCGTCCGGCCTCGGGAATTCGACCAAAGATGCCGTTGCCGAAGCGCACCGTACCGGCTTCACTGTCCAGGACGAAGACGGCGTCGTCGCGGCCGCTCAGGGCCAGGTCGGAGACCGCCTGCCACTGCACGTAGCCGCGGCCGCTCTCTTCCACCTCCAGGGCAAGACTCTCGGCCTCCACCGAGGTGGCGGCCAGCTGGAAGACCTGATCAGCACTGCCGTCGCTCTGGCCGATGACCCGGCTGCGAACGGTCCGGCGCTGGTCGATCTCCACTGCGTTGATCCCGACCCAGCTCAAGGGCATGGACTCCAGCTTGTCCGCCGGACGCATCCGCAGCCAGGCCACAAGCCTGGCCAGCCTGTCAGGGTCATCCAGGCGCGGCGGCCGATCTCCGACCCCGGCGTTGGCCTCCTTGCGCGCATCCCCTTCCAGCAGGCCGAAGTCCTCCACCCCGCCGGGCAGGACCAAACGTTCGATGCCGCGGCGGGAGTACTCGCTGGTGGTGTCAGACAGGCGCCGCAGACTGCTGTAGACCGGCACGTCATCCACCAGGTTCGGGGTGCTGATCCACCAGCCGTGTTCCAGGGCGCCGCTGGGGCGGACGTCGTCGAAACTGGCGGGCAGCTCCACGGCCGGGACGATGCCGATGTTCAGGATCTCGGTTTTTTCGCCTTCGCCGGCCAGGGCCGATTTCACCGCGGCCACGTCCTCGGGACGGCCGGCCAGGAGGGCGATCCACAGACTCCTGTCCGCAGTGTCCTGGACCACGTCCAGCCCGGTTTTGTCGTACATGCCCCCGACAAAAATCGGTGTGCTCACATAGGCCGTAACCGGGTCTTCGAGGTTGTGAAACTGACGCAGCCCTTCGATCACCTCGGCCAGTTCATCCTTTTCATCCCTGCTCAAGGCGCGTTTGTAATAACACTCAGCCCTGACCGGCATCACGATGACTTCGGACAGGGATTCAAAGTCGGCCGGACCGGCCAGGCGCGCTTCTTTGGCCAGGGTAACCGAGGTCAGGGGATTTTGTTCATCCAGGAAGATGGAGACCAGGCCTCGGGCCGCCCGCGCCGGCTGCATGGGCATGCCCAGGAGTTGCAGAAAGGCCAGGCGCTGGCGTTCTGGGATGAGGTTGGCCCGATAGAGGATGGTGTCGGCCAGCCAGGCGAACAGCTCCAGCAGGGTGCGACCCGGATCGCCGCTCTGCTGGGGAGCCCACTCCGGCGTGTGGGCCGGCACCCGGGCCAGCAGTTCCTCGACCAGGTCATCGAAGCGGCGATCGTCCAAACGGGGCGGCGTGATCGGCATATCCTTATCCTTCCAGCTCCAGGGTGATGCCCATGTGCTGTGCTTGATTGGTCAGGCGCAGGCGATAGACGATCTCCACCCGCACCGTATCAGGACGCTCCTCGCCTTCCCAGACATCCACCCGGTCCAAGACAAGACGCGGTTCCCAGCGCCTGAGGGAATCGGTGATCAGATCCCGAATCTGACGCCGGGTGGTCAGCGTGTTTGGTTCGTGCAGATATCGTTCCAGCCCCCCGCCGAAGGCCGGCCGCATCAGGCGCTCCCCAGGATTGGTCTGGAGGATGATCCTGATCGACTGGCGCACGCTCTCGGCCAGGCTGGGATAGTGCAAGCGGCCCTGCTCGTCCGGTGTGCTCAGCAGCGGCCAGTTCACGGGAATGGGTCTGGTCTTGGCGGTCATGATACGTTCCGTATCGTCATTTTTGATGTTTCTGCCTTGATCAATCTGGCAGTTATGACTTCAACCCAATCACATAATAGCCGGACCAAGCATTCTTAAATATTATAGAATTATAAGTCAGATTTGCCAGAGGCAAATCTGACTCCTCACTCCTCACTCTCCCTATCCCCCCTTCTTGCCCTTCACCCCCGGAATGGGCAGACAGACGAACAGATACGGTATCCAGCGGAAAATCAGGTCGAACAGGGAGACCATGATCAGCATCAGGATCAGGGCGCAGAGGGTCACGATGGGAATAGACAGGGAACAGATCATGCCGAAGCTGTTGCCGTTTACCTTGCAGGCGCCGCTGCCGGGATCGGGCAGGTCCTTGTGCAGGGGCCAGGGCAGCACCGAGCGCACCAGATCGGCCAGGCTCATCTTGCGGATGCCTTTGATCTTGCCGCAGAGCAGGTCGGAGATGACCAGGCCGGTGTTCTTCTGATACTTGCGCAGTCCGGCCGGGGAGATGTCCAGGGGCATGGGGATGCGCACCGGCCTAGCCGGGGCGTCGGGATCGAAAAACGGGGCCATCTGAAAGGCCTGGGTCGCGGCGCTGACCAGGGCCGGAAACAGGGGGCCGCAGTTGGGCCGTTCATACACGCAACGCACCACGAACCAGGCTTCGCGCCCATCACCCAGGGGCAGGCTGTCCAACGCCTCCTCAACCGCTTCACCCGGGGGCAGCAAGGTTTCCACCATCCCGGCCAGCACGTCCACGGCCGCCTGTCTGCGCTCCAGCCCGCTAAAGGCGCTCAACTCGGCTGCAGGCACCGCCGGTAGGGGACCATCATAATCCGGGTCGGCCAGGGGAAAGAGAAAATCCGGCCATTCTTTGTCCACGGGCAAGACGTCTTCGTTTTCAGCAAATCGAATGAAGGTGGTCGTAGCCCTCTCCAGGCCCTGTTCAGCCTCGACCGCTGCCACCAGGGCCTCGGCCAGGGTCCATTTCAGGGCGGTGAACGGGTAGCGGGCATCGGCGGCAGGGATGGTGGAGCCCCAGCCGCGGCTGTACAAAGAATCGAGCCACGTCTGGCTGACGAAACCCGGACTCTGCCGATGCCAGGCGGCGATTGCCTCCAAGAGCTGCAGCAGGTTGTCCTCGGAACTTGTGAGGCTGTCCGCGACTGGTTTGCCGGCGATGAGCTCCCAGGCCAGTTTGCCTGAGAGCACCGTGTTGCTGATGACTCCGACCAGATCCTGCTCGGCCTGGTTGAGACTCGATAAATCTTTTTCGCCTTGGAGTGTCTGCCAGACCCCGGGCAGGTGCTTTTTGAGGAACAGAGCGAAATCGAGCAGCACATACCAGGAGCCGGTCTGCAGTTCATCGCGCGAGGAGCGCAGCAGCCGCTTGCGGTCCCGTTTTCGGGCCTGGGTGTCAGTGTCAAAGTTGGAGAAGGATCTTCCGGCCGCATCTTTTTTGAACTCCGCTTGTTCGAGCAGCAGCTTCCAGGGAGCGGCCACATCGGTCTGAAAAAGCAGGCCGGCCAGGCTGCGGCCGCCATTGGCGGTAGCTCCTGCCCGGCCTTGGGCGGCGGCCTCAGGGCCCGGTTCAGCCCCCACCCACTGTTCACGGCGGCCGACCGGAATGGTGCCGCTGAGCAGCCTGCGGCTGTCCTGACAGGCCGTGTTTTCAAAGGAAACCGGAAACAGGGGCAGCTGCTCCTCACCGGCCGCCAGGCTGCGTACCGCCACATCACTGTGGCTGCCGATATGGCGCCAGGTGTTCCGCTGGCCCGCGGGCACAAAGGCGTACTCATCCCATTGCTGAAGCGGAGCCTGATCGTTGTCCTCAGGCGGCAGCAGGCGGCGCAGGACGAAGCTCACTTTTTCCCGACGGGTCAGGTCTGGTTCGCAATCGGGCAGGCCGGGCTCTTCACTGATCAGGGAGGCGGTCACCAGGTAGTGGCGTTTCTGGGCTGGCTGAAAGAGCTTCAGGGGCAAGTGTTCATCGCTGATGCCGGAGATCTCGGGCAGCGTGTTTTTCCTGAACCGGGTCTTGAGCGGCTCCAGGTTGATGGCTGTGGGCAGTTTCGTCTTTCTGGCCGCGGCCAGGCTGTGGGTCCGATCAAAGACAAAAGCCACCGTGGAGGGCTGCGGTGATTCGGCCCGACCGGGTCTGGGTGAGGCCATGGGCTGGCGCCAGGTCTCCGGCCGGGCGATCCATTCTCCCAAACGCTCCGGTTCGCTTTGCAGCACCTCGAGGTATTCCTGCATGAATTCGTCGTGATCAAAACGCAGGATCGCGGGCCGGCCGGCCCTGGTGCCTTCCGCCAGGCGCAGACCCGCCGGACCGGGCCGGGCCCAGATGGGCAGGGGGCCGAGCCACCTGATCTTGTCCTTTAAACCGCCCATGATGGTCATTGCTTGCCCTGGTCTTACCATATGTTGCCTGCTCCTGGAGTGTACGACGCGCTCACGACGCTGTTGCTGATGACCGTGTCCGCCTGGACCACGCCGCTGAAACGGGACATGGCCGCATTCACCGTGACCATGGAGGCGCTGACCTCCACCTGTGTGGCCTGGACCTGGACCTTCAGGCCGGTGTTCACGGTCACGCCCTGATTGTCACAGGTCACGCTGGTCCCGCCGATGCGAAACTCAATCCTGCCGCCGCCCGAATCGGTCAGCTCACCGCTGACCCCGCCCGGGGTGGTGAAGCTGATGCTGACCTCGGACGGCTGCTGCTCAACAATGGCTATGCGGGTGCCGGCCTTGCCGGTGATGGTCCAGCGGTCCACGCTCTCGCCGCTGCCGCCCAAGGATTCCGGCACCTCGGCACTGCCGCTCCACAACCCCCCGATAACGACTGGCTGGCGTGGATCGCCGTTGACGAGGCTGACCAGCACCTCGTCATCCACATCCGGAATGAAAAAGGAGCCGCGATTGTCACCGGCAAAAGGCACAGCCACCCTGGCCCAGATTTCGGCGTCCTGTTCATCCGCGGCCTCGAAACTGAGCAGGCGGATCTTGATCCGGCCGATGCCTTCCGGATCGTTGACCGCCACCACCCTGGCCAGATAACTGCCGCCATGCAGCATGGGGATGAGTTGCTTCAGCAAGGCCGTATCACTCATGAGGCCTCCCCGATGGCCGACGACTCGGCCTTGAAGTCTGTCAGATACCCCTGCTGCACGTCATAGCGGTGATGGGTGCTGACCACGTAGTAGGTGTTTTCAAAACGGGGGCTGACGCCGCGCAGTTGCAGATGACTGCCGACCCGGATGCTGGGATGCCCGGCGGCGCTGCCTTCGGCCCGGACAAAACCCCGGGCCCGCCGGTCGAAGACCGTGTCCGCCAGGGCCTGGGCCTCCTCGTCGCTGCTGACCGGGATATGGCCCACGTGCTCGCTGCGTTCACCCAGGGTCTCGCGCAGCACATCGAAACCGCGCCGGCCGCGCCCGGGACCGAGATTGAGGCCGGTGCTGCGGCCGCTGACCCCCTGTCCGGTCAAGGGATTCCATCCGCTGCAGGTGACCTGGCTGACCTGGTGGGCCAGGTCGGCGACAAAGCGTACGCTGCGCAGGTCGGAAAACATCTCCATCTCGATTACCCGGCGCTGCACCTCGCTGACCGGCGCGACCTGAAGACGGTCCTCAACGATCTGCAGGTCGGCGTCGAAACGACGCAGCAGGCGGCGCAGAAAAGCCAGGTCGCTCTCATTGAGCTGCACCCAGGTGCCACTGGAGGAGGTCAGATCAGTCACCTCTGCCTGCAGACCGAGACGCCCGGCCACCTCCCTGGCGATTGCGGCCACGGACATATCGCGATAGGTCTGGCTGCGGCGGGTCATACGCGCCAGCTGCAATTGATCTTCGGCCAGTATCAACAATTCGGGCGGAGCGGCTTCTGGAAACTCGGCCTCCAGACCGGTGACGAGACCGCGAAACAGTTCCCGGGGATCGCTGCTATCACCGGCCAAGACGGTGATCCTGGAACCGAGACGAACCTCGGTTTCATCCTCGAAGGCATACCCGGCACCGCCGCCCTGGGTACTGGCGATGTTGCTCAGGCGCAGTTCCAGGGCCGACAATCCCCCTTCCTGTTCACGCATGTCCATGGCCAGCAGCAGCTCGTTGACCTTGTCCAAGCGCAGGCCGTCGATCTCCACGATGGGGCGGGGGTTGTAGACCGGACGGCGGTTGAGTACCGTTATCGTCATGCTCTTGCTCCCGAGGTTGTCATAAGTTCAGACTTCGTACAGCCATCCCAGTATTGTTATTGGCACTCAACTATTTAAAATGATTGGTTTGACATCAATATTGGACATTCGAAACCTTAATCCGCCTCCAATCTCTGCTGTCGACGCCGGAGGGTCTCCTCTTGCCGTTGCCAGCTCAAGGCCATCTGGTACGCCGAGGGTTGTTCACTGCTCTGCTCGGGCTCCACTTCCGCCGGCTCCTCCACTGCCTCCACCCGGGTCAGCACCTCGTCAAAGACCACTCCCATCACTCGCCTCCGTCGAATTCAAGGCGCGCCTTGAGGGCGCCGGCCCGGCCCACATCTGCCTTCAAGCTGGCCGAGCCCTGAAAGCGGGCCTGACCGCCGATTGAAAAACAGGTCGCGTCCTCGGTGCCAAGGTGGGCCGTTTTGGCCGGGCCCAAGAAGCTGTTCAGCTTGAGCGAGCCGCCGACATGTGTTTCGGCCTGGCTGCGCAGCCCGGGAAATGCCCCGCCCGCCTCAGAACCGGCAGGGGTCAAAGAGGAAACACCAGCCGCTGGTCCGGTGGCGCCCACCTGCAAGCGGGCCTCGCCGACAAAGCGCATGTTTTCCAGGCCGTTTTCTGCCGCGATCCGGCGGGCGGCAGCGGGGTTGCCTCCCTGGGTGGCGATCTGGGTGACGCCGCGTCCGTCGCTGTCGGGCGGCGACTGTGTCTGCACGAGGCCGTTGTCTCCTCCGCCACCTGCCAGAGAACCCCTGGTCGCGGCCCTGCGTTCACTTGAGCCGCCCTCGAAGACCTCGTCCTGACTGGCCAGGGTCAGGTTGACCGTGGCCCGCAAGGGCACGCCGTCAGAGGAAAAGAAATCGATGGTCTCCTTGTAGCGTTCCATCAGGCCGGTAAAGGTATACAGGCCCCAGGCAAAGACAACCACCGGCGGGGTCTTGTCGCTCTGCCCCGGCTCCATCAAGCGGGCTACCTGCAGGCTGTGCAGGCGCACATCCTCACCGCTGTCGGTGGTGTCGAAGATCAGTTCCATGCTCAGCTTGCCGGTGCTCTCGTCCACGTACTGCTTGGCCGAGTTGCCCGAACCGGTGTTCTTCAACTGATTGCTGATGCTGTATTGCAGCGAATCTGGATTGAAGTGGACATCGAAGCTGTCCTCGCTGCCGCGAATTCGAAAACTGGCCTTGACAATGTCGGGCGTGCCGGGCATCGCTCCTCCTATATGCGGCTGCAATAAATCCTATTGCAGCAGCCAGTGGTCGGAAGTCAGTAGTCAGCCCTGCCTCTGGCAGTCCTGACATATAACTATTTATTTTTTATTAGAATACGCAACAACACTAGTATGCTATAGATACAGAACCCACAACTGCCAGTTTGATCAATGAAGAAACTCCAGCTTTGAGCATTGGCACCCTCTTTTCGAACCGGGCAACAGGGTTCTCTTGAGCGATCCGGCACTCAACTACTCAATGCCTCCATTTTGCCTTAGCAAACAAAAATTGAGTGCCGGATTAGAAAACCGAGAGCCGGAAGCGTTTAAGCGAAAGAGAGCCCCGTGACCGGTTCGCATTCTAAAAAGAAGTTTCATACGAGAAGTCAGTAAATCCCAAGAATGACAGGAACAAAAAATCACTTGAAGCGTTCACTCAAGACATTTTGCAGATGCGTCCTCCTAGACATGCTTGACAGCCGGTTTTTGTTGACGGCTCAGTCCCTCATGGACCAGGTGCAGCTCCTCGATGGCCACTTCCCTGTTCCCGGCGCTCAGATCCGGCGCCTTGAACTTGGTGGGCATGGCCCGCAACAGGGTCCAGGAAAATACGCCCTGGCCGGCCTGATCAAAGACGGTGATGGAGACGTTCAAGCGCTGGGCATAGGCGCCCTGGCCCACCAGTTGAAACCAGGCCCACAAATCGTCACTCCGGGTCAAACCGCGTTTTAAGACCACAGTGCCGAAGTTGACCCGGCCCATGCGCTGGGCCGCACCCCAGTTGCGTCCACCTTCCTTGATTCTCCTGGGCTCCATGCTCGCCTCCAGGCCGCTGCATTCGGAGAAGGCGCCGCTGCAGAGCACCACTTGGCCGCCTTCGATTTCCTTGCCCAGCATCTGCTCCTTGAAGTCCACCTGGTAGCGGAAGCCGGGCAAGGGATAGTCGTAAACGCCGCTCATGCCGCCTCCAGTCCCAGGGTCGACAGGGAGACGCGCCCTTCGTCGCCTATGGCCAGCTGAATGCGCATGGTCTCGATGCTGGCGGCGGGACGAATCATGACTTGCACCAGGCTGCAGCCGTTGTCGATGTCCTGTTGGGTCATGATGGAGCGGTCGCAGCGCACCTGGAAGGCATCTTCAGGCCGTCGGCCCGCCAGAGCTCCGGCGGCCTGCATGGCCGCCAACACATCACCGAGACGATCCTCGATCTGTTGCCACAGCCGTTCCCCAGAGGCCTCGAAGACATACTCCTCGCCGATGACCCGCGCGGCCCTCATCACCAGGGCGATGGTCCGGTTGAGGCCGGCCTGGCGATAGGTGATGGTGTTGCTCGTGGTCACATCCGACAGGAGACGCGGGCCTTTTGGTGTCGGTCCCAGGAGTGAGACCCGATCGATCAGGGGAGCCTGAGGTGACGCCTGTAGCGGCGCTGCAGGATTTCGCCTGAACTGCTCCGCCTGCGACAGGCGCGGGACCAGATCAATCACATCATGAACAGCGAGGGCGGTGGCACTGCGAAACGTGCCCCGGGTCAGGGCGTTGCGGGCCAGCAGTCCGGCCAGGACGCCCTCCGGTGGTTCCAGGCCCGCCGGCAGGTCCCGGGCGTAGGCTTGCTGCAGCCAGGGGTATCCCAATTGCAAAAAGGCACTGGCCAGGCTGTCTCCTGTTTGCAAAGTGCCGCTCAACCACCCCTTGGCATGCATGAAGGCCAGCAGGTCGCGGGCGGCGCTGCTTCCCGTATGCGGCGGGGGCAGGGCGGCCAGCAGTTGCGCTTCGCGGCGGAAATCGGACAGCCAGCGCAAGGCCCGTCGAATCGTGCGTTGCCAGAGCTCATACTCGGAATCGGTGCAGCTGGGAGCGGCCAAATGGATGACCCTGGACTGCTCTTCCTTGGCCAGGGGCTGGGAACACTCCACGAACTGCGGTTCTGGCGGCGACACCTCCACAAGTACCGCCTCATCCCGGCGATAGGTCGAAGCCAGCTCGGCCAGATCGGGCAGGGCCACGCAGGAGACCTCGGGCAGACCAAAGAGATGATGCAGGCCGTGCCAGTCACTGCGGCGCGCGCTCCGGCCGAGGTAGGCAGGCACCAGCTGCAGGAGCAGTTCGTCGCGCCTGGCCCGATCAGCGGACAAGGCCAGGGGTTCACCCAGACTGATCACGAAACACTTGCGCCCGCCCTGGGCGAAGAACGAGCGTATTGCTGCACCGAGATAGGTCGCGCCCACAGTCGCCTGGCCGTAAGAGCGCCGGTCCCAGGCGAACAATTGATCGAACTCTTCCCAGTTGTGGATGGGCACGGGGACATCGTAGAGCGACTCCACACCGGACTGCAGGCCGGTGCTGCTGGCGCTGGACCACCAGCCTTCCTGCTGCAGCCACCTCCTGAGTCGGTCCGGCGTGCCGATATGGCGCACCCCGGCATAGCCGATAAAACAGGCCTCGTCGGTGCGGTTGGCAGAGGCGTCGGGCCTGGGTGCCATGGCTTCGAAGATCAGTCCCTTCATTGCGGCCCTGTGCCTCATGCCGTCTCGAGATCGATGCCTTCCGAGGACAGCACCAGCTCTTCCATGGCTACGTCTCCGCCACCCTTGGCGGCCAGGGTCGGGCCGATGTATTTCATGGGCACCACGTTGCGCAGGGTCCAGGACTGCACATTGTCACCCGCCTCGTCGCGCAGGGTAATGACCACATCGCGCCGGGCCTGGGGGCCGCTGCGCCGGGTCTGTTTGATCCACTCCCACAGGTCACCCGAGTTGACGATGCCGCGTTTCAGGGTCACGTCCGAGACCTTGTGCATACCGGGCACCTTGCGGACATGGTTTTCCCTTTCATTGCCGTTTCTATACTCGGCCATGGTTATCTCCAGGCCCAGGCCGCTGACATCGGAGAACCCGCCCAGGGGCGTGTCCGGACCATGGGGGCCGTTGAGATTGACGAGGAAATTAAAGGCGCCGTAAGGGGTAATACGTTCAGCCATGCCGGTTTTCTCCTTGTTTGAAATCTTTCAAATCCCGGATCAATCCCGGGCATCAGCAGTCTTCTGACCGATACGGAAGATGACGAACTCGGCCGGTTTGAGCACAGCCACACCGATGAGGCAGATCAAACGGCCGTTGTCCAGGTCGTTCTGGGTCATGGTGCTGCGGTCGCAGCGAACAAAAAAGGCCTCCTCCGGGGTGCTCCCCAGCAGATTGCCGCTCAGCCACTGGCTGTACAAAAAACTGGTCACCGTCTGGCGCACGTTGGCCCAGAGTTGGGGACCGTTGTTTTCAAAGACCGCCCATTGGGTGCTGCGATCGATGGAGTGCTCCAGGAACAGGAAGTAACGCCTCGGACCGATGTATTTCCATTCCGGGTCGGAGCTGGCCGTGCGTGAACCCCAGAGCCGATAGCCCCGTCCGGGAAAAAAGCGCAGGCAGTTGACCCCGCGCGGGTTGAGCAGTTCCTGTTCGGCATGGCTGATACTGCGTTCAAAGCGCAGAGCCCCGCGCACGATCTCGTTGCCGGGCGACTTGGCCACGCTGTGTGTGACGTCGTTGCGGGCATAGATGCCGCAGATAAAACCAGAGGGCGGCAGCGTGATCTCCCGCGGGATGCTGGCATCGTCGGGCCGGGCCAGAGGGTTGGAGACCACCACCCAGGGATAGTACATGGCAGCGTAGCTGGAATCGACCACACTCTTGTCGACCAGCGCCTGGGTGGGGATGATTCCCGGGCGGGTGTCAAGCACGGCGAAGCGGTAGGCCTTGCGTCTTTCTGCGTGGGTGCGCAGGGCATCCTGGATGCCTTCGCGATCACTGAAGGAGGCGTAGCCCGGCGCGGCCACGATGGAAATGTCCTCGATGCGCCCCAGCTCTGTCAGTGGAGCAGAGTAGGCACCTGCCGCCGGTTCTCCGCCGTCGCTGCCACCGGAGAGGGTCTGGGCGGTGCCGTCGATGCCGTCCAGGATGGCCTGGAGACGAAAGGCGTCCACACCGCTGCCCGGCTCCAGGGCGAAGGCGAGTTCGAGTCGATCCACCAGGCGGTCTGGATCAGGGCTGAGGACATCGCCAATAAAGCGCGGATGGCCGGGGGCCAGGCCAAGGTCATCGAAAAACATCTCATTGCCGTCCCCGTCTGTGATCAGCACGTTGGCCGTGATGAAATTTTCATCACCGCCCAGGGCGCCGCCAAAGGCAGTGCCGCCGCTGTCGAGAAAACCGCTTTCTCCGCGGATATAGACCGTGCCGCCGTCATCCATCAGCGTGCCCGTGGGGGCGCGCTGCAGGGACTGGGTGGTGACCTGGGTTTCATTCAAGGACACGGTGACCGTGCCGTTGCCGCTTCGGCCCGGGGAACGGGCGATGAAACGCAGGTTGTTGGCGTCGTCTGCATCGCCGCCGGCAAAGGGGCTGCGGGCGACGCCGTCGCCGCCGGAAGCGCTGTAGACCCGTGCCATGAACAAACGGGCCCCGCCGTTATCAAAATAGTTGCGCACCGCATGGGCGATGTAGTTGGGCACGTCACCGCCGCCGAAGTCGAGATTTTCAAAGCCGCCGAAGATGCGGGCAAAATCGCCCAGGCTCGTGATCAATACCGGCTCGCCGCTGATCGGCCCCTTGCGGGCGGGGCCGACAAAAGCGGTGGTGCTGGTACTGACACCCTCGATGGATTTGGCCCGGAAACTGGTCTCTTCCACGTAGACGCCGGGGGCTAGGTATTCAGGCATGATCGATCTCCCTTTCTCAGGTTACATTGATTGTGACGCGTTCCATCCGTCCGCTGGCGAGTTTCAACTCCATGCTTTCGCGCAGATTGGCTTCATGATTTGCTTCCAGCAGGTCCGGATCGACGGGCCAGGGGGTGGAAGCCTGCACAGAGAGCTCCAGACGCACGGCCAGGGTGTGGACCAAAACCGGTGGATCCTCTTCGGCAGGACCTGGACCAGGCCCGCCACCGGTCGGACCTCCACCGGGTGGCACTCCGCCCTCCTCTTCCCCGTCGGCGAAGGTGGTCAGGGGCACGCCGGGCACGATGACCAGCGCTTCCCCGCGTTCGTCCGAGATGCCGCTGGCCAGCACTGTCTCTTCGGCTGCATCGATGATGCGGATCAGGCTGCCTGACAGCGCGGGAGCGGTCTTGGGATCAGGGCCCTGGGTCACGCTGGCGCGAACAGTGCTCCAGTTCGGGGACAAGGCGGCGGTGCCGGCCGGATACATGAGCACTTCCTTGGGGGTGAACAGAGAGTCAAGGTTGCCTGCGTTGTCCGGATCCGGATCCCGCGGCAGGCGCAGGGCCACCAGCCGCGGCAGATACCGCTGTTGCGGGTCATGCACCTCAATCTCGTATACATTGGCCTCCAGGGCCGGACTATCCGGCGCGGCCTGGAAGGCCTGTCTATGGGACTCGAGACCGTCGGCCCGGGTCACCACGTACAAGCCATGCAGGTTGCGGACCAGTCTGGCGGACTCGGAGCTGATCTGCATGGGCCTGGCAAGCGGCGTCCCGGTGGGCCGGTCCACCAGCCTTAGCGCCCCCAGGACCCGCCTGTCTATACGCTCAGTCAGCATGGCTGCCTTTTTCTTCGTATTGATGCCGGGTAGCCACCACCGGCAGCCCGGTTTTGGGTTCATCCGGATCGATGCGGACCACCCGGGCGATGTAGGAAAGCGACAAACGGTAGTGCGGCGCCAGGGCGTCCCAGATGCGCATCATATCTTCATTGCTCAGTTCCGCAGGAATGATCTGCACCACGTCGTCCTTGCCCCAATCCGCATCAAGGGATAGAGAAGAAATGTCCATGACTGGCTGCTGGTGAAGCTCCCGCATGACCCAGGCCACAATGCTGTGTTCCGCCAGGGGGCTGTCAGTCCAAACCGTCAGAAGATAGTGCAGGTCGAGCATCAACGGCGGTTGGGCCCGAGATGGAGGCACTTTGTTTCGCAGGTGCTCGTTCATGGTTATTCGGAAGAGGTAGAGGCTGACGGTCGTATTCAGATCGCTGTCCTCGATTTGGGCCAGCTCTCCGCTGGAGAAAAGCCTGAAGTCACAGGGGTGCTTCTCCCGAAAAGAAGAAGGATAGGCATTTCGCAGGTAGGTGACCAAAGAGGAACCTACGGAATGGATAGCCGTTAGATTGGCCATGACCGAATCCTCCCCGCACCTGCGCACCGCTTCTCCAGTCCAATCAGCAGATACCGGCCTGATGCACTGCACCCGCTCGGTCCTTTCCTATTCACAGGCAAATCTCTTAGGAAATTTCGTACTGACGGTTTGGGAATACGACATAAATAGCATACTAGTCTTGTTGTGTATTCTTATAAAAATAAATAGTTATATGTCAGCACTGCCTCTGGCAGTGCTGACCCCAGACCTCAGTGCAGGACATCTTTTTGTTCATCTCCTTCGATACAACCAAATTGCTCCTCATAGGCCTCGATGGATTTCTGCACGGTTTTCAGAAAGGACTTGGCATAGGCCGGGTTCATGATGATCCGGGTGCACAGCTCGGCCCTTTCGCTCCCCTCATAGAACTGGCCGAAATCCATAAGGAATTCAAAGGCGTTATACCCGATCTCAAAGTAGTTGGCGTACTTTCCTGCGGGCCTGGAATCACGTTTTGCCAATGGTTCTCTCTTTCTCTGGAGATCCCGACTGCTGTGATGCAATGTCTACCATGTTCTGTCTCAGGGGGAGCAAGAACAGTGCCGGCGGGCGCATTTCTCCATCTAACCAATTTTGTCCCTTCAATCCAGAAACTTAGAGATCAGGCCCGCTTTGAATAGACCCTTGTTGGTCCTGACCTGTAACCGGCCCCTGTTACACCTATCTGGAAAATCAAAACGAAACTGCGGGCCAGGGCAATTGAATCACAGGTCTTTTAGAAACCAATTCTTTGGAAAAGTAGATTTTCAGAATACGAAGGAGAGCAGAAGAGGAAGGAACATCCCTGTAAGCACAGGGCGTCACATCGAAAGGGGATTCGATACAGCCCGATACAGATCAGGACCGTGAGCTCAAAGGGATATGATACTTTTCGATTTTTCTATACAAGGTCATCCTCGACCAGTGGAGTTTGCGGGCCGCCTCTGTCTTATTCCACTTCACGGAAAACAGGGCCGATAAGATCCGGTCTCGTTCCGTGGAAGGAAGGTCGCGCGTTTCCTCGAGTCTTTTGCGAAAGAAGAGGGGAAGGTCCATATAAGAAATCCGGCCATCGGGCAAGTTGGTATAGCATGCTTCCAGCAGATTCATCAGCTCCCGGACATTACCGGGCCACTGGTACTCAATGAGGCAGTTCAAGGCTTCGTCTGTCAGCCCTGCGATATCCAGCCCGAAACGGTGGTTCAGTTTGCTGATGCCATACTTGACCAGGCCTGAAATGTCTTCTTTGCGCTCACGCAGGGGCGGGAGGTGAATGCGGGCCACATTGAGCCGGTAAAACAGGTCTTCTCTGAATCGCCCTTCGTTTACCAACCGTTCGGGTTCTCGATTCGTCGCGGCTGCTACTCTGACATCCAGAGGAATCAACTTTCCGCCACCCAGACGATACAGCTCTTTGCCGTCAATGGTTCGCAGAATTTTGGCCTGGGCGCGCAGACTCATGTCCGCTATCTCATCCAGGAAAATGGTTCCACCCTGGGCTGTTTCGAATTTTCCCCGCCGCAGGGTCATGGCCCCGGTGAAAGCCCCGCGTTCATATCCAAAGAGTTCGCTTTCCACCAGGCCATCCGGTATGGCTGCACAGTTGACACTCACAAAGGCCATCGTGGCTCTTTTGCTTTTGCGATGAATGGATTCGGCAACCAATTCTTTGCCTGTGCCGGTCTCGCCTGTAATCAAAACCGTGCTGTCCACCCCCGCTATCCGGGATAGATAGGATTTGATTTCTTGCATGGAATCGCTGTTGCCGACCAAATCGCTGTCTTCCTCTGGCCTGGGCTCTATCTCGTGATCCGCCATAATTCTCTTTATGCTTTTCAGCATGGACTCGTATGGAGATGATGCCTTCAAATAATCGGTAACACCAAGCTTCAAGGCTGCAATGGCCAATTCCTCCGAGCTTTTTTTGGCAACGAGAATGATTGGTGTCCTCTGGTTCCAACCTCGGATTGACTCGACCAACTTCAATCCATCACTGGGTTCCTTTGTATCTGACCCGATAATGATGATCACAGGATTTCTGCTTTTGCAGTACTTCAAGGCCCTGTCTTTATCCCGGACCCTGATAATCTCCAGACCATCCAGGCTCAAATGCTTTTTGAGGTCCCTCCAGAGCATCACGTCCGTATCGGCGATGACGATACAGGGTCGCATATCCACTCTCCTTTACCGACAGGTGGCGAAAATTCTTGCGGTCGATTCTGGCCAGTCGAGCAGCTGCACCGAGATTACCTTATGTCAGACTATTGTATGAGAAAGCCTAGCACTTACGGACAGCATGGTCAAGCCCAGACCGTAAAAAATATGGGGAGAGTGTATAGGATTGAAGATTGAAGATATAATATTACGGAGACCGGCTTCTGCTTAGATCCTGTCCAGAGCCGACTGCCAGGCCCCGAGGATCTGCCTGCCCATGACGAACTCCCCAAGGTGATAGGCGGTGTGATCGACCACCAGAAGGGCCTGGCGCAGGATGCTGCGGTCCGACATGTGCTTGACCGGTTCCAGCACGTTGCAGCCCGGATCCTGAATGAGCTTGATGAGCTCCTGCCTGTCGGCTAGAAACTGATCCACGGTCCTTTGCCAGGCTGAGCGGT
>CAZUMF010000011.1:0-36646 GCA_964621385.1 uncultured Desulfohalobiaceae bacterium
CCCTTCACGCACATGCTCCTTGACGATACGGTGGGCCAGGCCCTCGACAATGGCGGTCTTGCCCACGCCGGCCTCGCCGATGAGCACCGGGTTGTTCTTGGTGCGGCGACTCAGGATGCGGATCACCCTGCGAATTTCGGAATCCCGGCCGATAACCGGATCGAGCTTGCCTTTCCTGGCCTCCTCCACAAGATCCCGGCCGTATTTCTTCAAGGCGTCATAGGTTCCCTCGGGATTGCTGGAGGTCACCCGCTGGTGCCCGCGAACCCGGCTCAAACCGGACAAGAGTTTGTCCTTGTCCAGAGCGAACTGTTTGTTCACCCGGCCGACCGGGGTGGAAGCCGGTTCTTCAAGAATGCTCAAAAACACATGCTCGACACTGACATATTCGTCCTGCATGCTCTTGGCCAAGTCCTGGGCCTTGACCAGAACCGAATTCAGCCGCTGCGTGACATAGATCTGCCCGCTCCCGGCCCCTGGTCCGCTGACCTGCGGCAGTTTGGCGATTTCAGTTTCCAGGGCCTTGGCATAGGAAGCGCTGTCCACCTCACAGTTCTGGAGCAATTCCGGAACCAGGCCTTCCTGCTGCACCAGGGCCAGGGCGAAATGCTCCACGTCGACCTGCTGATTCCCGTGCCTGATCGCGATATTCTGCGCTTCGGAGAGTCCCTCCTGCGATTTTTGTGTCAATGTATTCATATCCATAAGTTATACCTACCCTTCCTTCAGAGCCCTTCACCTAGAGCTTAAGTTTGAGTCATATTTGGACAACTATATGCTTATTTGTAAATTCGAAGCACGAAACCCGAAATTCGAAACAAGCACGAAATTCAAATTTTCAAATGACAAAAACAAAGATCAATAAAATACAGATTAAAACGTCCTGGGCTGAAACGAGGAAACGTCGGCCAGATGTTCACACGCTTTGCGTTCTTCCTCGGACAAGGTCTTGGGGACCTTGATCATGACCCGGACCAGCTGATCCCCCTTCTTGCCGCCGCGGCCAAGCCCTTTGCCCCGCAAGCGAAGCTTGGCTCCACTGGAAGTCCCGGCCGGGATCTTCATGGACACCCCTTCTTCCAGGGTGGGCACATTGACCGTGGTCCCGAGCATGGCCTCCCAAGGGGTGACCGGGAGATCGAGCAGGATATTGCGATCCTCCACGCTGAACAGGGGATGCGGTTTGAGCTGAATCTTGAGGAACAAATCGCCTGCCGGCCCGCCTCCTCTGCCGGGATTGCCCTGACCGGAAAGCCGGATCTTGGACCCATTGGCCACGCCGGGGGGAATATTCACATCCAGGGTCTTGTGGGAGATCTTCGGCCGGCCGTCAGGACCGGGCACCCGCTCCTGGAGGGAAATCGTCTTGTGCCCGCCGGTGTAGGCTTCATTTAGGGTCAAAGCAATCGTGCTCTCGGCATCATCCCCTTTCTGGGCGAAGCCCCCTCTGGAGAAGCCGGCCCCCTGATTGAACCCCCGGGAGCCGAATCCGCCGCCGCCCCCTTTCTGTCCGAAAAGATCCCCGAAAATGGTGGAAAAAAAGTCGCTGAAATCGCCGCCGGCTTGCCCGGGGCCGCCACCGCCAAACGTAAAGCGCATGTTCTCATAGCCCGGCGGCGGTTCAAAATTCTGTCCATGCTCCCAGTCCGCCCCCAGCTGATCGTAGCGCTGTCGCTTTTCCGGGTCTTTGAGAACCTCGTAGGCTTCATTGACTTCCTTGAATTTTTTTTCAGCCTCGGGATTGTTATCGTTCAGATCAGGATGATATTTTCTGGCCAGCTTTTTAAAGGCCTTGCCGATGTCCTCTTTTGAAGCGTCCCGGGGAACCCCTAGAATTTCATAATAATCCTTGAACTCTACACTCATAAAAACACCCTCGACACAGATTTCAGACTTCGTACCCCAGTTGTGATGTTTACACTCAACACTTTACAATAAATGAAGGGTTTATTGCAGACCATTGTTAAAGATAAAACGGAATTGCCTGAAGTCAAGACCAGTCGGGCGCATTCCAGGGCTCAGGAAATCCAATTTTTTTCTTGACAAATCGGGAAAATGAATGATATTTTTAGTTGTTTGAGACAAAAAAAATTGAGTATTGGAGGATAGACAAGCATGAGCAATGGACAGTTTGCTGAAAAAGTCACCGTGACGGACAATGGGGTGGAATTCAACGGGTTTCGCATGAAACCCATTGTGGAAAACTGTAAGGGATGTGAGCGGATCGCCACGGTCCAGGGCCAGGAGTACTGCACCAGCTATCCCATGCCTGCTGGAAAATGGCGGCACGGCGCCTGTAATTTTGCAACGCACGTCAAAGCCAGCGTCGACAAATCAGGCGGAGTCAAACTCAACCCCATCAAGGCTTCCAAACGCGCAGCACGAAAGAAATAAACATTCTTCACAGTGGCCGATGCACGCATCTCATCTTTGGAACAGCAAGACCCGGCTGCACGGCGCCGGCAGTCCGGACTCCCTTTTGTCCTCTGCCCTGTTCTGACCTGGTTCGGCTTCGCCAATCCGGTGCTGCAGATCCCGCTCCTGGTCATCGGCTTTCCGGTGCTGCTTGCACACAGCGCCACCCAGAGTGAACATTCCGGGCAGGCGTTTCGAAAGGGCTGGCTGATCGGCAGTCTGACCTTTTCCGCCTGCCTGTACTGGGTCGTTGTTCCCGTTCGCTTCTTCGGAGGACTCCCCTGGATCGGGGCCCTTCCCTGCCCCCTCCTGCTGGGAGCCTATTTGGGACTCTATCCGGCGGTCTTCAGTCTCGGGGTGCACTGGGCCTTTTCACGATTTTCCTGGTTCTCCCTCGGGATTTACAGTTCCCTGCTCTGGATTCTGCTGGAATGGCTCCGGGGAATCGCCTTGTCCGGATTTCCCTGGCTAGGCCTGGCTCAAGCCTTCAGCCACTGGCCCGTCACCATTCAGACCCTCCAATATACCGGTGCGCTCGGCCTCACCGGACTGATCGTACTCTGTGCTGTCTGGCTGGTTGCCGGTTCTCGAAAAAAAACGGCCTGGCTGTGCGTGGGCCTGATTGTCGGCGCCATTATCGGATTCGGGCTCTGGACCCTGCAGCAGACGCAAAGCGCACAGGGGAACAGCGTCAAGGCCTTAATCATTCAAGGCAACATCGATCAAAACCGGAAATGGGATCCTGCCTATCAGCAGGCGACCCTGCAGACGTATCTTGATCTGAGCCGCAAAGGCCTGGCAGCGCATGAACCGGATCTTCTCCTCTGGCCGGAAACCGCCATGCCCTTTTATCTCCAGGAGTCAACAAAACTCAGCAGACAGATTCAGTTTTTCTGCCGGCAGAATAACATCGCCCTGCTCACCGGAGCGCCCGGCTACACGCTTCTTCCCGACGGCTCCTACACCCTTCACAACCGGGCCTATCTCTTTGACCGGCAGGGCAATCGCAGTGATTTTTACGGCAAGCAGCACCTCGTTCCCTTTGGAGAATATGTCCCCTTTTCCCGGCTGCTCCCTTTTCTGAGCAAACTGGTGCCCGGGGTTTCCGATTTCTCACCCGGCTCCCGGGCCGAGCCGCTCAGCACACACGATCTTGCCTTGGGGATACTGATTTGCTATGAAATAATCTTTGAGCAGCTCGTGCATGAACGCGTGGCCAATCAGAGCAATGTCCTGGTCAATTTGAGCAACGATGCCTGGTTTGGCCGCACTTCAGCTCCAAAACAACATCTGCATCAGGCGGTGCTTCGGGCGGTGGAACAGCAGCGCTTTCTCATACGCGCCACGAACAGCGGCATTTCCGCGGTGATCACCCCTCAAGGCACCCTCCAAGCCCGGTCCGAACTGTTCACCACCCAGGTCATTTCGGGCGGGGATGTCCGGACACTTGAGGAACGAACGTTTTATTTTGCCCACAAAAACACCGGCCTCCTGCTCTGCTTGCTTGTGTTTTTGATGCTGTCTGCATACGGACGTCTTCGTCGCTGACACATCAATCGAGACCCCGTCACAAGAATCCAGCAAGCGTCAGCACGCCAGGTCTGCACCACGAGGTGACACTATGAAAGAAAAAATCATGCAATTTCCCGACTTGAAAAAACGCTCCCTTGACGCTCTCGAACAGTTCAACTCCCTCTGGAGGCGTCTTTGACCTGGAGGACAAAAAAAACCGGCTCGCCGAAATCGAAACATTTCTGAGCAATCCGGAAATCTGGAACGATCCGGAACGCTTTACCCCGCAGCTGCAGGAAAAGAGCGCCTTGTCCAACTGGGTTGAAGAGCTGGACAGGCTGGACCAGGACAAGAACAGCCTGGAAGACTGGCTGGAAATGGCGGATGAAGAACAAAGCGATGAATTTGTGACCGCCCTGGCCGACCAGCTGAAAATTCTGGAAAAAAAGCTCCAGAAGATCGAACTGAAAACCCTGCTCTCCGGTCCCGAGGACAAGGTGAATGCCATTCTTGAAATCCATCCCGGGGCAGGCGGCACCGAAGCCCAGGACTGGGCTGAAATGCTGCTGCGCATGTATACCCGCTGGGCGGAAGACAATGAAATGGCCGTTGAACTGCTTGATTATCTGCCCGGTGAAGAAGCCGGGGTCAAAAGCGTCACCTTGAGTCTGGAGGGACTGTATGCCTATGGCTTGCTCAAGGGCGAACAGGGTATCCATCGTCTGATCCGGATCTCTCCCTTTGATTCTTCGGGTCGGCGCCATACCTCTTTTGCTTCTGTGGATGTTTACCCGGAGTGCGGCCAGGAAATCCAGATCGAAGTCAAAGACGACGATCTTCGGGTGGATGTCTTCCGCTCCAGCGGCCCAGGCGGCCAGTCAGTGAACAAGACCAGTTCGGCCGTGCGCCTGACCCATCTGCCCACAGGCCTCGTGGTCCAGTGTCAGAATGAAAAATCACAGCACCGGAACAGGGACATGGCCCTCAAGATCCTCAAGGCCAAGCTTTTCGAAATTGAAGTCAAACGGCAGGAGGAAGACAAGCAATCCAAATACGCTGAAAAAAGCGCTATCGCCTGGGGGAGCCAGATCCGGACCTACACCCTGCAACCCTATCGCCTGATCAAAGACCACCGGACCAATACCGAAGACGGGAACGTGGAAAAAGTGCTTGACGGCGATCTGAACACGTTCATTCGCAACTATCTGCTGTATTTGCACGGCGAACAGGAAAAGAGCGAAATGAGTTCTTGACAAAGTCTTTCCTTTATAACAATATAATGAATTCAAGGAGGTAAGTTTCCCATTCCGCGTGCTTTCAAAACAACTGCAATGAAAGGAGTATGTTATGAATAAAAGCCAATTGATCAAAACTCTGGCCGAACGACTCTCCATTTCCATAGAAGAAGCCACGATCATCGTCAGCACATTTTTCGACTCCATCAAAGAGGCCTTGAAAGCGGGAAAACGCGTTGAAATCCGAGGATTCGGAAGTTTCAAGATCAAGGAATATCAAGGCTATACCGGGAGGAATCCCAGTTCAGGAGCACTTGTGGAAGTCAAACCCAAGAAGCTGCCGTTTTTCCGTGTTGGAAAAGGGCTGAAGGAGTACATCAATCAATGATGGCAAACATCTGCAAGTTCATGGCGGCCTGCTGTATTATCCTGGCTGTCTGCAGCCAGAGTTCTGCGGTCAGTGCCGCGAGCGGCGGACTGAAAATCATCTACACCGCGAACACCTTCGGTACCGTCAGGCCCTGCCCGACCTGAGGCGGCAAGTCAATCGGCGGACTGGCCCGGCGGGCCACCCTCTTCAAACAACTGAAACGCAAGGCCGCTGCCGACAGCCACGCGGTCTTGACCCTGGCCGGTTTTTACGAATTCAGGGGAATCCGGGACTCGAAACACGCCCAAACCACATGGCGCCAGATAGCTTCAGCCTATACCGCCATGCAGTACGACCTTGGCGTGCTTTTCCCTGAAACCTCCCGACAACTGCAGAACACCCCCTTGGCCAAGTGGCCGGTGGTGGATGCTGAACCGGTGCTTGCAACGCGGACCGTGCGCAGCAAAACAATCGGCTGTATGTTCTTGCCCATACCGGCCGGTGAACAGGCCCGGCAGGCCCTGGAACGCGACATCCGGAACCAGGCTGCAGCTATCCGACCAACAGTCGATCTGTTCATCGGCATCAGTCCCTGGGGCAAATCCCGGGAGCAGGCCTTTCTGGAAAACAATCCCGGTCTCTTTGATCTTCTGTTGGGCAGCGGTTCAGGCGGTGCCGTGAATCATACCTATGTCGGGGACAATCAAACCCTGTGGATCCGGCCCTACACCAAGGGGAAAGTCGTCAACACCGTTTTTTTGCCTGACTGGCAGAACCTCGATCTTCAATCCGGCCGGCTCCCCCGGCACAGGATTACAATCGAAGCCATCGCGCTCGATGAACGATTTCAAAAGGATTCGGACATCAATGCCATTTTTTCACAGAGTCCGTGATGGATCAGACAATTCCCTTTTATAAAATGCAGGGCAGCGGGAATGATTTTATCCTGCTGAATAACGACGACCTGCACATCAAGGCGTCCGTGATGCCTGTCTGGGCTCAAAAATTGTGCCCCAGAGCGTTCGGAATCGGCGCGGACGGTCTCATCTTTCTCGAATCCGCTTCAGACGATTCCGCCATCGATTACCGCTGGCACTTCTTCAATGCCGATGGTTCTAGGGCGGAAATGTGCGGCAATGGATCGCGGTGTGCTGCCAGACTGGCCTTTGAACTGGGCCTTGCTCCTGCCGGACACGTCCTGGGCACTGATGCCGGACCGGTCCAGGCCGAAGTCGATCCGGCCGGCAATACCGTCAAGGTCCGGCTGACTGTCCCCCAGGACCTTGAATTGAACATTGACCTTGCTCTGGATTCTCCCCAGCCGCTCACCGTCCATTCTGTCAACACCGGCGTGCCGCATTGCGTGGTATTGTGTTCGGACCCCGCCGGCCTGGATCTCGCCGCGCTCGGCCCGGCTATCCGCTATCATGAGCGATTTGCCCCGTCAGGGGCCAATGTCAATCTGGTCCAGATCCAAGACGACGCCTCCCTGGCCATTCGCACCTATGAACGCGGCGTGGAGGCGGAGACCTTTGCCTGCGGGACCGGAGCCGCGGCCGCGGCTGTGGTGGCCAATGCCCTTGGCTACTGCGGCCGGACGATTCCAGTCCTGACGCAGGGACAGGAAAGACTGACCATCACCCTGGAACAGGGAGCGGTCTTTCTCCAAGGCCGGGCCGTTCTGGTTTACAGAGGGCAATTCCGCCCTCAGGAGCTTGAGCTTTCTGTGTAAGCATTCTTTGAGCAGCATTTGACAAGGAGTTCCCATGCAATTACAAGGCACTTTCACCGCTTTGATCACCCCGTTCCGCAATCATGCCATTAATGAAGAGGCTCTGCGGGAGCATATCGAGACGCAAATCAACGGGGGCATCGATGGCCTGGTGCCCTGCGGCACCACCGGTGAGTCGGCCACCATGAGCCACGACGAGCACAAACGGGTCATCACCATCTGCCTGGACCAGACCAGGGCCAGGGTTCCGGTTCTGGCCGGAACTGGATCGAATAACACCCGTGAAGCCATTGAACTCACCGCCTTTGCCAAACAGGCCGGGGCGGACGGTGCGCTCCTCATCAGCCCCTACTACAACAAACCCACGCAAGCCGGGGTGTTTGCCCATTACCAGGCTGTGGCCGAGGCCTGCTCCTTCCCCCTGGTGGTCTACAATGTTCCCGGAAGAACCGGCTGCAACATCCTGCCTGAGACCCTGGCCCGACTGCACCATGAAATCCCGGAAGTCATCGGCGTCAAAGAGGCCAGCGGGAATATCAACCAAATATCGGAAGTGATCGAATACTGCGGTCCGCACTTTTCGGTTCTGGCCGGTGATGATTTTGTGGTCCTTCCCACCATGGCCCTCGGGGGAAGCGGAGTGGTCTCGGTGCTCAGCAATCTGCTGCCCGGAAAAATGTCCGCCCTTTGCTCCGCCTGTGCAGCCTCGAATATGGAGCAGGCGCAAAAGCTGCATTTTGAACTGGCTCCCCTGTGCCGGGCCATGTTCCTGGAAACCAATCCCATCCCGGTCAAAACCGCCCTGAGTCTCATGCACAAGACCCATCTCGAGTTTCGGCTGCCGCTCGTCCCCATGCACCCCCAAAATGAATCCAGAATGCATGAACTCTTAATCAGCATGGGGCTTGCATCCGACTGAATGACTGGCCTTTGATTTCACAATTTGACAACCCCACCCAGCGGTATTATAGAAGAGGTACACCAAATGAAGGAGGATTCTATGCTGAATTTAACCGATGGCGCAAAAGAGCTTTTGGACCAGCACTTTGCGCAGCAAGAAGTCAAGCCCATCCGTGTTTATATGGCTCCCGGGTGAGGCGGTCCGTCTTTAGGACTTGCTCTGGATGAGCAAAAAGAAACCGACGATACGTTTGAAGTCAAAGGGTATACCTTTTTGGTGGATAAAAGTCTGGCTCAGACCGCGGCTCCCATCACCGTCGACGGTTCCCCTTACGGCTTCAAGATTTCTTCGAACATGCAAATGGACAGCGGCGGGGGATGCTCCTCCTGCACCAGCTGCTAAAAAAAAAGCCGGGGTCAGGCCCCGGCTTTTTTTATCACAAGTGACACTTTTCTTCTCACGCTTTTCGTTTTCCCGCGCCGCTTTGAAAAGCGAGCCCTACCAAGAGCATGCCACAAATGTCCACGTGCTCTTCTCCAGCAATAATCCAGAATGACCCGTGGGTCATTCTGGATTAAACATCTTGCCCGGATTCAGGATATCCCCCGGATCAAAGGCCGCCTTGATCCGTTTCATGAGCGCCTGCACTTCCGGAGACAAATTCTTGCCGATGTACTCCCGCTTGCTCAGCCCGATGCCGTGCTCTCCGGATATCCGGCCGCCCAGCTCCACGGTCACGTCAAACACCGCCTCCACCGCCTGATGCCCCCGCTCCAGGTCCTCAGGCTCAGGTACCAGGACATTCATGTGGATATTGCCGTCCCCGGCGTGTCCGAAATTGATGATCGGGCAGGCGTACTCTTCAGCGATCGCTTCGGCCCTGGTGATAAACTCCGGAATGGCCGCCCGGGGGACCACGATGTCCTCGTTGATCTTTTTGTAGGCCCCGTAATGGGCCATGGAGGCCGAGGCTGAACGCCTGGCCCGCCAGAGGCGTTCCTGTTCGTCATGCGTGCCGGCAATCTCAATTTTCAGGGCCTGATTCGCTTCATAAATGCGTTGTACCTTGAGGATATCCTTCTCCAGCAGATCCGGATCACCGTCCACTTCCACCAGCAGAAAGGCCCCGGCGCCTTCAGGAAGCCCGAGCTGCAGATAGTGCTCCACGCACCACAAGGCCTTGTCGTCTAAAAATTCAATGGCCGCCGGAATGACCTTGTCCTTGATAATCCGGGAAACAGTGCGGCCGGCGGACTGCATGTCAGCAAAAACCGCGGTCATGGTCTTTCTGGCCTCGGGCAAAGGCAGAAGCCGCAGCAGGGCCTTGGTGATCACCCCCAGGGTCCCTTCCGAGCCCACAAAAAGCTGGGTCAGATTATAGCCCACCACATCCTTGACGCACTTGGACCCGGTATTGATCACCTCTCCGCTGGGAAGCACCACCTCCAGACCGAGAACG
Source organism: uncultured Desulfohalobiaceae bacterium (assembly GCA_964621385.1). Taxonomy (GTDB): domain Bacteria; phylum Desulfobacterota; class Desulfovibrionia; order Desulfovibrionales; family Desulfothermaceae; genus JAABTT01. The sequence goes on from CAZUMF010000011.1 coordinate 9,625, forward strand.
TAGTCCTTGGTCACTCCGTATTTCACGGCCTTCATGCCCCCTGAATTCTCGGCAATATTGCCGCCGATGGTGGAAAATTCCATGCTGGCCGGATCCGGCGGATAAAAAAGCCCCTTTTCCCGGACAGCCGCCTGCAGTCGGCTGGTGACCACACCGGGCTGAACCACGGCCACCAGATTGTCTTCATCGATTTCCAGGATCCGGTCAAACCCGTTCAAGGCCAGAATCAGGCCTCCCTGCAGCGGCAGTGCCCCCCCTGTGATGCCGCTGCCGGCCCCTCTGGGAATGACCCGGACCCCGGACTGTTGGGCAATCGACAGAATAGCGGCGATTTCCTGGACATTTTCCGGAAATAGAACGGCATCCGGCAGGTATTTGGCTTTGGAGGCGTCGTAGGAATAGACCGCCCGCTCTTCAGGCGAGTCCAGAAAACGTTCCCGGCCCAAAAGGTGAAGAAGACGGTGGCGGATATCCGCTTCAAGTGTTCCCAATTCCAGATCCCGGTTGAGCAAGAGGTGGGTGCGGCAAGGGTTCGGGCCCATCAGGGCGCTGGGTTCAGCATCAGGCCTCAACGGCATCAGCCCCACGCCTGAACAGCCTCCGGACTCGAGATCGTGACTCAGCTGCTGCCTTCGTAGCCGAAATCCTCGAGCAGATGCTGGTATTCATCCTTGATTCGCTGATAAATCCTGGCATTGTCAATGGCCAGAGCGCATTGCTGGGCAATGGCTTTGGTGAACTCGATCTCTTCTTCGGAAAATCCCCGGCCCGCTCCGGTAAAAAGGGTCAATTCTCCGATAATTTTGCCTTTGATAACCATGGGGGCGGACACGATCGTGTTGATGGACTCCGCCAGGATTGCTTCCTTGTATTGTATTCGTGGTTCGTTTGCAACGTCGTTGATGACCACCACTTTCCCGGAGTGATCCGCATCAGTCTTCCGTTTGGAGTACACCGGACCGATACGCAGAAAGCGTTCGCTCAGACCCTGTGATGCCGCCAATTCCAGCTGATTGTTCTTTGTATTCAGCAGCCGAATCTGAGCTCCTGTAGTCCCCAGGACTTCGCCGATGGTGTTCACGGCCAGCTGCAGCACCTTGTTCACATCCAGGGTAGAACTGACAGCCTGGCTGATTTTCTGAAAGCTCTTCAGGTAACGCCGTTTGAGCTCAATGAGCCGCTCCATATCCCGATTCATGACCAGAAAGGCGATGCCCCGGCTGGTGATGGCCTTGGCGAATTTGATATCTTCCCGGGTCAGGTCGCCGCCCTTGGTATCAAAAAGGGCCACCAGGGCCACATCCTCCTGATCAATGTCCACAGGGAACAGGAAAAAGGAACGCAGGCCCTCCGCTTCTAAAAGACGGCAATCGTCCTCTTTTTCGGATAACTGGGAAATGTCTTCGATATAGATGTTTTCTTCGGGGATTTGATTCAAAAAACTGGCCGGGGCGTTGCTGACCTTGGAGTAGAGAAAGCTTTCACTCAGACCGAAACTGGAATAGAGCTCCAGTCTCGATCCCTGGGTGAACTTGACTTGATGCGATCCCTTCCCCAGATCCAGGGTTTCCTTTTTCTGAAGAAACTCATCCTGTTCCGGGGTTCGGATTTTGATGAAGCAACCGGCTATATTCAAGGTTTCCGTGACATACCGGGTGATGAGATTGATCACCTCCCGTTCATCCACACCCTCGCATATGGCCCGATTGGTCACGGCAAACGGTGATAAATAATCCCTGGAACTCATGGCGCCACCCCCTTCTGGATTGAATATCGAATAGTGAATATTGACGAATGCTTCCCAAAACAAATTCCGCTGCGCATGCTTTGTCTCTCAGGTCTTCCTTGACAAAAAAATACTCTATTAGTGGTCAGTCTACAGTATTTTTCTCTTTGCAGCAATCTTCAATATTCACTCTGCTCTCTTCAATCTCAAAGCTCGGCCGGCAGTTCATTGAGCTGGGACTGGGTAAAAACAGGACCATCCACACAGACATACTTGGTTCCGATATTACACCGCCCGCAAAGGCCGACCCCGCATTTCATTCTCTTTTCCAGGGTAGTGATAATCTGCTCATCGTCAAAATCCAATTCCTTGAGCCCCTTGAACACAAATTTGATCATGATCGGCGGGCCGCAGGTCACGGCCACCCGATTGAAAGGATTCGGCGCTTCTTCAGCCAGGACCGCAGGCACAAACCCGACCCGCTCGGTCCAGCCGGGAAATTCCCTGTCCACAGTCAGGACGAGATCCGCTCCCTTGTGGCGCCACTGTTCGAATTCATAGGTAAAACACAGATCCTCGGGACTCCTGGCCCCATAAATGACTTTGATTTCCCCGTAATCCTCCCGCTTATCCAGGAGGTACAGAAGCAGGGTACGCAGAGGGGCCATCCCGATGCCGCCGCCCACAATCAAAATATCTTTGCCCTGCATGGCTTCATAGGGGAAACAGTTGCCCAACGGGGCCCGCACCCCGATTTGATCGCCGACTTTCAGCGAGTGCAGTTTCGTGGTCACTTCACCGGCCCGCATCACGCTGAACTGCAGATAGTCCTTTTGCGTGGGCGGAGAATTGATCACAAAGGTGGCCTCCCCGGTTCCAAACACCGAGAGCTGCCCCACCTGCCCTGGTTCAAAGCTGAACCGCTCCATTGCTTCAGGATCATTCAAGACAAGGCGAAATGTTTTGATCGTCGGCGTCTCCTGAATGATGTCCTTGACCGTGGCGATTTCAGGAAGATAGGGATTCATCATCAGTATACTCCTTGACGGCACACACAATTTCCCGAATATCCACTGCCATGGGACAGCTCTTGATACAGCGGCCGCAGCCGCAGCAGGCGAAGATCTGCTCGTGCAGTTTCGGATAATAGCTGAACTTATGGCCGACCCGGTTGCGCAGGCGCTTGGCCTTGTTAGGGCGTGGATTGTGACCGCTGGCCTCGTGGGTGAACAGATTGGACATGCAGTTGTCCCAGGTTCGAATCCGTTTTCCCTGCAGCCCGCTGCATTCGTCGGAAAGCGAAAAGCAGTAGCAGGTGGGACAGAGATACGTACAGGCGCCGCAACTGATGCATTTGGCGGACATCCGCTCCCAGAAATCCTGATCCTCGAAGAGCTCGAAGAATCGGTCCGGGACAGCGCTCAAGTCAGGGGCGGAATGCAGACTCGTGGCCGCCTTTTCAAACGCCTGGTCGGCCTCGGCGGTTTGCTCGGGACCGGCGTCCTCAAATCCTCCGGAGTCCACAAGCTGCCGTCCCTGCTCCGTCAGGGCCTGCAGGACATACCCGCTGCCAACGGGCGTCATCAAGACATCCGAACCGGCTGTATCTGCCGGCCCCCCGCCCACCCAATGACAAAAACAGGTGTTCTCCGGCTGTGTGCAGGCCTGGGTGATAAACAGAGTGTTGTTGCGCCGGCCTTGATAATAGGGATCAAGAACCTCACCCTGGAGAAAGACCGGATCAAACACCGTGAACCCCTTGGCGTCACAAGGTCGGCCCCCCAAAACCACGGTTTTTTCCTGATCAGGGACGGTCTCCTGGACCTTCACCTCCTGTTTTCCCGGATCATCCGGGTCCTTGTGATATTCAAAGCGCAGGAGGGTTTCAGTCTGCGGAAACACCGATTTTTTAGGAGGGGCTGTGGCCTGTGCCTCCAGGGACAGCTCAGCCCCGGGAGCAAAGGGTAAAAATTCAACAGCGTCTCCTGCTTTCTGAGGAACGAGCACGGTGTATTCACGGCTCAGGTCCTCCGCCCAACCGGCCAGACGTTCCTTGGGACAGTATTTCAGATTCCCCATCACCATTCTCTCTCGCTAATAGTCTTTTCTTCAGGCTGGAAGGTCAAAAGGGGCGGCAGCGCATCCACATCCATTCCTGAGGTGTAGCCGAACAGCTCCTCAATCTCCCTGTTCAGTTTGCGCCTGATGGTCAATATCGGAATATTCATGGGGCAGGCCCGTTCGCATTCACCGCATTCCGTACAGCGGCCGGCCAGGTGCATGGCGTGAATGAGCTGAAACATCCATTTCTGCTGGACATCCGTCTCCGCACTCAGCCAGTGGGGGTCTCTGGTCTCGGCGATGCACTGGTCCTGGCAGACGCACATGGGACAGACATTGCGGCAGGCATAACAGCGGATGCATCGATCCAGATGCCCCTGCCAATAGGCAAACCGTTCGTCCAGGCTCATGCCCTCCAGGGTCTCCAGATCACGATCCCCTGCTTCCCGGCAGACCGTGGGCTGATCCGGGTCCGCAAAACGACAATCAGCGAGCACGGGCTCATCATAGGCCATACTGCGGCATTTTGCCGACAGAAGATCGTCCAGATTCAGGGAAATCGAGTCTTCCTGGGCCTGCACCCTGAGCGTGGGCCCGTCAAAGTCCACGGCAGTCACCAAACCGAGGTTCCCGACCTGCTGCTTGAGTTTCACCAGATCGATGGCCCCGGGGCATTTCACGGCAAAAACCGTTATCTGTTCCCGGTCAATGAGGGATTCCTGGAGCAGCTCGCCAATGGATCGGGTGTCGCATTCCCTGGCGACGATACCCACCTTCCTGCCCTTGAGTCCGGGAAGATAGGTCGCCAGGTTCTGCACGCACAAGGGCGTAACCACCAGCTGCTCAACCTCTTCCGGGGTTCGCATGAAACAGGGAGAGACGTGCACCGGATCAAAGCCCTGCTTCCAGCCGATGACCAGATCCAGCTCAGGCAACTTCTCCCTGATTTTCGCCTTGAGATCCGCTATATATTTCACGACAATGACTCCATTCAAACTATTGAGCTCAATTTGTTATTTTCCCGGCACCAATTTGAAAATTTTCACAGCTTACTGTGAAAATTTCGGTCCCGGTCCCAGAGCATGGATCTGCTCGGTGAATTCGGAGACCACCTGTTGCCAGCGCTTTCCTTCCGAGGCCGAAACCCAGGTGTATTCGAACCGTTTGGGGTCATAACCCAGGGTGGGCAGCAGTCTTTTGGCCAGTTCAAGCCGACGTCGGGCGTAAAAATTGCCCTCTGAATAATGGCAGTCCCTGGGATGACATCCGGAGACCAGCACCCCGTCGGCACCCGAGAGCAGGGCCTTGAACATGAACAACGGGTCCATCCGGCCGGTGCAGGGCAGGCGGATGATCCGCAGATCCGTAGGCTGACCCAAGCGAGAGACCCCTGCCGTATCCGCCCCGCCATACGAGCACCAGTTACAGAGAAAGCCTATGATTCGAAGCTCTCTTCCATTGCCTGCTGACATAAGGCATTGACCTCCGCAAGTATTTGATTGTCGGTGAAGTGCTGAAGCTGAATGGCGCTCTGGGGGCAGGTCACCGAACACAGTCCGCAGCCCTGGCAGACCGTCTCAATGACCTCGGCCTTGGGATTGCCCGCCCGGTCTTCAGTCAGCTGAATCGCCCCGAACGGGCAGGTCTGAACGCATTTGCCGCAACCGACGCACCGGGGCTGACTGACCAGGGCCACCTGAGGATCGGACTCCAATTGATCCCTGGAAAACAGGGCCAGGACTTTGGCCGCGGCCGCGCTGCCCTGTCCCACCGAGGCCGGGATGTCTTTGGAGCCCTGACAGGCCCCGGCCAGGTACACCCCGGCGGTGTTGGTCTCCACTGGACGCAGCTTGGGGTGGCTCTCCATGTAAAAACCATAGGCATCGTAGGAGATCCGCAGCTTTTCCGCCAGCTCCGAAGCCCCCTGGGAAGCCTCGGCCCCCACCGCCAGCACCACCAGATCGGCTTCCACTTCCACCTGCCGTCCAAGCAGGGTGTCCACACCGCGGACAATGAGGCTGTCCTCATGCGGATAGACCTGGGAGACCCGGCCGCGGATATACCGGGCCCCGTATTCCTCCATGGCCCGCCGGGTGAATTCGTCGTACTGCTTGCCCGGAGCCCTGATGTCCATATAAAACACATAGGACTGGGAATCCGGGATATGATCCTTGGTCAGTATGGTCTGTTTGGCGGTGTACATGCAGCAGAACCCTGAACAATAAGGGCGGTCCACAGACTTGTCCCTGGAGCCCACGCATTGAATAAACACGACCTTTTTCGGCTCCCTGCCGTCCGAGGGCCGCTGGATATGGCCACCCGTGGGACCGGAGGCATTGAGCAGACGTTCGTACTGCATGGAGGTGATCACATCGGGATAGCGCCCTCCGCCGTATTCTCCGTATTTGCGGTGATCGAACAGATCATAGCCGGTGGCGGTGATGACCGCCCCCACCTTTTCCTGGACAAAGCGGTCCTGCATTGCATAATCAATGGCCTCGGTGGGACAGACTTTGGCGCAAACCCCGCATTTCCCCTTGATGAACTGCCGGCAGTAGGCAGGATCAATCACCGCCCGCTTGGGAATGGCCTGGGGGAAGGGGATGTTGATGGCCCGGGTCGGTGCGATGCCCTCATTAAAGGCATCAAAGGCCTTTTTACTCGGGCATTTTTCCATGCACTGGCCGCAGCCGGTGCATTTGTCCCAATCCACATAGGTGGTTTTTCTGCGCACCGTCGCCTCGAAATTCCCCACATAGCCCTCCACGGACTGCACCTCGGAATAGGCGTAGAGGGTGATGTTCGGATGCATGGAGACATCCACCATTTTGGGACCGAGGATGCAGGAGGAGCAGTCCACCGTGGGAAAGGTCTTGTCCAGCTTGGCCATTTTGCCGCCGATGGTGGAGCTCTTTTCCACGAGGATAACCTCCAGACCGCCGTCCGCACAGTCCAGGGCCGCCTGTATCCCGGCCACCCCGCCGCCGATCACCATGACCCGTTTATTGATGTCAAAGAATTTTGCTTCCAAGGGGCGGTCAAAGCGAAGTTTTTCCACGGCCTGCAGCACGAGTTCCGTGGCCTTCCTGGTATTCGCTTCCTTGTCTTTGCCCACCCAGGAACAATGCTCCCGGATGTTGGCCATTTCAAACATGTAGCGGTTCAAGCCGGCCCGCTCCACCGCGCGTCTGAAGGTGGGCTCGTGCATCCTGGGGGTACAGGCCGCGACCACCACGCCGTCCAGATCATGCTCCTGCACGGCCTGAACAATGGCCTCCTGTCCGGGCTCGGAACAGGAATACAATAAATCCTCGGAATAGGCGACTTCAGGAAATGCTTTGGCCGCCTGCGCCACGCCGGCGACATCCACCGTACCCGCAATATTGCTGCCGCAATGACAGATAAACACGCCGATTCTCATCGTTTCCACTCCTTATATAGAATTTGAGAGCGGGGTTTGGCTGGTATTCGAGTGTCTTCGAACTTTCTTTAGAATTTTTTCCAGAGCGCCGCTCTCAAATTCTATATATATCTATATTTATATAATTTTATTTTAAAACCAAGTGCTTGAGATTGAGATCGCGTTTCTTTATACTTCCTCGCTCCGCGCTTCTTCTTCCGCCTTCCGCGCTCCGCGTTCCGAGCTCCGCGTTTCTTCTTCCGCCTGCTGCATCTTCGCCAGGGCCGGACCGGCCGGCACATTGAGCTTGTTCAGCATCAGATCCTTGTTTTCCAGTCCGAGAGCCAGACCCATAAGCTGAGTATAATAAAACACAGGCAGACGAAAGGAACGCTTCAACGCGGCATTGATCTGATCCTGACGCAGATCAAGGTTCATCTGGCACAAGGGGCAGGCCGTGACTATGGCATCCGCCCCCAGTGCATCGGCCACACCCAGAAGCTTGCCTGAGAGCTGCATGACCACGTCTTTCCGGGCCACGCCAAAGGATGCCCCGCAACACTCCACCTTCAAGGGATAGGGCACAACCTCGGCCCCGAGTTCGCGCAGAATATCATCCATGGCCACCGGGTTTTCCGGGTCATCAAAGGCCATGACCTCAGGCGGCCGATTCATGATGCAGCCGTAATACGGGGCAATTTTCAACCCGCCCAGGGGCTTTTGCACCTTCCCGGCAAGGGCCTTCAGGCCAAAATCCTCCCAGAGCACCTGAAGCACGGACTTGACCTGGACCGAGTTGGCACAGGGCGCCTGGAGGTGGCGGTTGACCTCCTCCTGAAAGGCCGGATCCTGCATGCGATGCGCCGCAACCTTCAAATTGGTCAAACAGCTGGGACAGGGGGTTATCACCGTATCCAACCCCATCTGTTCGACAAGGTGCAAGTTTCGGGCGGAAAGCGCCGCGGAGAAGACATGGTCCACGGTATGGGCCGGAGTCGAGCCGCAACAGCTCCAGTCCGGAATCTCCTGCAGCGTGATCCCCAGGGCCCGGCACACAGCCCGGGTCGAACATTCATAATCCTTGGAGGTGCTCAGGCCGGAACAGCCCGGGTAGTAGGCATAGGTCAATTCAGCGCTCATTCTTTTCGTCTCCAAATACACTGTGAAAGATCCTGGCCACTTCCGCTTTGCCCTTGATATTATGAGGCCGGGGGGCGATTTTCCCTTTGCGCATGACCTTGGGCCCTAAATCCGCATCGGTCCAGAACCGGCCGGAACGTAGGATGTATTTGACCAGGGTCCCGAACTCAAAGACACGCCCGTGTTTCTTCACCGAGTCCAGAAAACTGTCATTGAACTGTTTGACCTGCTTTTCCTGAACAGCCCCCTCGCGTCCGGCCATGTGCCTGAGGACGTCCATGATTCTGGCCACATCGATCAAGTTCGGGCAGCGGGTGGTGCAGGACTCGCAGGTCGCGCAGAGCCAAAGCGAATGCGATTGCAGAATCGTCTCTTTTTGCCCCGCCTGCAAAAGACGCATAATCTGATGCACCGGCACATCGTAGACAAAGGTATAGGGACAGCCGGCCGTACAGTTGCCGCACTGGTAGCACAAGAAGGGATCCTGGCCGCTTTCCTTCATCACGGCCTCCACAAAGGCTGCATCATACTCGACATCAAGCTTGAGAACGTCCATATCCCGCCCCTGGCATCCAAAGGTTGTAAAAAGGGCTATAGCCCTTAAGAAAAAGATTTTGGTTCATTCCCAGATAACCAGCTCTAATTCTTTGTCTTAACAATCGAAAATCCAAAACCCAAAATCCAAAATCCTATATCAACCGGCCCGGTCGGTCTGGGCAGCCCAGGCCCGGGATCTGCGAGCCGGAAACAAAGGATATGCAATGACTAGGGGAAAGTCAAAATGAAACTTTGCCAAACCCGCCTCTTTCCTGGACCGGGGAACACTGAGGAAAAATTCACTTTAACAACTTGAAATAAAGAGATATTACGATTGTGAAACATTTCTTGCGTACAAATTGCGCCCAAGGGTATTGACAGTACCGTTTTTTTTGGATACCTTAGATCTGCTACAAATTAAATACATTATAGCTATTATGGGACAATCAGCAGACCAGGGTTTTGCGACACTGTCAACAAAATACAATGCCGGTTGGGCTGAAGCGGCTTGCCGGCCGAAACCGGCCAACCTTTGCTAAGGAGAGCTGTCTATGGAGCACGAAAAGGAAGACCATGGCTCAACACCAATTCTGAAGCTGGACGATATCCACATGTACTTCGGGAAAGTCGAGGCCTTGAAAAACATCAATGTTGAAGTCCGGCAGGGTGAAATCTATTCCATCATCGGTCCCAACGGGGCCGGCAAAACCGTCATGATGAACTGCATCAGCGGACTCTACTCCCCCCAAAAAGGCAGCATCACCTTCAAAAACACATTGGTGAACAAATTCAAGCCCCACAAACGGGCTGAAATGGGCATCGCCAGAACCTTCCAGAAAATTGAACTCTTCAGCGGCATGACGGTTCTGGACAATATCCGCCTGGGCCGCCACTGCCACCTCAAATCGGGCATACTCAGCGGGTCCTTGTATGTGGGCAAGACCCGTGAAGAAGAGATCGTCACCAGGCAGTTTCTGGAAGAAGACATCATCGATCTTTTGGAAATCGAGCACATCCGGGATAAGCCCGTGCACATGCTTCCCTACGGACTCCAGAAACGAGTGGAGTTGGGCCGGGCCTTGGCCCTGGATCCGGACCTGATCCTTCTGGACGAGCCTCTGGCCGGACTCAATCTCGAGGAGGTGGAGGACATGGCCCGTTTCATCATGGACATCAACCAGGAGGAACGCTGGAAAGTGACCTGCATCCTGGTGGAACACGACATGGGCGTGGTCATGGACATCTCCGACCAGGTCTTTGTGCTGAATTTCGGCAATATGATCACCACCGGCACCCCGGAAGAGGTGCAGAGCAATCCGGAAGTGGTCAAAGCCTATCTGGGTGAAGAGGATCTGTATGCCACACGGCGCTGAGACATGTTCGTCCCATGCACACGGGTCCAGGCTCAAGTCCATTCGACAATGATTGCGGGCATTGTCGTTGCAAGTTTTTGATTTTTTTATATTCAACGAATCCATAGGTGAAATGCACTATGAGCACTCAACTCCCGAGCATTCACAAAGACCTCACCATCCCCAAATTGTTTGTGCAAAAATGCCGAGAATACGGCGACGCTCGTGTGGCCATGCGCGAAAAGGAGTTCGGCATCTGGAAGCCCTTCACCTGGCAGGACTATTATAATAACGTCAAATACATCAGCCTGGGCCTCATTAGCCTGGGTCTGCAAAAAGGGGACCGGGTGGCCCTGATGGGCGACAACCGGCCCGAGGGACTGTGGGTGGAAATGGCCGCCCTGTGCGCCGGAGGCGTGGGCGTCTGGCTCTTTCAGGAATCCATGCTCGACGAAGTCAAATACATCATTGACCATTCGGACGCCAGATTCTTTGTCGGTGAAACCCAGGAAGAGGTCGACAAGGGACTGGCCATCAAAGACGAATGCCCGAAGCTCAAAACCATTATCTGGGATGATCCCAAGGGCATGCGCACCTACAAGCAGGACTTTCTGTGCAGCATCGAGAAGCTGCAAAAGATCGGCCGGGAAAAAGAACAGGAAGATCCCGATCTGTTCGAGCGGCTGATCCAGCAAGGCCATGGCGACGACATCTGCCTCCAGTTTTATACCTCCGGGACAACCGGCCTGCCCAAAGGGGTCCTGCTCACCCACTGGAACATGCTGACCATGGGAAAAAATCTGATGGAGGTCGACCCCTGCAGTCCGGAGAACGACTTTGTGTCCTATCTTCCCTTTGCCTGGATCGGTGAACAAATGATGTCCATATCCTGCGGGCTGCAGATCGGGTATACCATCAATTTTCCGGAAGAACCGAGCACGAGCATGGACAACATCCGGGAAATCGGCCCGCATGTCATGTTCGCCCCCCCGCGTCTCTATGAAGGCATGACCCGCCGGGTCCAGGTCAAATACATGGATGCCTCCTGGATCAAACGCAAAATTTACGAAATCGGAACCAAAATCGGCTATAAAGCGGCCGAATACAAATTTGAACAAAAACCCGTCCCGGTCTCACTCCAATTTCTGAATTTCCTGGCCTACTGGCTCATGCAGAAAAAACTCAAGGATCACCTCGGTCTGTCCAGAGTCCAGCACGCCTATACCGGCGGAGGCGCCATGGGACCGGACCATTTTCGCTTTTTTCATGCCCTGGGGGTCAATTTGAAACAGATCTACGGTCAGACTGAAGTCGCCGGGATCGCCTTTGTCCACCGGGATGGCGACATCAAGTTCGATACTGTGGGCACTCCCATCCCCCAGACGGAAGTGGCCATTGCCGAAGACGGCGAAATCCTCTGCAAAAGCCCCTCGGTGTTCATCGGCTATTACAAAAACGAAGAAGCCACCCGAAAAACCCTCAAGGACGGCTGGCTGCACACCGGGGATAAGGGCTTTATTGATGAGGACGGCCACCTGGTGGTCTTTGACCGCTCCAAGGATGTCATGACCCTCAGCGATGGACGCCCCTTCTCTCCCCAGTATCTTGAAACCCGGTTGAAATTCAGTCCCTATATCCAGGAGGCCTGGGTTATCGGCCATGAAAAAAGCTACATCACCACGGTCTTGTGCATCGATTATTCCGTGGTGGGCAAATGGGCCGACGAGAAAAAAATCAACTACACGAGCTATTCCGAACTCTCCCAGAAACCGCAGGTCTATGACCTCCTGGAGGCCCAGATCCGGACCGTGAACAAAGACCTGCCGGACCCGGCCAAAGTCAAAAAATTCGTCAGTCTGTACAAGGTCTTTGACGCCGATGACGAAGAACTGACCCGCACCAGCAAACTCAAACGGGCCTTTGTGGAAAAACGCTACCAGGATATCGTCCGGGCCCTCTACCAGGACACGGATACGGTGCATATGGATACCACCATCACCTATGAAGACGGCCGGGAGCAGCATATCAAGACGGATTTGCGCATCCAGGAATTGCTCTGATGCCGGGTTTTCAGGCAAGAACCCGGGACCGTGAGAAGACGGAGGACAGCTGAGTCCTTGAAACAGACCCGGCATTTGAAAATCGGAAATCGAAAATCGAAAATCCAGATAAGAGGGGGAAGCGATGGAACTTTTTTTCATGAGCCTGGTCACCGGAATTCTGGTCGGCGGAATTTATGCCCTGGTCGCCCTGGGCTGGGTGATCATCTATAAATGCTCGGGCGTGCTCAACCTGGCCATGGGGGAACTGACCCTGGTCGGCGCCTATCTGACCTGGTCCTTTCATCAGGCCGGGGTCCCCTTCCTGCCGGCCATCGGCCTGACCATGGTCGCGGGCATCATCCTGGGCATCCTGGTGGAGCGCATCTTTCTGGATAAGCTCATCGGACAGCCCCTCCTGGCGGTGATTATGGTCACCGTGGGACTGTCCTTCTTTTTTCAGGGCACCATCGGCTTTATCTGGGGCACCGACACCCAGGTCTTTCAGCCCCCGGTCTTTTCCATCAAACCGATCATGATCGGTTTTTTGTATATTTCTCCGGTCTTTCTCTGGTCTTTTGTGGTCTCCATCATTCTGCTCATCGCCCTGGTCCTCTTTTTCAAGTACACCCGCTGGGGCTTGTCCATGCAGGCCACGGCAGACGATGAGACCGCCGCCCTCTCCCTGGGGGTCAGCGCCAGATTCGTCTACGCCGCTTCCTGGTCCATCGCCTTCATGAGCGCAGGCATCGGCGGGGCCCTGCTGGCCAACATCAACGGGCTGAACATCTCGGTGAGCTATCTGGGTCTGCTGGTGCTGCCCGCGGTGATCTTCGGCGGGCTGAACTCCATTCCCGGGGCCATAGTCGGCGGGATCGTCATCGGCGTTCTGGAAAATCTGTCCGGAGCCTATCTGGACCAGTTCGTCCCTGGCGGGGTCAAGCAAACCGCCCCCTTTATTTTCCTGGTCATCTTCCTGATGTTCAAGCCTTACGGATTATGGGGCTGGGAACGTATTGAACGCGTCTGATGTTCATGCGGACGTGAAGATCAGACAATACACTTCATGTGAGAGAGATCTGAATTCACTCTATTCAATCCATAATGAAGGGGAGAAACTATGTCCACTGTCTGGTTGCCCTGCGGACACTACCATGAAAATTACAAACAGGACCAGGGATGGTGGCAGACGCCGATCATCAAGATCAAAATGATCCTGCTCCTGCTGACCGTGTTTGTCCTGATTCCGGGCTTCCTGCCTGAATACTGGGTCGGGGTGGGCACCATGATCGGCTATACAGCCATGGGCTCCCTCGGGGTGCAGCTGCTGATCGGTTTCGGCGGTCTGCTGACCCTGGGACATGCCGCTTTCATCGCGGTGGGGGCCTATACCTCGGCCCTGCTCATCCTGAATTTTCCCTGGCCGGAGTCTCTGGTGGACATGGGCCTGACCTATCCCATCAGCCTGGTTGCCGCCGGCCTGACCGCCGGTCTGTGGAGCGTTCTCTTCGGCCTCCCCTCGGCCCGGGTCAAAGGCTTCTACCTCATCCTGACCACCATCGCCGCCCAGTTCATCACCGTGGACTTCATCCTCACCCAGTATGTCAGCCAGATCGGCGGCCGCGGCCAGGCCTTTTCCCTGCCCCCGGGCACCATCAAAATCGGTCCCTGGACCATGGACACCGAGGTCAGGGTTTATCTTTTCATGGCCGTACTGCTCTGCTTGATGGTCACGGTGCTGGCCAACCTGCTGCGATCCAAACCCGGACGGGCCTGGGTGGCCATCCGGGACAACGACATTGCGGCCGCCACCATGGGCATCAATGTCTTCTGGTACAAGATCCTGGCCTTTTTTGTGGCCGGAGCCATGGCCGGCGTCGCCGGAGCCTTCTGGTTGAGCAACACCGCCGCGTTGTCTCCGGAACATTTCACCTGGTTCTGGTCCCTCTGGCTGGTCGGGGTGATCCTCATCGGCGGGGTTGGATCCATTCACGGCGTCATCTTCGGGTCCATTTTCATGGTCCTGATCATGGAAGCGCTGCAGATGGGCGTCATCCCCCTGGCGGATTACTATCCACAGCTGCTCATGAAATTCGCCTTTGTCAAAAAATCCCTGTTTGGTCTCATCATTTGCGCCTTTCTCATCTTCGAGCCGCACGGGCTGTCCTATCGCTGGTGGCAGATCAAAAACTATTTCAATCTCTGGCCCTTTTCCTATTAACCGTGAATCAATACACCCGGCAATGAAAGGAGGTGATGTGCAGCATAACGAGTCCAGGTCTGTAATGATTCAACCACTGATCAATGCCAACCCCAACCGAAGGAGGAAAAAATGACCAGGAACCTCAAAACCGGACTGTTTTTTCTGATTGCTCTTGTCTTGCTGCTGGGCCTGTCCACAGGCCTGAGCGCCGAGAAAATCAGGGTCGGTGGAATCATGGATACGTCCGGGGCCACCTCGGACGTGGGCAAAGACTATGCCATCGGCATGGACGAAGCCATCCGCTGGATCAACGAACAAGGCGGGGTCAACGGCAAACAAATCAAATACACCTGGTTTGACTACGGCTACCGGATTCCCGAAGCCATCACCAAGTATAAGCTGTTGAAACGGCTCGGCAGTGTGGCCATTCTCGGTTGGGGAACCGGGGATACCGAGGCCTTGTCGCCAACCATCAACAAAGACAAAATCCCCTATGTCTCGGCCTCGTACTCGGCGCATCTCACGGACGGCACCAAAACCAAGTACAACTTTTTCTTCTCCTCGGATTACTCCACCAATGCCCGGGCAGCCCTGACCGCCTGGTTCGACAAAAAATGGCCCGAACATCCGGACTATGGCAAGAGAAAACCCCGGATGGCCTGTGCTTACATGCACGCCTCCCCTTACTGCTCCGCTCCCATCGAAGCCATCAAGGACCAGGCCGAACTTCTGGGTTTTGAAATCGGTCCGGATCAGGACGTTTCCCTGTTTGCCCTGGACGCCAAGAGCCAGATCATGGCCCTGAAAAAATTCAAACCGGATGTGGTCTGGCACGGCAACACGGTCATGTCCGTGGCCGCCACGATCAAGGACGCCTATGCCTTGGGTCTGGGTGCGGACTGGATCATCAACATCTGGGGTTTTGACGAAAATCTGCCCCGGATGGCCGGAGAAGCGGCCAAAGGGGTCATGGGAACCACCCCCTGCGCCTTTTTCGGACAGGATTACAAGAACATGGACATCGTGGTCAATGCCGCCAAGAAGTACAACCCCGGCATCCCCCTGGAAAAGCGGACCATCCATACCATCCAGGCCTGGGGCGACGCCCTGATCCTCTGGGAGGCCATGAAACGGGCGGACGCAGCCGGAGAGCTCACCGGGGAGAGCATCAAGAAACAAGGGTTCGAGACCTTCAGGGATTTCGACATCGGTCTGGCGACCTCGCCCATCTCCTTTACCGCCAAAGACCACAGACCGGCCACAGGCTGCCTGGTTCAGGAATGGACCGGCGAAAAGTTTCAGCCGGTGGAGCATGTGGACTTACAAGAACGCTGGCCTGAAAAATGGGAAAACGAATGGCTGGGCTGGTAAGCGCCTGATCCGCTCCGGCCGGATGAAAACACAGCCCGGCCGGTCCAGGATCGCTGTTTTGAGTCAAGCAAACAACCAAATCAGACAAACGACGAGTTCATTCCCGGAGGTATGCGCTGTGGCACACGCAGATCCGATTTTGCAGATCAAGAACATCGAAGTCCGATATCACGAAGTGATCCTGGTCCTCAAAGGGGTCTCCATAGAGGTGCCCACAGGGGGAATCGTGGCCTTGCTCGGGGCCAACGGAGCCGGTAAAAGCACAACGCTCAAGGCTGTTTCCGGGCTGTTGTCCACGGAAAACGGGAAAGTCACCGACGGGGCCATTGAATTTGAACAGCGGCCCATTCACAACTCCCATGCCGCGGATATCTCCAAGATGGGAATCATTCAGGTGATCGAAGGCCGGCGGGTCTTTGAACATCTGACCGTCGAAGAGAATCTGAAAGTCGGGGCCCATCTTCGAAAATCGGGGTCGGTCAAAGAAGGTCTGGATCTGGTGTACCACTATTTTCCGCGACTCTTTGACAAGCGCGGCGAGACAGCCGGCTTCATCAGCGGCGGGGAGCAGCAGATGCTGGTGGTGGGCCGGGCCTTGATGACCGAACCCAAACTCCTGCTGCTTGATGAACCGTCCATGGGCCTGGCGCCCAAACTCATCAACGAAATCTTCAGCATCATCACTAAACTCAACCAGGAACAGCAGATCTCCATCCTCCTGGTGGAGCAAAACGCCAAGCTTGCCCTGAGCGTGGCCCCGTATGCCTATATCATGGAAACCGGCCGCATTGTCATGGACGATTCTTCGGACAACCTCCGCGACAATGAAGACATCAAAGATTTCTATCTGGGAATGAGCGAAGCAGGGAAAAAGAGTTTTAAAAACATCAAGCATTATAAACGGAGAAAGAGGTGGCTGACCTGAGGCCATGCCTGTTTGAAAAAGCCTCTTTTTACAAACTCAGGAGGAACCCATGTTTCAAAAATATCTGATGCACACTCTCTTGCTGCTTGCCGTGGCGTTTTTTCTGTCGTCGTGCACCGGGGTTCAAGTCCAACCCACCGCCTCGAATTTTACCCAGCCGGACCTGACACTCGAAATGCTCGAAGTTCCCCAATATGACGGCTACTGGTATTATTCCAAAGGGGTGGAACCCACCAAGGGCGAACCAGGCGATCGAGGCGCTCCGCTCCCCTTGAGTTTCTTGCTCAACGTGAACAACCCCAATCCCTACACCGTCACCCTGGAAAGCCTGCGCTTCACCGTCTCCTTTGAGGGCTTTGACCTCATCACGGTCAATACCAATGATGAATACCTGATCCCCGGGAAAAGCACGGATCAAATCCGGGTGAACACCATGATTACCGCCCGTTCCGCGCTGCTGAGCCTTTTGGTCACCGGAGGCTTCAAACTCAAGGAAAAAGGCTGGAGCCCCTGGGACGCCCTGGAGCGCTGGTGGACCGGAGTGCCGGCCTATGAAGTGCCGGTCGGTCTGAAGGATGGTTCCGCCACATTTTCAGCCGACGGGGTCACCAAAGTGGTGCCCTTTGAATTGAGCTTCCCCTGATGCTGAATTGAAACAGCACGTCTCATTGTTGAAAGAGACGCCGGGTTCCCCGGCGTCTCTTTTTCAATGAACGCAAAGGAGTCAAGTATGAGCCTGCGCCATTTTACGTTCATGGATCTTTTCAAACGAAACGCCCGGATATGCCCCCGGGCCGTTGCTTGTGTGTCAGAGCAGGAGACCATGACTTACGTCCAGCTTTTTCAGGAAAGCTGCGCCCTGCAGGCCGGTCTCCTGCGCAGCGGATTCCAGGCCGGCGAACGAATTGCGGTCCTGGCCCGGAATTCGTACCATTTTTTTCCTCTGTTTGCCGCGGTTGGCGCTCTGGGAGGCATCCTGGTCCTCATCAACCGCCGCCTCTCCCAGAACGAGATCCAGGAGATTCTCACGGATACCTCCCCCCGAATACTCATCACGGATGAAGATGTGTCCCAATCAAGCCTGGATCTCATGAAGGACTGCCTGAATATCCGTTCGCACATCGTCATTGGAGAAGGCGGACACCAATCTTACCAGGATCTGCTGAAAACCGGGCCTGCCGATCCATCGTCCCAGGGCGGGGACGCCTTTCAAACCTGCCGGGATGACCCGTTTGCCATCATCCATACGGCTGCCGTCTTTGGAAAACCGCGCGGGGCGGTTCTCT
The DNA here is from genome assembly GCA_964621385.1 of uncultured Desulfohalobiaceae bacterium. Taxonomy (GTDB): domain Bacteria; phylum Desulfobacterota; class Desulfovibrionia; order Desulfovibrionales; family Desulfothermaceae; genus JAABTT01. Next base: position 27,665 of record CAZUMF010000011.1, read on the forward strand.
CCCAGGAAAACCTTTTCCTGTCGTCTCTGCAGCTGGCCTTTGCCTTGAACCTGACGCCTGCCGACCGGTATTTGAACATTCTGCCCCTGTTTCATATCATGGGCATCAACCTGGCTCTGGCCGTGATGCTGGCGGGGGGGACCAATGTGATCATGTCCCAGTTCGACGCCCCCCGGGCCGCTGAATTGATATCCCGGCACCGGGTCAGCCTGTTGGGGACCTTTCCTCCGATCCTCGGCAAACTGCTGGAGGCCTTGCCGTCCTCCAGGGAACACGTCCATTCCCTGCGGCACATTCTTGGACTTGAACAGGCCGCAACCATTGAACAGTGCCGGCAGGCAACCGGGGCCACCTTCTGGTCCATGTACGGTCAGACGGAGACTTCGGGGCTGGTGACCTTTTCCCCGTACAATGAAAGGCCCGGCTCGGCGGGCCGGCCCGGCGCCCTGGTCGGCGTCAAGATCGTGGATGAGTTTGACCGGGACCTCCCCTCCGGCTCCACCGGGGAAATCCTCATCCAGGGGCCTCTGGTTTTCCAGGGCTACTGGCAGCAACCTGAACTCAATGCTCTGACTTTCCGGGAAGACTGGCATCACACCGGAGATCTGGGGGTTGTGGATGAAGACGGCTATATGTTCTTCAAAGGCCGCAAGGCGGAAAAAGACCTGATCAAATCCGGCGGGGAAAACGTCTTTCCAGTGGAAGTGGAAAAAATCATCCTGGAACACCCGGCTGTTCTGGAGACCTCGGTCATCGGCATCCCGGATGCCACCTTTGGGGAAGGCATCAAGGCCGTCTGCGTGCTGCATCCGGAACAGGTGCTCAGCGAGCAGGAGTTGATCCTGTTTGTCGGTGCCAAAATAGCCGGTTACAAAAAACCCCGCTGCGTGGAATTCGTCGACGCCCTGCCCAAAACCGAACAGGGAACCATCGATCGAGTCGCTGTCAAAGAGCGCTATGGATAGCCCTGTTTTCGATACGCCCCGGGTCGCTTGCGACGCTTGGCACGAGAGAACAGACTCTGTTCAAAAATCCATGAAACCGATAAAAATTTTTCCCAAAAATTTTTATGAACCCGGCCTCTTCATTTCTCGCAAAGGTACCTCCTTTTGACCGCCTGCCGGAGGCGGATATTGAGCTGGCGGCCCGGGCACTCACCAAAAGCCATCAACTCAAGGATATGACCCTCTGCGTCCAGGGAAAAACCAGGCTCCGCTTTGTCTATATTGTCATTGAAGGCGTCCTGGAGCAATTTATCCTGGAAAACGGGGAAAAAATCCTGCGAAGCTATCTCCACGAACACTCCATTTACGGCGGACTGTCCCTGCTCTTCAACGCCGGCCTGTCCATCCGAACGGTGCAATCCATAGAGGACAGCACCTTGTATCGTCTCCCCAGGGACATTTTTTTGGATATCTGTGCCCGGCATGTGGCCTTTACCCAGCATTTCACCACACTCTTCAGCCGCAAGATGCAGGACAGGCCCTATGTGGCCTTTATTGCCAAAAATGCGGCAAATGATCCGGATGCCTTTGCCTCCGGTTTTTTGAATCGACCCCTGGCTGACGTTTTTTCCAAGTCCATCCTGTCCTGCCCGGACCAGGCATCCGTTCAGGACGCCGCCCAAATGATGACCCGCAAACAGCGAAGCGCCGCCGCGGTTCTCGATCCCTCCGGCACGGCCGTCGGCTTGATCACGGACAACGACATCCGCAGCAAGATCGTAGCTCAGGACCGGCCCCATTCGACCAAAGTCCGGGACATCATGTCCCATCCGCTGATCACCCTGCCGCACGACGCGGGTATTTTCGAGGCCATCCTGCTCATGATGCAGCACACGATTAAACATGTGGCCGTCCTCGACGCCTCATCCCGGCTCCTGGGCATTGCCTCTGAAGAGGATCTGCTCCTGGCCCAGGGACAATCCCCTGTTTTTCTGATGCATGAAATCCGGCAAGCTGCAAGCGTGGACGAACTGAGGGCGCGCCATCAGCAGCTGCCGGGCCTGATCAAAAGTCTGACGGAAAACGGAGCCAAAGCCGAGCACCTCAACCGGATCATCAGCGCCGTTTCCGATGCCATCCTGCAGCGGGTGATCCACGGCGTCCTCTCCGAATTTTCCCCGCCGCCGGCCGGTTTCGCCTTCATGCTCCTGGGCAGCGAAGGACGCCAGGAACAGACCCTGAAAACGGATCAGGACAACGCCATTGTGTTTGCTGATCAGACTCCGGAGCGGGAGCGAGAGGTGCAGGCATATTTTCTCGATCTGGGACGGACCATCTGCAGCCGGCTGGATCGCATCGGCTACGCCTCCTGTGAATTTGAGATCATGGCCGAGAACCCCAAATGGTGCCGGCCCCTCAAATCCTGGAAAAACACCTTCCAAGACTGGATTAAAAGCGCAGACCCCGAAGCCCTGCTCCACTCCAGTATTTTTTTTGATTTCCGATCAGGGTACGGGGATGAGGCCCTGGTGAATGAACTCAAGGACTTTCTCTTGCAATCCACGGGAGGCTGGATGGGGTTTTTCAGGCATCTCGCTGAAAACGCACTGCATTTCAAACCCCCTCTGGACTTTTTCGGAAATTTCGCCCTGCAGGGAAAAGGGGAGCACAAAAACTGTCTGGAGATCAAAACCCCGATGCGGCTCATCGTTGATTTTGCCAGGATCTACGCCCTGAAAAACAAGATCCGGGCCACCAACACCCAGGAACGCCTCAGGGCCATGCATGATGTGAACATTCTCGACAAAGAGGATTTTGAGGACCTCTATCATGCGTACAATTTCATGATGCAGGCCAGGATTGAGCACCAGCTCAGGCAGATCGGCCAGAACAAACCGCCGGACAACTTCCTCGACCCCAAGGTTATGACCCAGATCGAACGGCAATCCCTGAAAGAGGCCTTCAAACGCATCCGCATGGCCCAGGGCAAAATGCGCATGGAACTGACCTCGGCCACTGGCATCACCTGAGCCGGACGTCCCTCTATACAGGACCAAAGACCCGGCAGGCAGAGCGCTCAGACCAACGATTCTTTCCCCGGGCGGAGAAAACTTGTCCATCCCCCTTTTTTTTGGTATATCAAAGCACCCGGCAGTGAGTCATGCGTGTACCTGGTGATCGTCAAGAAAGACTGCGGTCTGTGTGTCTTTCCCGCTTGAACAATCCAAGGTCCTGAGGTTCAAAGCACCATTCGAATCTTTGCTATGCCCCCCGCAATCCAAAAAGGAGCCCCGCCGCTATGCCCGGCACAAATGGGCAGCGCCCACGTTTCCTCCAAGCGATCCTCCGCTCAAAGATACTGGATGTGACCGGCTATGTGCTGCTGCTCTTAGCCCTCATCTGGCTGGTGCTGCGGGGGGCTGAAAGCCAGGGCTACAACTGGCAGTGGTACCGGGTACCGCAGTTCATCTATGCCTTTGGAGACGGCGGTTTTGCAGCGGGTCCCATTCTGCAGGGCCTGGGCATCACCCTGCACATCACCTGGATGAGCCTCATCCTGACCTATATCATCGGTCTGGTGACCGCGCTCCTGCGCCTGTCTCCCTCCATCGGGGGACGGATCGTGGCCCGGTTCTACCTGGAAACGACCCGCAACACCCCTTTGCTGGTCCAGCTCTTTTTCGTGTATTTCATCGTGGCCCCGCCGCTGCACCTCAATCGACTGTTCGCAGCCGTCCTGGCCCTGAGTCTGTTTGAAGGATCCTATGCCTCAGAGATTTACCGGGCCGGCATCAAGTTCATTGACAAAGGACAATGGGAAGCCGGATCAAGTCTGGGACTGAACACCTACCAACTGTACCGGCTCGTGATCCTTCCCCAGGCCATCCCCAGGATCCTGCCCCCGCTGACCAGCCAGGCGGTTTCGCTCATCAAGGATTCCTCCCTGGTCAGTGTGATCGCGGTCTATGAAATGACCATGCGGGCCAACGCCATTGTTGCGGAAACCTTTTTAGTGTTCGAGGTCTACTTCACCATCGCCCTGTTCTATCTGATCATCACCGTCATCGTGTCCCAACTGGCGGGCCTGATGGAACGGAAGATCCAAGTGCCGAGTTGATGCCTGAAGTGATTGATTCAACTTCAAAATTATTTTGAAACAAGTGGGTGTGGAAAAAAGATGTCAGAGATTGGAGTATCAAAGGTCAGAATGAACATCGAACGTTGGACGTTCAAATTCTGCCTGAAGGGATGAATATCGAACCTCCAACGCTCGTATGAAAAACCAAAATGGATTTTCTACCTTTGATCAAACTGGCTGGTCCGCCCAGCCAGCGGCCGGTGCTGACACCTGAAACCTGAAACCAGACACCTCAAAAAGTGTAATGACTCAAAAGAACTCTGAACAACGACATCCATTAAAACAATTCAGGAGGTTGACATGAAAAAGCATCTGATTCCCTGCATGCTGAGCGTGATGGCGCTGCTGCTTCTGGCCCCGGGTCTGGCCGGAGCCAAGGACATCCAACAGGAACTGGCCCGCCAGAGTACCATTGAAAAAGTCCTGCGCCAGGGCGAACTCCGGGTGGGCATGTCCACCTTTGTTCCCTGGGCCATGCAGGACAAAACCGGGGAGTGGATCGGGTTTGAAATCGATATGGCCACAAAACTGGCGCAGGATATGGGGGTGGAGGTCAAATTTGTCCCCACCAAATGGGAAGGACTCATCCCGGGACTGCTGACCGGAAAATTCGATCTGATCATCGCCGGGATGATGGGCACCCCGCAGCGGGCCTTGAAGATCAACTTCACCCAACCCTATGATTTCTCCGCCCTGCAGATCCTGGCCAACAAAGACGTGGCCGCAGGCATGGATGACGTGGCCGATTACAACAAGCCCGAAGTCATGGTGCTGGTCAGAAACGGAACCACAGCAGTGGCCGCGGTCAAGCAGGTCCTGCCCCGGGCCGAGACACGGCTGTTCATGGAAAACGGCCCCATGGTCCAGGAACTCCTCAACGGCAAGGCCCACTGCATTGTCAATTCCTCTCCGGAACCGGCCCAATTGGCCCTGAAGTTTCCTGACAAGCTCTTCTATATTGAAGAACCGCTCATGAAACAACCGATTTCCATCGGGGTCCAAAAGGGCGATCCCGACACCCTGGCCTATCTGAACAACTGGATCACCGTAATCAGAAATCAGGGGTTCATTCAGGAAAAGGCGGACTATTGGTGGAAAAGCGTGGAATGGAGATCCCGGATCGAGTAATCAAGGCCTGAATCGGCATGCACCTGTTTCAAAAAACGCGCTTCCGGCTCTCGGATGGCGTGATCCTCGGCACCTGCCTGGCGATTCTCGCCTATTACCTGTACCAGATCAATGTCGGGCTGGGATATGAATGGGGCTGGGAAAAAATTCCGCAGTTTTTCTTTCGCTACGATGCCGAACAAGAAAAATGGGTTTCCAACATCATCATGCGGGGGGTGTACAACACCCTCCGCCTGAGTTTTTGGGGCATTCTCCTGGCCAGCCTGTTCGGAACGCTCATGGGCATCTGCCGCTCCAGCCGCCGGCTGTTCTTGCGGCTCACCAGCGGGACCTATGTCGAACTCATGCGGAACATTCCGCCTCTGGTCATCATCTACATCGTCTATTTCTTTATCGGCGATCAGATCCTGCCCGGCCTGCGACTCTCCGATGCTCTGGAGCAGGCCCCGCCATTTCTGCAAGAGCTGGTGGTCTTCTTTCTCGCCGAACCGCACCTTTTGACCTCTTTTCTGGCGGCCATTCTCACCATTTCCATTTTTGAAGGCGCCTATATTACGGAAATCGTCCGTTCCGGGATCCAGTCCATTGATCCGGGGCAGCTGGAGGCGGCCTCGGCTCTGGGCATGTCCAAAGCCCAGCAGCTGCGCCACATTATCCTGCCCCAGGCCTTCCAGCGCATCCTGCCGCCCCTAGCCGGCCAGTTCATTGCCTTGATCAAAGATTCATCCATTGTTTCGGTGATCTCCATTCCGGAGCTCACCTTTCAGGGAACGGAACTCATGGCCGGAACCCTCTTGACCATGGAGATCTGGATCACCATCACCGCCCTGTATCTGGCCATGACCCTGCCCTGCTCCCTGATCACCGAGCGGCTGGAAATCGCCATGAGCAAGAACCGGGGCTTGCATTGATTGTGGATCAGTCTATACTACTCCAATGTCTGGAATGTTCATAAAATTGGACATTCTTTTGGTTTCTGGTTTCTGGTGTCGGGTTTCTGGTGTCGGGTGTCGGGAAAGGCAAAATCCGCAAACCCATCTGAAACTTCAAACGAATGGAGTCACAGTTCCACGCATTGATCAACGCTCGTCATTGCGAGCGAAGCGAAGCAATCTTTCAGAAAAGCCTCTTGTCAGGGATTGCTTCGGCGAAGACGCCTCGCCCGGTTAAATACTGGCCAAAGGCCAGTGCCGTAAAGCGGCATTTAACTGGGCGAGCAATGACGGGTTATGGCGACAGTCTGTCGGTAAAACGTAGTTTCTTCACGGATCAAACTGGCATGTCCGTCCGGCCAGCGGCCGGCGCTGAAACCAGAAACTCTCCGAGGCGTAGGCTCTACGGGCTGGAAGCGGAGCCGGAGGCCAGACACCCGAAACCAGACACCTGAAATCAAGATGTCCAATAAATCCTTAAGATTTACGCGTCCTGTAAAGAACTTTGAACGAAGGATATGGGGCCATTGAATCCTTCCGCCTTCCGCGTTCCACCTTCCCCGCTCCGCGTTCGACGTTCCCCGCTCCGCCTTCCGCCTTCCCCGCTCCGCGACTCAGGTCTGATGAAACAGGTAATTATAGGTCAAAAATGACTTCTGATCCGCACACTCCCCGCAGACATCGGTCTCCGGACGGACCTGGAGGCACTTGACACCGATTTCCCGACCGCACTGCACACAACACCCAAAATCCGGATCATCGATATTCTGCAGGGTCTGTTCCAGCCGGGTCAGTCGAAACCTGACCTTGTTGATGCAGGAAAGACCCGGCCGCTGCCCGGCGCTTCCATTTGACGGCGCCTGTCTGCCTACCGGCACGGGATTGCCCCATTCCTGGAGTTCACGGAGTTCTTCCCGAACATTGGCGATGGATTCCATGACCCCCAATTTGATCTGCTCCTTCATTCTCTGGTCCATGAACTCCCTTTTCGAAACCAGGAGGTTTTCTTCCTGGGCTGAGGTTTGACCAGCATGACCGGCAGTTCTTTCTCCATGATCCGAAAGGTTTCACAGAGATTGCCGAAGAGGCTCGTCATTTTTGCGGCATCCCCTCTGGCCCCGACCACGATGAGTCGTGCGTTTTGCTCGGAGGCAGCCTGATGAATCGCCTCGGCTTCGCTGCTGATGGCCTCATGCAACTCGATGCGGCAGAGGATATCATCCGGGGACAGCCCATAGCTTTTGAGAAACTGTTCATAGGTCTCTTGAAACCGGCGGAGATCCCGGTCTGAGCTGCGCCGGGTCGTCGCCGGGAAATAGGCCCTGGTGGGATCGGAGACAAAATAACAGGACATGGAACCGGCCTCGGCCCGGGAAATATCCAGGGCCTTTTCAAACGCTCTGCCGGATTCCTCGGAAAAATCAACAGCACATAACACCGGATTCATCCATGTCGAATCAATCTCCGGGACAAGCAGAATATCGCAGGCCGTCTCTGCAATAATCTTGCGGCTGTATCGCGCCTGCCTGTTTTCCCCGTATTTGTGTCCAAGAAGCGTCAGATCCGAACAAGCCTCCCCGATATAGGCGATGATCTCATTGGCGGCGTCTTCGTATCCCACCCGGGTCTCGATCTCCCAGTGACACTCTGTTTGAAAAAAATCATCCACGGACTGGAGGATGTTTTTACGGATCAGATCCCTGAGTTCGGTCTCCACATCAGGGAATGTTTTGTTCGCCCGGTCAGGCAGGTCATAGGCCTGGATGACATGAAAAAATATCACCCGTTCCACGGACAAGGTCCGCGCCAGAGCGGCCGCATACCTGATCAGAGAGACGTCGATATCCGTTAGATCCAGACAAACCAGAACCTGACGGACCGGCCGAAAAAATTGTCTACTGCCCTGATGGTTCATGTTCAGTCTTTCCCGAATGCCCGGAGTGTTGGTCTTGCCGAACCGGCTCTTTTTCAGATCCCGCACGATCCTTTTGTTTCTTCAATAACCCCTGAATCAGGCCCTGATAGGACTCCCGTTCAACCGCTTTGCGTCGAAGTTCTTCGCTCTCATATTCGGAGTGCAGCCCTTTCCACAGGCTGAAACCCATGATGAACAAGAGCACGGAGAACGGAAGGCCTGTGCTGATGGAGGCCGTCTGCAGGGCCGCCAGGCCGCCCCCGACCAGGAGAACGGCGGCCACGGCTCCTTCCATGCCGGCCCAAAAAACGCGTTGCACCACAGGCGAATTGAGCTTGCCGCCTGAAGTGAAGGCGTCCACCACCAAGGATCCGGAATCCGAGGAGGTCACAAAAAAACTGATGACCAGGACCACGGCCACGGTATTGCTCACCAGGGCAAAGGGGAACTGCTCCAGGAGCGAATAAATGGCCACGGCCACATTCTCCTGCACCGCTCCGGCAATGCTGCCCGCAGCCTTCATTTCCAGAAACAACGCCGATCCGCCAAAAGCGGTGATCCACAGAAAGGTGATCAGGGAAGGGATGATCAGGACACTCAGAACAAACTCCCGGATCGTCCGCCCTTTGGAGATCCTGGCGATGAACATTCCCACGAACGGGGACCAGGAAATCCACCAGGCCCAGTAAAAAACAGTCCAGCTGTTCTGCCAGTGGCTGTCCAGATAGCTTTCCGTCCAGAAACTGGTGCTGAAGAAATCATCGAGATACACGCCGATATTCTGGACAAAGGCATCAAGGATCATCACGCTCGGGCCGAGAATCAGCACAAAGATCAGGAGCAGTCCACCGATGTTGATATTCAACTCGCTCAAACGCTTGACCCCGCGGTCTAGGCCGGAAACCACGGAAAGGGTGGCCCCGA
>CAZUMF010000012.1:0-36641 GCA_964621385.1 uncultured Desulfohalobiaceae bacterium
CTCCTGGGCAATTACGGGGTCACCCGCCTCAGCCCCTATGTCTTTGCCTACAAGCCGGAGACCCCTGGAAAGAGCGGGCGGATCCTGGCCCGGGTCACGGATGACAACGGCACCGTTGTCGAGAATGCCGCCCTGGGGCTCAACACGGCGCAGGGCATTCCCCTGACCCCGACACACCCGACAGATGCCTACGGAACAGTTGAGCTTGATTTCAGCCTGGCCGAGAACGCCACGGCCTGGTACCAGCTCAAGGCCCTGCACCCCATACAGCTGGATCAAGGTGCGGTATACAATCTTGAGATTCCTGCAGGCCAGGATCAGGCCATTCCTGTGGACTTTTCCGCTATGCTGCTGAATGATGCGGACCAGGACGGGGTGCCCGACCAATGGGATGCCTGCCCGGACACACCCCAGGATGCCGTCACCACAGCAGACGGCTGTCTGTATGTCTGCAACAACACCACCCCCCTGCCCGATCTTGTGGCCGGGTGGAATCTCGTGGGCTGGGGGCAGGAGACCGTCACTACAGATGACCTGTTGCAGCAGCTTACGGATCAGGGTCACGATGTCGTCTCCTTCTGGAAGTGGCAGGACGCCAACTGGCAGACCTTTGTTGCAGGCTACACTCCGGCCCAATTGGAGGACTACTGCAATACCATGGGATTCGGAATCTTGCAGGAACTCGCCCCTGGAGACGGCTTCTGGGTGAATTGTCAGTAAGAGCTGGCAGAGGGCTTAGGGCATAGAGCATAGGGCATGGAGCATAGGGCAGAGAGCAGAGAGAGGACGGAGGACCGAAGAGAGAGGTCGGAGGTCAGACGTCGGATGTCGGCGGACGGAAGTCGGAGGGCGGAGGGCAGGCAGAGAGCGGAGGGGAGCAGAGGGAAGACAGAGGACGGAGGACAGAAGACAGACGTCAGAGGTCAGAGGTCAGAGGGCGGCGGGGGGGAGGCATAGAGCATGGAGCATAGGGCAGAGAGCAGAGAGCAGAGGGAAGACAGAGGACAGAGGAAGAGGACGGAGGACCGAAGAGAGAGGTCGGAGGTCAGACGTCGGAGGGCGGAGGGCGGAGAGCGGAGGGTCAGTGTTCAAAGGGGACAGGGGGCAGGGATCAGAAGTCGGAGATCAGAAGAGGACAGTGGACAGTGGACGGAAGACAGACCCGGCTTCGCTAAGAAGCTTCCGTCTTCGCTTATCAGCTTTCGTCTACGCTTATTAGCTACGACGTGACAAGCCGCCGCGGCAAGCGTCAGAGGTCAGAAGACAGAGGTCAGACGTCAGACGTCGGATGTCGGAGGACCGAAGAGAGAGGTCGGAGGTCAGACGTCGGACGTCGGATGGGTGGACCAGTCAGTTTTATCCGTGAAGAAACTACGTTTTACCTGTAGACTGTCGCCGTAACCCGTCATTGCTCGCCCAGTTAAATGCCGTTTTACGGCACTGGCCATTGGCCAGTATTTAACCGGGCGAGGCGTCTTCGCCGAAGCAATCCCTGACAAGGGGCTTTTCTGAAAGATTGCTTCGCTTCGCTCGCAATGACGAGCGTTGATCAATGCTTGGAACTGTGACTCCACTCAGCTGAAGCTTCACGCTAAGGGACAGAGTGAAGAAGAACACGAATGCGGGAAGAACATGAAAATGTAGGCTCCTGATTTTCATTGTTTTTATCTGCAGCCGTCCCGAATCAACGGCCCTCTTTCTGGTGAAATAATTTTACGGCGCAAGATTTTATTGAGCAAGAGTCTGAATTGTTCGTATACATCCCTTCTGTGGCTGACATAGAAGATCTCAAGGGTATGTTCTTCATTGTTCAGCGGAGGTCTAAACGGCGCAGATTCAGTGGCGACTCCAGCACAGGACCCTCAGCAAAAATATTCTTCTTTTCCCGGTCGATATTTTTCATCAGCTCACAAGCATTGACACTCCACAGAGTGCATGCTAAAAAAAAGCGGTGTGAAATGAGAAAAAAGTGAGGCAGATCATAGAACATCAGGCTCACCTGCCCTATCCTTTCCCTTAAGCTCTGCCTCAACCCTGCACTCGCGAATAGACTGTACGCCGTCACAACAACGTGATGCCTCCTGCCAATGCACAAATCCCTGGAGGGAAGTGGTATGCAACTCAGGTTCTCTGTCTGCATTGTATCTGTTGTTCTGGTTTGTATGGCCTTTGGATCTCCGGCCTCTTCCGGACTTCACAATCCGTCCCATTCCCAGGGGAAAATAGCCGGAATACTCACCAATGGAACGGCCAGGGATATCCAGGTCAAGGACGGCTTCGCCTATCTCGCAGCCGGCGATCAGGGTTTGCAGATTGTTGATTGCACCACGATCGACTCCCCGGCAGCGATCGCCTCCCTGCCCCTTTCCAACGAAGGTCAGGCCAGAAAAATTTTCATTCAGGGGAATACGGCCTATCTCGCCCACCAATGGGGCGGCATCCAGATCGTTGACATCAGCGATCCGAAAAGTCCGGAAAAACTGTCTGCGATCGACTGTCTGGACAGCAACAATGGATTTGAGGTCTGGGACGTGTCCGTCAATAGCGATACCATCTATGTGAGTGCCGGCTGGGATGAAAACGGCACCTGGAACCAAGGGCTTTTGATCTTCGATGCCTCCAGTCAGGAACGACTCGGAACATATTCCGTGGCAGTTGATGGTTCTTGGATCCAGGGAATCGCCGTGTCCGGCGGGTATGCCTATCTGGCTGCCGGCGGGGAATACGGCGTCAAGGTCCTGGATATTACCGATCCCGGCGCTCCTTTCCTGTCCGCCACTGTAGCGACCAATGGAGACGCCAGGGATGTTTCAGTGGATGGCGATCAGCTCTATGTGGCGGACGGGTGGTCCGGCCTGGCGGTCATTGACATCAGCGATCCGGCCTCCCCGCAACAGATTGCGCAGAAAGAGCTGAACAACTTTGAATCCACGAGTGTCTTTGCTGCCGACGGACTGGCCTATCTCAGCGATCAGAATGCCGGCGGCTTCAAATGCTTTGATGTCCACAACCCTCAAGCCTTGCACATCAGGACCCTGGCCGGCGGCAACTCGTCCTTCGGGGTCTGCGCGTCTCCGGATCACGTCTATCTGGCCTCCGGCGATTCCGGGCTGAAAATCTTTGATATCGGAGCGTCGGTCCAGCCCAGGCAGGTGGGACAGGTGCTGACGAAGCAGACCAGAGACATGGCCCTTTCCGGGGACTACGCCTATGTGGCCGACGGCTGGAACGGTTTCAAGATCTTTGATGTCTCCAATCCCTCCAACCCCGTGAAAACCGGCGAAATCACGGATCTGAACTGCGAAGTGCTCGGGGTCGCCGTGCGCGACACTTACGCCTATTTGGGCTGCCATGATCAGGGATTCACGGTCGTGGACGTTCAGGACCCCTCTGCTCCCGCCCTTGTCACCACCCTGGCCGAGACAGGGTATGAATACCGGGATGTCCTGGTGGATGGTGATTTCGCTTATGTTCGAGGCAGAGAAGAAAGCTGGGGAAATGACGGACTGCTCATCATCAACATCAGCTCCCCAGCAAACCCTGTACACCAGGGCAAGCTGGAAATAGGAAGCGCCTTTGGCGGCTACGACAAGGCCGGAGACTTGATGTATCTGGCAGCCGGGAACAATGGGCTGCGCATGATCGACGTGAGTGATCCTGCCACTCCGGCGCCTGCCGCCGGCTTCGGCCTGGATCACTGGGCACAGGATGTCTCTGTTCACGGAAATTTTGCTTACCTGGCCAACGACTGGGGAGGATTGCGCGTTTTCGATATCAGCGACCCCTCCCAGCCCATGCTCTGTGGTGAAGTACCGATCCAAAACAGCAGAGCGGTCACGGCGCTCGGTGAGAATCTCTATCTCCTGTCCGATGAGGCCCTGCATATTTTTGACATCACACAACAAGATGCACCAATCCTGGTGGGCACCCTCAAAGGCGGGTTCGCCTGGGATGACCCCAAAGTCCTGAGCAGCAATGGCTACGTGCACCTCAGCGGCCATGATCAGGGCCTGCGGATCATTGCACCCTATCCCATCCCGGCCCGGGAAAACACGCCTCTGAGCTACCAACTCCCTGCGGGCGATTCCGTGTATACCAGTTTCACCTTGGGTGAAAAGGCCTTGAGCCTGGGTTTGAGTTGCAGCAGCAACGGGACCCTCGATTGGTCCACGCCTCACAATGAGCAGGTTGGTTTGCATGAAATCCTGGTCACGGCGGATACAACATCCAAGACCTATCACATTTGGGTGGAAAACCAAAACCAGCCCCCGTCCATTGCCCCGGCTGAGACCCTGGCCTGGAAACATTCCATGCAAAACACCTGCCAACTGCAGGTGGCGGATCCAGACCTCCAGGCCCCCGGCTACCAGGAGAGCTTTTCCTATCAGCTGGATGTCCAATCCATGCAGAAAGGCATCAGTATCAATACCCAGGGAGTTCTGGGCTGGAAGCCGAATCCTGTTCATATCGGCAATCATTCCGTCAACGCGACCATCACGGATACAGCCGGGGCCCAGGCCCAGCAGACATTTTCCATCAGAGTGTTTGATTTCACCCAGTCCATGACCCAGATTGACGCCGGCAGCCCGGATGTATTTTCCAACGCCCGGGATGTTCGAGTCGCCGGCGGATATGTCTATGCCCTGGGCGACGAAAAGCTTGCAATTCTGGAGAGCACTGATCTGCAAACAGTCGTGGCCACCGTCCCTGCGCTTTACGGGGCCATGGCCATCGAGATCCTCGGGGACTACGCCTACATTGCCTGTGATTATGACGGCCTGCGGATAATCGATATTGCCGATCCTGAAAATCCCGTCGTGATTCTCGGTCAAAACGATGCGCTAGGCTATACGTCCCAGGCCAATGTTCATTACTACAATCTGGCCCTGATGGAAAAAAACGGCGCCCCCTTTGGCTGTCTGGTCGGAGAAAAGAACGGCAATCAATTGTTTGAGCTGGTTGATCTCAGCGATCCAGCGAGTCCAAGTCAGCAAAGCCAGTCCCTGTCGACGAATTGGGATTGGCCGAAAGCGGTTCGGGTTGCTGGTGATTTCGCCTATGTTGCCTTTGGCTGGACAGGATTGGTCGTGTACAACATCAAGGACCTCTCCAATATCGTCATGGCCGGAAAACTGGAAGAAGACCTCGGCCAGGTAAACGATCTCGCCCTGGATACCGGCCATGCCTATTTAGCCTGTGCTTGGGACGGTTTGAAAGTGGTTGATATCAGTGAGCCGACAGTCCCGAGCCTTATCAGCAGTACATCAGGAAACGATGCCGCTTTGTTGGGCGTCGTTCAGGAAAACGGCTTTGTCTACCTGGCAAGCCAAACCGGAAACGGGGTCGCTCTGGACATCATTGACGTAGACACACCATCCTCGCCCAAATTCCTTGAACGGCTCAGCTTGGCCGGCAGCAGCAACAAGCCCATGGGACTGGACTTCAGGGACGGCTTTGTCTATGCCGCCCTCGGCTCCGGCGGCATCAAGGTTTTTTCGCCCCAGACCCTCATCGCTGAAGAAGGGCCCTCCTTTTCCTTTGAAGTCCCGGTCATCGGAGGATCAGAGTTTACACTTGATGCTGCTTCGCAAGGCGCCGGAATGACCATTGATCCCACGAGCGGAGTCGTCACCTGGGACGAGCCCAGCAATGATCTGGGCAGCAGCCTTTATGAACTGAGTATCTCCTACACCGATGCTTCGCAGACCGCTCAGGAACTGGACTATCTGCTCTGGGTGCAGAATGCCAATCAGCCGCCTTCCATCACCCCACCCTCCGAAACCCTGGCCTGGCAATACGGCCGGACGAACACCTATCAGGTTCAGGCCGAGGATCAGGACTTGAATCTGACGGGCTATAATGAAAGTTTTACCTACAGTTTGAATGCAAGTTCCCTGAACAAAGGGATCTCCATCAACGATCAGGGAACCCTTGCCTGGGAACCGGCTGCCGGGGATGTCGGCCAGTATACGGTGGCGGTGACGGTCACAGACAAGGCCGGGGCCCATGTCACACAGGACATCGCAATCCAGGTCTTCGACATCAAGCAGGAAGCGGCCGTCGTCGCCAGGATCACGGAGATGATCGAGAACGCCAGGGTGGTCAAGGTCCAGGGCGACTACGCCTATGTCCTGGACAACAACAGCCTGCGGATCATCGATATCACAGACTTGAATTATCCGGTCAAAGTGGGCAGCGCGCTCTGCGACAATCCCCAGGATTTGGCCCTGGCCGGGGAGACCGCCTACCTGGCCGACAGCGGTGAAGGTCTACGCATTGTGGATATCACCTCCAAAAGCAACCCGGAGACCATCGCCACCTTCAAGAGCCTGTCCGAAGGCGAGTGGTGTGAATACCTGAGTATCGCAGTCAGTGGCAATTTCGCCTATCTGGCAGGCGAACGGGAGGAACAGCGGGTCATGGACGTGGTGGATATCAGCGATCCCAGTGCTCCCAGCCTGGTGCAGACCGAAAGCAGCTACGAGGTCTCCAACAAAAACAACGACAGCTTTCAAGCCATTGCCGTATCCGGGGGCTATGCCTACCTGGCCCAGGGATGGAACGGCTTGACCATCTTAGATCTCAGCAATCTCGGCGCCATCTCCAAGGTCGGCGGGATGCAGTTCAACGATTCAGTCAGGGACATCGAAATAGACGGATCCTACGCCTACCTCGCAGCCGACTGGGGCGGGTTGAAGATTTTGGACATCAGCGATCCCGCCGGTCCTCAGGAAATCGGTCAGTATCAGCCCCAGAAAAGCTGGGCCCAAGGCATTGCGCTTCACGGGGATCGGGCCTACCTGGTGGGCCAGACCGATCAGGCTGGGCGTCTGGACATCCTGGATATCGCCCAGCCTTTTGCCCCAAACTTGGTGGACACCATTTTCAGTGACACCGATTCCTTCAATCAGGTGGATTTTGCAAACGGCTGCATCTTCGTGGCCGGCGGATCCGGCGGGGTGAGCGTTCTTTCACCGGAGGTGATCAAAGCCCAAGAAGGAACGGACTTTTCCTTTCAGGTTCCGGTCATCGGCGGCACCTCCTTCAGCATTGATCCTGAGGCCCAGGCCAAGGGAATGAGTATCGACCCGAACACCGGGGTTGTAATCTGGCCTTCGCCTGCCAACAGCGATGTCGGAGTGCATCAGGTTGCCATCTCCTTCACCCGGGCAGGCACAGAGATGACGACACGGTATCCCATACTGGTACAAAACAGCAATCAAGCCCCGAGCCTGGCAGCAGCCGGAGAAACCCTGGCCTGGACCCTGAATCTCAAGAATCATTTCACCCTCCAGGTCACAGACCTGGATCTCTCAGCCCCGGGGTATACAGAAGGCTTCAGTTATCAAGTGGACAGCGATTCGAGTGCCAAGGGCCTCAGTGTGGATGCTTCCGGGCATCTCATCTGGACCCCCCAAGACACGGACGTGGGTCAGCATGAGGTCACGGTCACAGTCACCGATGCAAGCGGGGCCTCGGCCCAGCAGACCTTTCCCATCCGGGTTTTTGATCTCAGTCTGACTCCGATTGAGGCCGGGCACATCAGCCAAGGACTGGAAAGCGTGCGGGCCGTCAAAGTCCACGGCAATTATGCCTATATCCTGGACAGCCACCGTCTGCTTATCTTCCACGTCGGCGATATCAACGAACCGGAGCTCAAAGGGTCTGTCGCTTTTGTCCAGCAGGACTGCCCAAACTGTTATCTCGGAGACCCCAAGGATCTGTTCGTGGCCGGAGAGTATGCCTATGTGGTTCTGGATCATGGCGGCCTGCAGATCGTGGATATCAGCAGCAAATCATCCCCGGAACTCTTGATCGCTGAGGATGCAGACGGAGGCTCTTACTACAAAACCAACCCAGACAGCGCCTACCGGTGCATTGTTGTAGCCGGGGACTATGCGTATCTGTCCGGAAGCCTGGACACGGGCGGCCTGTGGCAACCTGTGCTGGAGATCGTGAATATCGGCACGCCATCTCAACCAAGCCCATCCGACCTCTACACCTTTTCCGGAAATGAGCCCCTGGCCCTGGCCTACAGCATGAACACGCTCTTTGCCGCCTGCGGCTGGGACGGCATCAGATCCTTTGATGTCGGCGACCCCCAAAACATTGTACCCGCCGGCAAGATGAACACGAATCAGGAAGCCTTTGACCTTGCTTTGGGACCCCAGGGCTACGCCTATCTGGCCAACGCCTGGGGCGGACTCAAGGTCATCGACATCACCGATCCCAAAGATTTCTCCTTTGCCGGAGGATTGGGGACAAGCTCGGATTTCAACGCCAGGAGCGTGGATATTCAGGGCCAGACCGCGTACCTGGCCGGCAATACCCCGGAAGGGGCGGTCTTGAGCATCATCGACATCAGCGATCCTCTCTCCCCGAAACGCAAAAACAGCCTGACCATTGACACGGATTATCCCTGCAACCAAGTGGACTTCAGCCGGTACTACGCCTTTGTGGGCAACGCCGCCGACGGGGTGCGCATCATTTCCCCTGAATCTGTGACCGGTCTGGAAGGCCAGCCCCTCTCTTTTGAGTTGCCGATCCTTGAGCCTGAGGCCTATACCTTCAGCCTCGACCCGATCTCGTCCAATAAAGGACTGGGCATTGATGCAACGGGCCGGATCACCTGGGACGCCCCACACAATACACAGGTCGGTCTGCATGAGGTCTCTGCCCTGATGAGCCGGAACGGCACTGAATACAAACGCAGCTATCAACTCTGGGTGGCAAACGTCAATCAGGCTCCGGTCTTTGCCGGGGACATGCCCGAAGTCTTGAATTGGTATTCCGACGTCCCCAACGTCTTCCGGCTCAAGGTCCAGGATGAGGATGTCCATGCCCCGGGCTATGCTGAATCCTTTGTCTACCAGCTTGAGACCGGATCGATTGCCGGGGCCTCCCCCCCGAGCATTGACCACAACGGGGTGTTAACCTGGACCCCCACAGAGACAGACTATGAAAACGCCCCCTCCGGAGGGTATCCCGTGAGCGTCACCGTGACTGATGCCCAGGGACAGACCGCCACACACAGCCTGCAGCTGAAGCTCTTCGAACCAGACTATGAATGGCCCGAATCCAACAGCTACGCCGATGCCGGAGCGATCCAAACAAACGGAACACCTGTCTCGGCCAAGCTCATGCAAGGGCTTGATGCAAGTCCGGAGACGGACTGGTACACCTTTTCTTTGGATGAAAACCAGCTCCTCAACCTGACCCTGTCCACTGAAGGCACCGCTGATTACCAGACAACCCTGCTCAGCGCCCAGGAGGCCATTGCACTCCAGCAGTACTTGAGCGATGAGAAGGGAATCATTTCCGGAACGGTCGATGTTCAGACCCCACCCCAACACTCCTTTTCCGATATACTTAATGCCGGTCAGAAACCTTTCCTGCAAGTCGAGCACCTCTATGCCGTGGGAGAGCATGAGCTGCAGGTCTATACCTTGAACGGGGAGACCCCGGCACTTGTCGGCGCACAAGCCTACGGCGCCCCGTCCAAAGAGCAGCAGATGACTCCCCAGAACACGCTGCTGGCGAACAAGGATTTTACATGCCCCATCCACAACAGCGGCTGGAATTTTTGGATCTATGGAAACGGCACCAGCCCTGATGATTTCGACGGCTGGTACAGTGGCCAGGACGGGCAATTCAGTTTCCTCTGGTCCCTTGAAGACGCCAAACTGAAGATAACCGTGACAGGCGACCTGCAAGCCTGGAGCGATGATTTCACACTCCAGCCGGGGGATGTCCTGAGCTATACCATTCACGGCTTTGACCATGGTCCTCCGGCTGAACTCTGGCTCACCAATGGAAATAAAGAGGTCTTTCACCTTCTGGGAAACACCGGGAGTAACGATGCTGACGCTTTCGCATTCGAGGCCGCGTCTGCAGAGCTGAAGAGCAACCTGGTCTATCTGCACAAGACCTATTATGATGAACTGCAGGATAAAGAATGCGGACTCAAAGGCGCCCTGGATGTGTCTGATCCAGCCGCCCCCAAATGGCTTGGCCTGTTCAAGGAATATGAACCCCGGGATATCTGGGACGCCTATCACGACACTCTCTATGCCGGCAGTTCCGATCCGGACCTGAGCGATGTCCTTGCAGTATACAGCATTTCCAGTCAGGGAATCCAGCAGCAGACCACCTTGGCGGATTTTCACAGCCAGACGGAATTCAGCAGCCTCAAAGCCGGGGGAAAGACCCTGCTCGCCTATGCCCACAACTGGAACAACCCCCATCGTGTCGACGACTGGGGGGATCCCATCGGCCAGTGTCTCTTTGTCTATGATCTGACACAGCCGGAGAATCCCGAACTGCTGAACATCCTTCCGGCTATCCAGCCCTATAATTTCCAGGCCGTCACGGCTCTCACCAAGACCCACGCCCTGCTCCGTTCCAATGATCAGCTCTCTGTCTTCAAGCTCAGCGATCTCCGATCCGGATCGGCCTTCGGCCCCGGGAAAATCGAGCCCGTCAGCGTTTTTTCCGGGAGTGCCTATGATTTCAGCTCCATCCGCATCAGCGGCGACTTTCTCTATCTGCCGCTCAAAACACAGGGCTTGAGCTCATTTCAGATCCTTCACCTGCAGGACACCGGCAGGCTCAGACCCCTCAATCTGGTGGAGGACAAAGGGACATGGATCGCCGGGGCTGCGGATGCCCCCGAGTTCCTCACGGCTGCAGGCCAGGACGGGTCCGGACCTTACCGGCTCTATGCCTTGACGCTGCCCGAGGCCAATTGGATCTATGAACAGTTTCCGGTCCCCTCAGGGAAACAGGCCCTTAACACAACAGACCCAATAGAGGCGGAAGAGACAAGTTCTCTCGGCTACGCAGGGATCAGCGTGGGGCTCGAGCCCGGGGATTACTACATCACGGTCCAAAATGCCGGTGACTATGTCTCCACCCAGGGCTATGCTCTGCGCTGCGCTCTTGCCGGCACCTTCACGCAAAACCCTGAGACTCTCCCGATCCAGCTTTCGGATCAGGGGACTGTTTCGGTTGAGACCTTGTACAGCCTTTTGGACAGCACGGCCTACTCCTTTTCCACGGACCAGGATCAGCAGCTCTTTTTGGATTTCAAGAATCCCTCTTTTGTTTCCGACTACAGCCTGACCCTGGTCAACGCCCAGGACTACTGGGCCCAGGAATCCTTTCAATTAGGCGCCGGGCAGGACCTGAGCACCGGTTTCAACCTCTCCCAGGGTGACTATTCCTTGATTCTGGAAAATCGTACGGTTGTGGACGCCTTGAATGAATACACCCTGGAACTCGCCGGCCTGGATCTCGATCCAGAGGGTGAACTGGAACCGAACGATGCAGCTCCCCAGGCCAATCCCCTGGGGGTCGGCCAAACAATATCCGGACGCATTGCCCAGGACCAGGATCAAGACTTCTATTGCCTGCGGCTGGATCATTCTGTCGCCCTGGATATCGTCTTTTCCACTTTGAACGCGTTTTCCGAAGGCCGGTATACCCTGGATCTGATCCTCGGAGGAGAAATCATCGACACTATCAGTCTCGCGACCGGTCTGCAGGAAACGGTTCCCATGGGACTCTTTCCCGGCCGGTATCTGCTCCGGGTGAGCGGCACGGGTGTGGACTCCAAGGACGCCTATGTTCTCCAAACCCTTGCCGTGGAAGACGCGGACCGGGAATTTGAACCGAACAACGCAAAACATTTTGCAAACGTCATAACCGGATACCTGCCCAAGGGCGGACGCCTGTACGGGGATGCAGATGAGGACTGGTATGCGTTTCATTTTGCAGAACCCGGCCTGTTCAAACTGTACGCAACCGGCGCGGCCACAGCCGAGGAAACCTTTCAGGTTCAAGTCTTCAACATCGGCGGCACCCCGGTCATGGATTTCAGCATGGCCGGGAATGCCGGCATTTCCCAAAAAATGAACTTGTATGCCGGGGATTACGCCCTTCGAATCAGCGGAGAGGATATCGAGAACGGGGAATACAGCCTGGAAGTGCAGGGGGCGGTCTCAGAACTGAAAGAGCTCATCGCCTTGAATATCGAAGCGGAAGAGCCAACCCCGGTATTGGAAAACAATGAGCAGCTCCAGTTGATCAGCCTGGCCAGTTATTCCGATGGATCGGTCCTGGACGTGACGGAACTTGCCCAATGGAAAACCCGGAATGCAGACCTGGCGATTGTGGACAAGGGCCTTGTCACCGGCACAGCCGGAGGCGCCGCCACCATCACCGCCTCTTACGGGGACGAAGCAACCAAGACAAAAACCGATTCCTACACTATCAATATCAAAGACCCGGCCATTGAAACCGCCCAACTCAAACAAACCTACGGTAACCTGATCCTTGTCGCCGGGGGCGGCGTGGCTCCCAGCAACAAGCTGGCCCCAACCACCCAGAGTCTTTGCGATTATGTCTATCTCAAATTCAAAGACCGGGGATTTGAAGATGAGGATATGTACTACTTCAATCCCAAAGAATATAAGGACCTGGACGGCAACGGCTTTGATGATCAAATCGTTGATCAACCCCAGGTGAGCACAGACACATTCTTGAAAGCCATCTCCGACTGGGCAGAGCCCTTCCCAACCAACGGCCCTTTATATCTTTATCTCAATGACCATGGGGCGGCGGACACCTTTCAGCTCGCACCGGGAGAACTGTTGACCGCCGCGGCCCTCTCCGCCCAACTCACAGCCTTTGAACAGACCACCACCCGCAAGACCATCGTGATTATCGAGGCCTGCCATTCCGGAAGTTTTCTGGACAATCTCCAGGCTGAAAACCGTCTGATCATCACCAGTGCCGATGAAGGTCTGTCCTATTTGGGAGAAAACGGGGCCGCCTCTTTTTCCATGTTCTTCTTTGACAGTCTGTACAAAGGCAGCTCTCTCCAAAGCGCCTTTGATGACGCCACGCTCAGCCTGCTCGATCTGGGCAAGCCCTACTCCATGATGAACCCCCAATACAGCGATCTGAGCAATCAATTCGAGAACCACTACCTGGTGGGCAATTTCGCCCTGGCCCCCATGTTTGCTCACATTACCGCCATTGAGGTTCCTGAAGAATACACCGTCGGCTCGGAGGATTTACAGATTGCAGCCACGGTGACCGGGGCGGCCGGCGGTTCTGTCTGGGCCACCATCAAGCCCAAGGACTACGAGCCCCCTCCAACCGTGGGTACCTTTGCTGCTCCTGAGCTGCAACTGCCAAGCGTTGAAATGCTCGATGAGCAAAACCAGCAGTTCGATCACGTCTATACTGGTTCCTATAGCGGCCTGAAGGTCAACGGTGTTTATGAAGTGGTGATTTTTGCCAGGGACGGCCAGGGCAATGTCTCCAAATCCCTGATTCAGGAGGTAAGCGTATCCGGAGGCTCAGACAATCAGCCCCCCCAGGCTTCGTTTGCCTATTTTCCGGAACTGCCCGGCACCTATCAGTCAGTCAGTTTTGAAGACGCTTCAGTGGATCCCGACGGCAGCGTTACAGGCTGGGATTGGGATTTTGGGGACGGCACAAGCTCGAGTGAACAAAACCCCCTGCACTCCTATACCGATCCCGGCAGTTACACCGTCACCCTCAGCGTGTTTGACGAATCCGGGGCCACCCACAGTACTGCAGCGATTCTGGAGATCGGAGCCGACGGCCAGGACGTCCCCTCCCTCAACATTCATTCGGGGTGGAATCTCCTCAGTGCAGCGGTGGACATCGATCCTGCCCAAAGCCTCTCTGATGCCTCCCGGGTGATCAGTGTCTGGGCCTGGACCGGCAGCACCTGGTCTCTCTACCTGCCCGGGGAGGAAAGCCCGGGGGCCTATGCCCAGGCCAAAGGCTTTGAAGAGCTGAGTCTGATCCAGCCCGGACAGGGGTTCTGGATCAATGCCGGCGCGCCGCTCGTTCAGGTTTTGCCGGGGATCCCCCAGGATCTGGAACCGCCGCTCTCCTCCGGCTGGAATCTCATCGGCGCCGGGACCGGTTCCAGCCAATCAGTGACTGATTTCTTACAGGGCCTTGATCTCTCTGTAGCCTCCCTCTGGAAATGGAACAACAGCAATTGGTCGGTCTGTCTGCCGGGCGAGGATGATCTGGGCGCAGCCTACGCCCAAACCAAGGGCTTCGGGACCATGCAAACCATCGAGCCCGGCATCGGGTTTTGGGTCAACTGCCAGTAAGGGCAGAGACGGAGTATTTTGGATCGTCATAGAAGGAGAGAAACCATGCAAACGCTGCGCAATGTTCGTTTCGGGTGTCTGGTGCTCTGGTGCCTCGCAATCATGAGCCCTTTTTCCGTGCAGGCCGCAAGCCTGAATATCAATGCAGGCTGGTCTCTGCTCAGCTCCAGGACCGATATTGATGCCAAACAACTGTTCGCCGGCCAAGAGGACTTGCTCAGTATCTGGGCCTGGCAGAACCAGAACTGGTCCGTCCTGCTTCCCAACGGCAACTCCACGGCCTATGCCCAGGCCAAAGGCTTTCAGGCGCTTTCCACGATTCCAGCCGGCGAAGGATTTTGGGTCAATGCGAAAAACGGGACCCAACTGAGTTTCAATGGGACCCAAGAGACCCAGAACAGTCTCGACCTGCTCGCCGGCTGGAATCTGAAAGGTCTGTTGAGCGACCAGGCCCTTGATGTGGGCACGGTCTTTTCTGACCAGGATCAGATCACAAGCCTCTGGGCCTGGAAAGGCAGCACCTGGGCGGTCTCACTCCCGGGGCAGAACGCCACCAGTTATGCTGCGTCCAAAGGTTTTCAGGTCTTGACAAGCCTGAAGCCTGGACAGGGATTTTGGGTCAACGCCGGAAACGACACAACAGTGAGCTGGCAAGGGGTTGCCACCCCGCCTTTACTCGGAAAAGTCTCCGAAGTTTCGGGAAAAAACGACAAAAACGCCTATATTCCGGTCTCCGGCGCCAAAGTGTGGGTGGACGGAATCAGTCAGGGCACCACAGACAGCAAAGGGGTGTTCAGCTGTGCGAATTGTACCGGGAGCGCGGTCACAGTTGCCTTGCAAAAAAAGGGGTTTGTCCCTTTCCAGGAGACCCTGACCGTTCCCGAGAGCAAGCAGATCTATTGCTTTATCCAGAAGGAGGACCCGAATAAAGAAATCTTGAACGCAACCCAGACCAACACCGGACTCAGTAAGGTAGTTTTGAAACCCACGCCCAAAGTCATCGCCTCCTATGACAAAAAAACGATCCTAGCCATCAGCAATATGCAGCTGGAAAAAGACGTGACCTGTTCCGTGACCCCTTACAAATCCCTGAATACGGTTCCGGAAGTGGAATCGATTCAAGGGGAGGAAGGCCAGGATCTCGAAATCCTGGCTGGAGGACACATCCAACTCCTCGATTCCAAGGGCGCCCCCATCAGCAGTGCGGCGGCCGGCTTTTCCGCCATGGTCAAACCCGCAAGCGCAGCCATCCTCGGCAAATGGACCATGAGCAAAGTCCAGTCCCTGCTCGCTTCCAACGCTACCCAGCTTTCGCTCTACACCAAGCAGGACTCCGGCTGGAAGCAGGTCGGCTCGGCCCAAATGAAGACATCCAGCACAGGGTCCCAGTTCTTCCTCAGAGCAGGTCCAGGGATCTTCCTGAAACACCTCAAACCCTTTCTCTTTGTAGCCGCCACCCCGAAAACGGGTACCGAGCCCCTGCAGACCATCAGTGGAACAATCACCGATGCAACAAGTCAGAAAGGGATCCCCGGGGTCTTTGTGGGCCTGGATGGATTGTTCAACGAGACCGTGACCGATGCCGCCGGAGCGTTTTCCCTGGCCGTCAGGCCCGACCTGGCCGAGACCCTCGATTTGAAGATGCTCTTTCTCTATGCCTGGAAAGACGGCTATGAAGGCGGATTCAAAGAGATTCCGCTGAATTCGAATACGACAAGCACCGATTTGAATCTTGCCCTGCAGCCTTTTACCGGGGGGATCACCCTCTCCGGAAAGGTGCTTGATAACGGAACACAAGCCATCCCCGACGCCATGGTGACCCTGAAAACACCTTCAGTTCTTGATAAAGTGGAATTTGAGCCGAATCAGGTCCACGTCGGGGTCTCGGACCAGGCGGTCTACAGTTGGGAAATCCATGCTGAAAATGCAACCCAACAGGAACCGGCCCTGCTGAAGACCATCACCGGCCAGGGAAAACGCACCCTGAGTCTCAAGGATTTGGAATCGTTGATTCAAGCGGGGCAGGAGCATATCTTCCTGATCCGGCTCAGCGTGGTCCACCCCTCGGGCACGGACTCCGGGGATGAGCCCTTTGAAGAACAGGCCGTGGGCATGGTCTATGTCTACCCGGAAAACGGAGAGACACGAGCGGATTTCGATCTCATGCCGGATATGGACTCCCCCCCCCTCCTGGAGGCCTGGACCGGACCCCAGGGCGGCTACGAATTCTACGACCTGGACCCGGGATTCATCCCCTTTCTCAAGGTGCAGGCTGAAGCCGAAGGCTATGCAGCCTCCCCGTTTGTGTCCCTGCCTGAACCTCAGGATATGGCCGTCTCCAAGGATATTGCCCTCAAACCCAAGATCCCGGTGGATCCGATTCTTGAAGATTTCGAGACCGCCGGCACCGGGTGGAGCGCAAGCCTGTTGCACAATGGCACGACCCTCACCTCCCATACCAAATGGCAGCTTCTGGACCACCCCGAACAGGTCGTTCTCCCGGATTCGGTCCTGGAAAAAGTGGTCTTCGCGGATATGGGCTGGGTCGACGTCCCGGGAACCATCACCACAATCACCCTGAATACGGCGCAGAGCAGCCCGGAATTCAAAATCGCCAACGCCACGGTTGCCTTCCAGGAAAACGGGGAGAACGCCACCCTGCGGGTCCTGCTCTTTGACGACCTGCCGGAGGGCAGCCCGGATGGATACTATGATTATATGGAACTCAGCCCAACCCACAATCAGGGAGAATACGACGTCTGGTACGATTTTGGCGAAGACCCTGATCAGACCATGTCCATGAACCTGACCCAGGGCAGCCAGGTCATGGTTTCTTATCCCGGAACCACTGAACAGGAGACCCTCAGCCTGCTTCCGGCCTGGTCCGGGTCGCAGAACTACTGGATGGGCAACCTCCAGGACGCCGACTACAAGGGGACCTATTACGATCCGAGCCTGACCCAAAAGGGGCTCCTGGAGGCCTTGCTCACCTCCCCCCTGATCGACCTGACCCAGTTCGATACGGTGACCCTGCGCCTGAAGACCTGGTTTGAGGTGGCCGCCCAAACCAGGAACAGCCTGACCCTGGAAGTGGCCCTCATGGACCCGGGGCTCGACGCGAACCAGACCGTGTTCATTGAGTCTGAATTCGGCGGTCTGGACATGCAAAAGGGCGCTTTTTATCCCCTGGATCAGCTCAACCCCGTCCTTCTCATGCAGGAAGAGACTCCGGCCCCTTCCGATGAAGGCGCCCTGTACAAGCAGACGGCTCACAAGGGCCTCTGGAAAGAAGCTTCCCTGGATCTGGATGGCGACGGCATGGACGACGACTGGGAAAGTCTCTGGCCCTGTGCTCCGGACGGAGACTTGGACCCGAACGCTGATCCGGGTCAGGACGGATACACCAGCTTCGAAGAATGGGAAATGGATACCGATCCCTGCTATGCAGGCGATCCTGCCGTGGGAAGTCAGGACGAGGATCAAGACGGCATGGACGACCAATGGGAAAGCTTCTGGTCCTGTGCCCAAGCCGGGAACCTGGAGCCTGAGGCCGATCCGGATGCAGACGGGATGACCAATATTGAGGAATACTGGAATGGAACGAATCCCTGCGAAGCCGATACGGCTTCCCCTGGCTCGGACAATGCCACCGCCGAACCGGCCGTTCCGGTAACCATGGACGGCGAATTCGCCCCCCTGCACTGGCAGGAACTGGAGTATAACCTGAGTCCTTTGGCCGGCCATACCATTCAATTTCGTTTTGCTGTCCGTTTTGAAAATGCGGCCGGCAACATTTTCCGGGGTGCGGCCCTTGATGATGTGGAATTCGTTGATGAGAAAACCTGGCTGCCTTTTGAACTCATGACCCCGGAATTCGGGTATTTCGGGGAGTATTCCTTTGAACCGGTTCCCCAGGGCGAGACCTGGGCCGGGACCTACACCCTGCAACTGAACAACGTCCTGGCCTACGACCTCCAGGACCCCCAGAGCGAACCGCAAGCCTATTCCCAGGATTCCCAAACCGTGACCCTGACCCAGGACGAAAACTATGCCTCGTTCCCCCTTGTGCTCGGGGAATACAATTGTACCCTGGAAGGGACCTTTCAGGATGAAAGCTATACTTCTCTTGATTACTTCCTCTACGACAGCGCGTCCCAGGGTATGGAACTCTGGGGCTGGGGCCAATTGATTGACGATCCTGAGAGCGATCTCCGGGGAGGAAGCATCACGGTCGAAACCTCAGACGGCATGCGCTATGAAGGCAATCTGGACCTGCTGCCGGAGTAATGGACAACTGTTCATTTTTGCCAATAAAGGAGACGCATAATGCCTCTTGCCCAAGAAGATTATTCGGCTATTGGCGAATATGTGCGCAATCATTTGAGTGAATGGCTGGACAACCAGAGTCTTGGAAAGCCTGCTCATGTCTATGAGTTCGGACTCCGGGAACGGATGGTCCGGGTCGAAGAAGAACTGAAAAATCAGCGGGAGTTGATGAAGCAGGGTTTCGAGCTCATGGAAAAGCGTTTTGAACAGGTCGAAAAGCGCTTTGAACAGGTCGATAAGCGCTTTGAAGAGATGCGGGAAGATATGAACAAGCGCTTTGAACAAATAGAGCTCCGTTTTGAAAGCCTAACCAAAAGGATGGATCGTTTCATGATCTGGTCCTTTGGCTTGACCGTGACCATGGCCGGGGTGGTTATTGCAGTTTTGAAGTTAACCTGATTTTCTCCAGACGTATACTTCAGACCTCGAACCCTCATTACACCGTTGAACCTTAATAAAACAATAGTATGAAAACCTCAATTCTTCATCCCATAACAAACGTTCCGTTCTCAAAAACGCGCATAATCAGGCGCAGGAGGCAAAGCATGAGTTCCTTGTCCCTCAAAAAAAAGTATTTCGGTTTTCTCTGGATTCTGCTCTTCTGTTCCTTTGTTTCGATCTCGCAGGCGTCCGCCTCGGTGGAGGTGCTCAGCGAGCTCGGCAAGGTAGAGGACTACCGCTTCTCCGGTCTGGAGGATCTGGACATCGGGCCGGACGGAACCGTCTATGTCACCGACGCCAATCATCATGCGGTCAAGGCCTTTGCGCCCAATGGGGAGAACGTCTTTTCCATTGCCAATGCCCAGGGAGATGGGACGGCCCAGTTCGACTACCCCATAGCCGTGGCCCGGGATCTCCAGGGCCGGGTCTGGGTTGCGGATTATTACAACCACCGCCTGCAGCGTTTCTCCGGTGCCGGGGTCTATGACCAGGACCAAGCCCTGGTCGGGGGCAAGGCCAAAGCCGGGGATTTTCGCCTCGACTCCCCGGAAGACGTGGTCCTCGGCCCGGAGGGCAACTACTGGATCGCGGATTACGACAAGGACCGGATCGTGGTCCTCTCCCCCCAGGGCCGGCAGATCAGGCTCATCGGCCCGGAGGTCAACGCCACGGACGGCCCCACCGGGCTCGATTTTGATACAGACGGCCATCTCTGGGTCGTGGATCACAACAACAACCGCCTGCAGCAGTTCGATGCCCAGGGGGATATCCTGCAGACCTTTGGCGAATACAAAAACTCGTATTACGCCCGTATCGGAAACCCCCGGTTCGTCACGGTCCTGGCTGACGGATCGATCCTGGCTTCCCACGGCCACAATGTCTCCCGGTTCTCTCCCGCCGGCCTGGAGACCTTGCGCTTGGGCGATCCGGAGGGCAATGCAGGCAACAGCAACGGCACCTTTGACGATGCTGCGGGGCTTGCCCTGGACAGCAGCCAGAACATCTATGTGGTGGACCGAGACAACCACCGGGTGCAGAAGTTCGATCAGAACGGGGAGTTTCTGCTGGCCTTCGGAGAACACGACTATTCCTATTCTCCGGGAAAATTGTACAACCCCGAAGGGATCGCCGTGGACAGCCAGGACCAGGTCTGGGTCGTGGATTCTTCGCACAACAAAATCCAAAAATTTGATGCCTCGGGCGAATATCTGGACGCCTTTGGCGAACAAGGTTCTGCTGACGGACAATTGAACAGCCCCAACGGCATCTGTATTGACCCGGACGGCTTCCTTTGGATTTCCGACGATGAACACCGAATCCAGAAATTTTCCTCCGGCGGGGTCCATCAGCTCACGCTCCAGCCCACTGACGCTGACAATAATTTCATACTTGGCTCCGATGTCGGCGGGATGCATCTGGACGGACTGGGCTATCTCTGGGTGGCGGATAGAAACAACGGCCGTCTCGTCCGGATCAACCCCGGCAATGAAGATGACTACACCAGCCTGAAGACCGGGTTCAATGATCCCTGGGGTCTGGATTTGGACAGCCAGGGCCGGCTCTGGGTGGCCAATACCCATGAATTTTCACTCCCCGATCGGAAACTCGCCCGCATCGATCCAGACACAGGGCATGTCCTGCAGGTCTTTTCTGAAATCAAGACCCATGATCAGGGGTTTTTATCCCCGTCCAAAGTGATTACCGACAGCACCGGGTTCTGGGTCCTGGACGGGTACAACCGCCGGGTGCTGCACTACTCCAATGCCTTGGAGCTGACCCATAAAATCGGCGGATATTACAGCAATCTGTTCAGCGATCCTCAGGATCTGGCCCTGGCCCAGGACGGCAGCCTCTGGATTGCCGATTTTGACAAGGACGCCCTGTTCCATTTTTCCCCCCAAGGGATTTTCCTCGGCACAATCGACAATACCACCCAATCCGACGCGGAGCTCAACCAGCCCACAGGCGTGGCCCTGTACACCGACGACCAGGATCAGGAATATGTCCTGGTCTGCGACCAGGCGGACCAATTGCTCAAATTCACCACCAGCGGGGCCTATGTCGGACAATTGAGCACAGGCGGCCAAGGCGCTGCTCTAGATGAACTCTATGATCCCTGGGGGCTGCGCATCATCGATCAGACAATCTTTGTCTGTGATTCCGGCAACGACCGGGTCACAAGGCTCAATCTCGACGGCGGATATCAACGGGCCTACTGCACGGACGGCGGGGCCTGGGGCAAATTTTTCTACCCGGTCGGCCTGGACGTCAGCCCGGTGGACGGCCGCCTCTGGGTCGCGGACCGGAATAACGACCGGCTCTTGATCCTGGATGCAAACGGGACCTGTCAAGGCCTGGTGGGCGGACCGAACAACGGTTTGTTCTTCAGTCCGCACAACGTGCATGTGGATGCGAACAACCAGGTCTGGGTCTCGGATTTGGACAAAGACCACGTGGCTCAATTGGATGCCGAGGGCAATCTCCTGCAGGTCCTGGGCGGGTACGCCCACAGCGGAGCCTTGAATGCCCCCGCCTGCGTCCAGGGCCTGGACGACGGCGGGATGTGGATCACCGATACCAACAACCATCGCCTGCTTCGGGTCGACGCCCAGGGCAACCTGGTGACCCTGGTGGGAGAGGACGGCACAGGGCAGGGGCAATTGAAATACCCGCAGGGACTGGCGGTCACGGATTCCGCCATTTTTGTCGCGGATACCGGCAATGATCGTATTCAGCGCTTCAGTCCGGACGGGACCTTTGAGTCGGTCCTGGTGGGGCCCGGTGCTGCGGCCGGCTCCCTGGATGATCCTGTCAGCCTGGTCCTCGGTCCCCAGGGACGTCTCTGGGAGGTGGACCAGGTCAAGGGGGCGGTCCAGGTCTTCAGCCAGGAGGGTGACTACCAGGCCGGGGTCGGCCCCGGGGCGGTTTTTGCCAAGCCCTGGGGACTGGCCTTTGACCCTGAAGGCCATGTCTGGGTCAGCGATACAGAGTATCACCAGGTCTCGAAGTACACCCAGGACGGGACCCCCCTGCTCACCCTGGGCAAAACCGATAAAACCGATGGCTCTGGACAAGGGGAGTTTGATGAGCCCCGGGGGCTGGTCTTTGACTCCCAGGGCCGCCTGCATGTGGCTGATTATTATAACAACCGGGTGCAGGTCTTTGCTGCAGACGGTTCGTTTCTGTATGCGTACGGCGGCCTGTACAGGCCCCAGGGCCTGTCCGCGGCCGGGGAGCAGATCTTCATTGCCGACTCCCAGCATTCGCGCATTGCCGTGGTCAATGAATACGGTCTCCTTGAGACCGAAATCCGGGACAACGGAAATGCGGAGCAGGGCTTTGACAATCCCCGGGGGATGTGCCTCGATGCCTCGGGCATGCTCTGGATCGCGGATTCTGAAAACGATCGCCTCGTGCGTATGGATCCGGACAGCGGCCAGATGCTCCAGAAAATCACCCGGAATCTGGATGAACCCATCGGCCTTCAGCTGGATGCACAGGGACAGATCTGGACCTCCAGCCACGACAACAACCTCATCTTTTGCTTTGATGCCAACGGGACCTTCCTCTCGGCCTATGACAACGCCGGGGAAGTCTTTGATAAGTTGAGAGGCCCTTCCGATATCGCCCTTGCTTCCGGGGTCATGTACATCGCCGACCACGAGAACCACCGCATTGTGGTCCGGGACGGCCAGGGCCAGACCCTTCGGACCTTTGGCGCGTATGGAGGGGCTCCGGGCCTCTTGAACAATCCCCAGTTTGTCGCGCTTGGGCCCGATGGAACGGTTTGGGTTTCCGAAGTCGGGAACGACCGGATTTCGGTCTTCACCCCGGAGGGGATTTTTCTCAAGACCCTGGCCGCGGGGGGGGATTTGCCCGGTCTGTTGGAGGATCCAACCGGCCTGGATTTCGACAGCCAGGGACGGCTCTGGATTGCCGAGGCCAGCAACGACCGTATTCAGGTGTTCGATCAAGAGGGCCAATTCCAGGAATTCATCGCCGAACCAGGGGATGATCAGGGGAAACTGGACAATCCCCAGGATCTGTTTGTGGGCCAGGATGGACGGGTCTATCTCCCGGAATTCTACAACAACAGGGTGTCTGTTTTCAGTGAAAGCGGCGCCTTTCTCTTCAGTTTCGGCCAGGATCAGCTCTCCGACCCCAGAAACCTGAGCCTGGATGATCAGGGGCACATTTGGGTGGCGGACGACGCCACTGATACCTTCTTTGCCTTTGATCTCCAGGGCAATTTCCTGATGGAGGCCGGAGGGTATGGGTCCAATAGCGGACAGTTCAAGAATTTCGGAGGGATTGCCGTGGATGCCGCGGGAACGGTCTGGACCGCGGACCGGGGCAACGATCGCCTCCAGGTCTTTTCCCTGGCTGAGGCCCATTCCCTGTCCCTGGATCTGTTTCACCGCACCTTCCGTCCTGGAACCGAACCAGAACAGATCGTGGATGTCATTGCCGGGGCCGAAGTCAAGGTCCTGGTGGAAGGCAACTACACCTTCGACGCCGGGACCGGCCAGGGCGCTTTGAATGATTTCCTGGACCTGGACTGGAATTCCAGTGACCCGCAAGTGGCCACAGTGGATTCAAACGGCCTCATCACGGCCCTCGCCCAGGGCGAAGCCCAAATCAACGTCAGCTATGGTCAGGAAAGTCATGCCCTCAGCGTCACGGTCTGGCCGGACGGGGAGTCCCCCCTCACGGTCCTGGGTGGTCCAGGCACCAATCAGGGCAAGTATGAGTATCCCCAGGCCCTTTGCCTGCAAGACAACACAATCTACATCGCGGACGATACCAATCACCGGATCAAGGTCCTGGATCTGGCCGGGAATATTCTCCAGGTTTTCTATAAACCGGATCTGCTCGGCGATCCCGACGGTCTGGCTGTGGACGAAAACGGCAACATCTATGTCACCGAAGATGAGCAGGACCAGGTCCACAAATTTGCCCCGGACGGGACCCACCTCTTGAGCTTTGGCGAATACGGCCAGGAGAACGGACAGTTCGATAACCCCTTTGGTATCACCCTGGATCACAACGGCACGATCTGGGTGGTGGACCGGAACAATCACCGCCTGCAGCAATTCCAGGCCGACGGGACCTGGATGCAGACCCTCGGCGGTTCCGGCAGCAAGCTCGGCCAATTGAGCTATCCGGCGGGCATCGCCGTGGATGCCCAGAACCGGCTCCACGTCACTGAAACCGGCAACGACAGGATCTCGGTCTTCGAAACCAACGGTGACTGCCACAGGGTCTATGCCTATACCGGGGACTCTGCAGTCAATGAGCCCCATGCAATCTTCATCGATCCATCCGGCTTTATCTGGATCACGGACGAAGGCTGGGGCAAACACCATGTCAAAATCTTCGACCCGTATGGCGATTATCTGTTTCAGGCCGGAAGTCACGGCGCCGAACCCGGTCTCTTTGATGACCCCGGGGGCCTGGCCTTTGACGGCAATCAGCGGCTCTGGGTCGCGGACTCGAAAAACGACCGCCTCCAGGTCTTGACCCTGGCCCGGCCCGAGACCCTGCAGGTTGAACTCGGCCACCGCCGTTGGCGCTACGGCAACGAAACTGAGCAGATCCTGGATGTCCCGCCCGGGGCCACAGTCGATGTCCAAATGGCGGCCGCATATCTCTTCGGCCAGGGGACAGGCGAAGGGCATGTCGAAGACTTCCTGGATCTGGAGTGGAATTCCACTGATCCTCTGGTGGCGGCCATGGACGAGAACAGCACCCTCACCGCCCTGGCCCTGGGCTCCACTGTGCTGTCTACCACGTATGATGGCCTGGACTATGCCTTGACCTGCAATGTGCTCCCCCCGGAAGAGCTGCCGGTCATGATCCTCGGCCAACACGGCGCGGAACAGGGCCGCTATCGGGATCCCGGCAGGCTCTGCTATGCCGGGGGAACCCTGTATGTGGCCGACAATTCCAACAAACGCGTGGTCTGCCTGGACCAAACCGGAAATATCCTGAAGACCATTGCCAACCCAGAGCTCTTGGACTCGATCCAGGGCCTGGCCGTGAGCCCCCAAGGCACCCTCTATGTGGCTGACCACAACACGGACATGGTGCATGCCTTTGGACCGGAGGGCCTGCACCTCTTCTCCTTTGGCGGCGAGGGAGATGGAGACGGAAAATTCAACAATCCCAGGGGAATGGCCATCGACAACCAGGGAAATCTCTGGGTGACGGATCAGTACAACCACCGCCTGCAGCAGTTCGACGCCAACGGGACCTATCTCAGCCAGTTCGGCACTTACGGGAGTGAAGACCAGCAGCTCAATGCCCCCTGGGACGTGGTCGTCGACGCAAATGGCGATCTTTGGGTGGCGAGCGCCGGGCAATTGAAAAAATTCCAGCCCGACGGCTCCTTTGTAGGCAAGCAAGACTCCATGTATACCCGGGATCTCTGGCTGGACGTCTTCGGGGATATCTGGGTCAGAGGCAACTACGGAACCATCAAAAAATTCAGCCCTGATTTCCAGGAACTCCTGAGTTTTCAATCCACGACAAATGAGGCTGAACCAGGACAGTTCGATGATCCCCAGGGGATTGCCGTGGATGCCCAAAACCGGCTCTGGGTGGTGGAAAACGATAACCATCGCCTGCAACGCCTGCAGTTTTTCACTGCAGACCTGAGCTTGAGCAGTCCCAAAACAGTGCTCATGGACCAGGGCCAGGTCACGGCCACGGCCAGCTACCTGCCGACCGCCGAGCTCCTCATTCACGAAGACGTCTCGGACAAAGGGGACTGGTTTGTCTCGGATGCGGGCCTGGCAAGCGTGGATCAGGGGATGGTGGCCGCTTTGGATACCGGCAAAATCACGGTGAGTTGTACCTATGACGGTCAGGCTGATTCCCTGGATCTCAATCTCTTGAAAGAAGAGGCCGTGGAGCTTTCCGGAAACATCGATCTGGATCACGCCTCAAAACTGAATCCGGCGCAAGGGGTCTACGCGACCATCAATTCCGGTGAAAAACGCTATTTCCAACTCACTCCTGAAAATTCGGGCTATTTCCGTTTGCTCTTCTCTTCCTCCAAAGATCCCTCCAACGCCAACATTGCCCTGCTGGACGATAACGGCACGGAATTGTACAAGACCCAGGTCAAATCCGGCTCCATCAATCTGCCGGCCCTGCTCAAGGCTGAAGACTATTATCTCCAGATCTCCGGCTGGGCCAACGGCGAGGAATATCTCCTCGGCTACACCCAGATCCAAACCGCCCCTTATGCCCAGACCGCCCGGCCGATCCAGCCCGGCGGCACAAGCAACGGCACCTTTTTCATCAACAAGACGGACCGCTATGAACTCAGCTTGCGCGGCCCGAGTCAATTGAACATTGCCTACGAGACCAACAGCAGCGTGGCAGACATGGTACTCACCGTCTATCCCGAGGAAATTGCTGAAGAGACCACCCTGGACCAGATCTTCTCCACAGACGGCGAAAACGTGGGCATCAATATCGGCTTGGCCCAGGGCACCTACTACCTGGAGGTCAAGCCCCAGGCAGCGGGCTGGTATTCCTCTCCGGACATTGAAGAGTCCGGCTACACCCTGTCCGTCAGTCCTTCCTTCATCAGCACGGCCGGTGAATTCGAGCCGAACAACACCCCCTTGTTCGCCAATTCCCTGACCGACGGCGAAACTTACGCCGCCAGAAACTACAGCAATCAGGATGACGACTATTTCACCTTTCACTATGTACCAGACAGCGATACAGATTACCTCACCCTGGATTTCACGCCCCAGGACAGTCAGGGATCGCACACGATCGATATCCTCAATCTCGAAGAACAGACTCTCAAGACCTTTTATGCCCAGTCCGGCGAGGCCCTGGCCGGGCAGAAATTCAACCTGCCCGAGGGCCAGTACTACTTACTGGTCACGGACAATGCCAATGAACGGACCGAATACCAACTGGCTTTGAACGGAAAGATCTCGCCCATTAAAAAAGTGACCGGGGTCTCCTTGACAGCAGCCGGCAGTGACGATGTGCAAAAAGACGACACCTTGGCCGTGACCGCCACGGTCTATTACTCCAACGGGGATGTGGAGGACAATCCGGCCGCCATCATGACGGATGCGGCCTGGTCCACCACGGATCCCGGCCTGCTCACGGTTTCCCCTGGCCAGGCCCTGGTGAACAAGGCAGCAGGCAACGCCATAGTCACGGCCTCCCTGGAAGGCAAAATCGGAAAACTCGAGGTCAATGTCGGGGGAGAGGGCCTGCAGGGCTACGGCAACCTGTTAGTCGTCGCCGGCGGTGGGGTTGAGTCCGGCAACAAGCTCAAGGACATCACCCAGTACCTCTGTGATATGACCTATCAGAAATTCCAGGGCCGGGGTTTTGAAGACGAGGATATCTACTATCTCAACCCGGTGGCCTTCAAAGATCTGGACGGCAACGGGTTCAACGACGGGATCGTGGATCAGACCACAGTGAACAATGTGACCTTTGCCGCTGCGATCAGTGAATGGGCCACGAATTATCCCAGCACCGGTCCCTTGTACATCTACTTGAACGATCACGGCGCCAATCAGCAGTTCCAGCTCTATCCGGGCCAGATCCTGAGCGGCGG
The DNA here is from genome assembly GCA_964621385.1 of uncultured Desulfohalobiaceae bacterium. Taxonomy (GTDB): domain Bacteria; phylum Desulfobacterota; class Desulfovibrionia; order Desulfovibrionales; family Desulfothermaceae; genus JAABTT01. Next base: position 27,526 of record CAZUMF010000012.1, read on the forward strand.
CAGCTTCAATGCCCTTCTTGAGGCCTTTCAGACCGCCACCGGACGGCCGGTGGTCATCCTGATCGAGGCCTGTCATTCCGGAACCTTTGTTACGCCCCTTCAGGCGGAGAACCGGGTGATCATCACCAGTACGGACGAGGATGTGGCCTACTTGGGAGACGGCGGCTCGGCCTCCTTTTCCCAGTTCTTCATCGGCGACCTGTACAAAGGCGCCTCCCTGAGCCAGGCCTTTGCCGGTGCACTGGCCAGCCTGGTGGATCTCGGCAACCCCTATGCCATCATGAATCCACAGTTCACCCCTCAGGATCCGGCGGATCTTGATTTTCATGTTGTGGGCGATTTCGCCCTGGCGCCCATGTTTCCGGAGATCGATGAAGACCAACTGCAGATTTCTTCGGCAGTTGATCTGTCCACCAACGGGTCCCTGAGCATCTCGGTGCCGGTGACCGGGGTGGACAACGGCAAGGTCTGGGCCACGATCCGCCCGGCGGGCTATGCCCCCCCGGCGGTGGGCGAAGACTTTGAAACCCCGGATATCCAGCTGCCCTCGATCCAACTCCCGGATGCCGACGCCCAAGGGCCCATGGATGGGATCTTCTCCGGTGAATACAGCGGCTTTGTCTACAACGGTCTCTACGAGGTGGTCATTTTCGCCCGGGACAGTGAAGGCAACCTGGCCCAGTCCTCCATACAGGAAGTCTCGGTCAGCGGCGGTGAAGCACCCCAGGGGACGACCTATCAAGCCGGACAAGACTGGAACCTGTTCGGTTCCAACCAGAGCTTCAACGCCCAGATCCAGTTTGCCGACTCCGGGGCCTTTGCCAGTGTCTGGAAATGGGGCGGCACGAACTGGTCCGTGTTTCTGCCGGACGGCACCACCCAGAGCTATGCCCAGAGCAAAGGATTCGGCGAGCTCACGAGCATCGACCCCGGGGACGGCTTCTGGGTCAATTGTCTGAGTCCCCAGACCGTGACCATCACCGGCCAGGTGGCGGCCGGCGGCAGCCTCAGTCTCAGCCAGGCCGGCTGGTACCTGCTCGGGCTCAAGGGCACGGCGTCCAAGGACATCGCAAACCTGCTCCAGGGGGCGGCGACCCAAGTCGACTCGGTCTGGAAATGGAAGGAGGGGAACTGGGCGGTCTATCTGCCCGGGGAAGACGACTTTGGCGCGAATTACGCCCAAAGCAAAGGCTTTGACCTCATCCAGACCATCAATGCCGGGGAAGGCTTCTGGATCAACTGCAACGCCCCAACCACCTTAAACTGACGATCTGACAATCCATCAGGACAAAGCACAAGCCGGGGGCTGACCAGCCCCCGGCTTGTTGTTTAGGCGGTTCATCGCTGTCATAGAAAACGAGAATATGTGTTGCTCCGAATCCGTTGAAGTCCTTGTCATAGAAATTAGAAATTGGAAATTGGAAATTTGATGAGGCGTAATAGAACACTCTGCTTTTCTGCATTCTTTTCTTGCCAATTTCGAATTTCGAATTTCGAAGCAACCTGGAACCTTTGGGTTGCGGGCAAAGCCGGCTTTGGGATCGGATCAGGTCCATTTCAACACCGCAATGATCACCCCGGCCATGGTCACGGTCAAGCCAAAGGACCAGATCATGAAGCGATCAATGCGTTTGGTCAGGCTTTCAAAACGTTGATCGACCTGATCGAAACGCTTATTCATATCCTCGCGCAATTCTTCAAAGCGTTTGTCGACCTGCTCGAAGCGCTTGTCGATCTGCTCAAAGCGTTTTTCCACCTGTTCAAAGCGCTTGTCCATAAGATCGAAGCCTTGCTTCATCAACTCACGCTGGTTCTTCAGCTCTTCTTCAACCCGAACCATACGCTCACGGAGTTCGATGTCATAGACATGAGGCGGTTTTCCCAAATGCTGATCGGCCAGCCATTCGTTCAAATGCGAGCGCACGTAGTCGCCAATGGATTGGTAGTCTTCCTGGGCAAGCGGCATGGGTCATCTCCTGGGAATGATCTCTGAGTCTAATGCTTTGACGGTATTTGAATCAGGAAAGGCATGTCAAGAACAATTTCTGTTCAAGCAATTACAAAAAAAGGGCTGTTTGCCCACACACCGAAAAGCTTGCGCCATGGTCAAGCGACAAACAGCCCTGGCTGACCCTGAAGAATGGCCGGCCCCCGGGAAACCGGTCTGAAAATTCCCAGGCTTTTCCTGTTCCAGAATCAAGGAATCGAGGGCATGCCGGGTTGCGTGGCCGTGACATTGACCCAATACCCCTCGCCTGCCTCAAATTTGCTGAAGGCATCAAATGACCCGCCGTCGGCCGTGCCGTACCCAGTACCGGTCCATGTGGCCAGTTTATCGATTTCCCAGCCGGCATCGGTAAAAAGGTTCATGAATTCAGAGACAGTCGCGATGAGGTTCACCGGAAGCGTGATCAGATTCCAGCCGCTGCTCAGTTTCGGCAACTGATTGTATTCGGAGCCGTGCAAATCAAAGGAATAGGCTGTGGGGCCACCCTTGATGAAATAGCCGAGTCCGGGCTCAAACGTGGTGAAAGCATCAAAGCCGCCACCTTCAGCCGTTCCGAAACCGTTATCGGTCCATTTGGCAATTTTCGAAATCGTATCCCAGCTAAGATGGTTCTTTATGGTGGCATTGTCCAAGGCAACCGAGATCCCGATCAGATTCCATTGATGTGGAGTTATCGAATACTCATGTGATTTAGTTGGGTGACTCATCACCACAGAGGCATGATATACAGGACTCACATTTCCTGCTGCACCCTTGGCCTGGACATGCAGGTACCAAGTTCCCTCCTCACCGGAAAGGCCGGTGCTGTTGGTGGCATTGAAGGGCTCGTCCGTGAAGGACCAGGTAGCGTTTTGGTTCACAGCATAGCGAAAGGTGGCGTTTTCGTTCGAACTCCAGGTCCAGGTCACGGACTGGACCGGTTCGGTGCTGTTGGCCAGGCCGCTGATGGGCAAGGAGAATTCTTCCACGATCTGGATCACGGCAGAGGCGGTATCCGAGACACCGTCATCATCCGTCACGGTCAAGGAGACCACATAGGTGCCGGCCTCAGGGTAGCTGAACTCCGGCTCGGCCTGGGCGGAAGTCGAGTTCTGGGCATCCCCGAACTCCCAGAGCCGGGAGACAATGACCCCGTCTGCATCCTGGGAGCTGTCCGAAAACACAATTGTCTCATCCGGGAGTGCATAGGAGGCGGGGGATGCAACAAAAGCAGCCTCCGGACCGATAAAGCCGTTCACCACCGTCAGAGGATGCAAACCTGATTTGCTCACAATCCGGTCTTTGTTCCGGGCAAAGACCACAACCTCGTAATGGCCGTTTTCCACCAGTTCCTGGGTCTGTCCGGTGTAGTGCTGGTCAAAGCTCCCATCCCCGGCTTCATCCCTGAGCACGACCTTTTGGAAATCAAGTACGGGTGTTGCAAAGGCCATCCCAAGCAGCGGAGGGGTGTAGTCTTCCGGTTTGATCAAGGCCCAGGCTTCGCCTTCCTGGGCCTCACTGACATCGGCTTGAATGATCAAGGGACCATCGGCCTGCGGATCATAGATCTCCGGGATCTGCACTTGACTGATGGCCGGCGCGGCCGGAGCGCTCACGGCTGCGCTGACCACATGAAGCGGTCCCAGATCAAAGGGTGTCTTGTCCAGTTGCGGCTGCTGCTTGGATTGCGGTTTGCCCAGCTCCTGCAGGGCGGAACAGGCGGTGTTATAGGCAGCGCTCAGACTGGCTCCTTTATACAATTCCGCGATGAAAAACTGGGAAAAAGAATCCGTTCCATCCGGTCCCAAATAGGATTTGTCCAGGTCTGAGGAAGTGATCAGCACCCGATTCGGGGCTTGAAGATCGTCAATAAAGGTCCCGGAGTGGCAGGCCTCCATCATGAGGACCACGGTCCTGGACGTCGCCTCCTGAAAATTGTGCAGGGCGGCATCCAGCAAGGCCGGGGTCAGGATCTCATACGGTGCGATCTGAAAGGCATTGGTTTGCCCATGATCGTTCAGATAGAGGAAAAGGGGTCCATTCGTGGACTGCGATGTAGCCCAATCTTTTATGGAGTCCAGGACCTTCTGGGTCGTGCGCTCGGTGCTGTCCACGATGGCGTCGTCAAAGCCGTCGCCATTGAGATCCTTGGCCGCGCTGTGGGCAAAATAATAGATATCCTCGTCCTCGAATCCGCGGTCATGGAAGGTCTTGTACATGAAATCGCACAAATAGGGGGTGGCCTGCTTGAGGGCATTCTCCTCGCCCAGGCTGCCGCCGGCCACGAGGATCAGATTGCCATAGGTCTGATCCACATCTGCGGTTTCCACTTGGATAGGGCACACAACGCTTTTCCCTCCGAAAGCGGCCTGCAGCGTGGCGGTGCCATTGGCCAGGGCCGTGACCATACCGCTGTCCACCGAGGCCACTTCCGGGTTCAAAGACATCCATTGCCCGTCGGCAGTGTGCTTTTGAATCGTCCCGTCCTGATAAGACCCAATGAGGGACAATTGGACATTCTCCCCCACCGCAAGCGGATCAAGGGGCTGCCCCTTGATGCCCAGCTGCAACAAATTGCTCAAGCCGGCCACATTGCCGTTCAGACTCAGGGTATAGGACAGGACCTGTTCCCCGCTGACCCGGATAAAATAGTTGCCTGCAGTGAGATTTTCTTCAATCGTGGCTGCAGAAGCCCCTTCAAAAGCGCTCCAGCTGGTAATGGGGGTTCCCGCAACATTCTCCAGGCGTACTGTACAGCCCGGCGCAGCCTGGACCTCAAGCGCCAGGGGGCCATCCGCTGTTTGCACAAAACCGAACCAGTCAATATCCTCTGGGGAATAGAGCCCGGCCTGGACAGTGATCCCCTGGTTCAAGGCATTGGCATAGGCCGGTCCGTTATTCGGTTCAAACTCCCGCTGCACCCCCTGTACCGGAGTGGCCGTGAGGCGATAGTTTCCCTGAGCCCCGTCGACTTTGAGATAATACGAACCGGGATACAGGGCGGTCTCAATCCAATGCTCCTGGGCGTCATATATCACCTGGCCGCTGTAGAGAAGCTCAAGATCAAAGGATTGACCGGCTTCAGGCTCGAGGAGAATATCCAGGGCCTGGGGCTGTTCAATCTCCAAAACAAAATAATCGGTATCCGCGGCATCCTGAAGCGCTCCCAGCATGGGATCCTGCAAAGGCATGGGAGTCGCCAGGGAAAGCTGACCATTGTCTTCCACCTCGGCATAGCCCAAGTCCTTGAATTGCAAGGTATAGGTGACCGGGACTGTGGAGGTTCCGTTCATCCCTGCGGCCAGGGAATACTGCCCCGGGGCGCGGGCGAAATCCTGGCTCAGGCTGGTTGCAACCGGGAAAACCTGGCTTGTGCCGTTGCTTTCGTTTGTGAAGCGGAGATACGGAAAGGCCGAAGCGCTGTCGCCCTCGACCTGACAATCAACCCGCAGCCGCTTGGCCTTGTCCAGGCTGAAGCTGTAGAGATCTTCAGCAACCATATTCATGAGGCGGCCGCTGTACTGGGTGTCATACGCAACTGTTTGTATGCTGTTCGGCCCTTTGAAGCCGGCCACCGGACGGAACTTGAGACCGTATTCATAAAATGAGACAAAGCCCTGCGGGCAGCTGACCTTGAGCCAATAGGTCCCTGGCGCCAAGCCTGCATCCATGAGCAGTGCTCCATCCCCGGATGTGGAGGTTCCGGCGAAGACCTGACCCGAACTGTCCATGACCTGCACGTCGGTGAAGGCTTGGCTCCCCTTTTGGGGCAGGACTTCAAAGCGATAGAGGCTGGCATTGGAAACCTGGAAGGCAAAATAATCTTTATCTTCGGCCGTGCCGATTTTTCCCCGGACGCCTTGGTAGGCCTGGATCGCATCCGCCGTTTCCGGACTGACGTTGGAGCCTGTGGATTCCCAGAGTGGATTCTGGACCGGCAGACTGATGGTTTGGGTCAGACTGTTTCCGGCTGTTCCGTTGACCGTCAGCGTGACAGGTTGACCGCCGTCAAAATCTTGGGCTGACTCCGGGTTCCAGGCAAGCCACACAACCAGGGGGCCCGTTGCCGGCCACTCCACAAGGGCTTTGCGGGGGGTCTGGCTGTCCTGCCAATACCCGTCCGGCCGGATTTCGGCCCAGTTTGCACCCTCCTGGCCGTCCGGTTCGCCGCTCATCCAGTTCGTGTACTGGCTGTCCTCCCCGGAGCTCCATACCCAGGCGCCTTCTTGGTCCTGGTCGTTCAAGCCGATCAGCAGCGGATCGTCCCCTGGCAGGAGATAGAGGTCCCTGAGAACGGCGTTTTCTTCTGCAGAGCTGATACTCACCAGCTGTCCGCCGTGGGCAAAGGCCAGTTCCCGGGCATCGTCCAAGCTCAGATCAGAGGCTTGACTCAGGGCGTAGGTGCGGCCCTGATATTCCGCAAAGGAAACAAAGGCCTCACACTTCGGATCAAGAAAGGGCAGACAGCCCAGGGATACGCTTGCCTGGATGCCGAGGGCCGTGGAGTTGGCATCCAGGGTTACGGACAGATCGCTTGCCCTGAGACTCGTCTCATACAAGGTCATGATGTCCTGACCCTTGAAGACCACCGGCACCCTGTTTCGTATGGTGCTGAAGACTGTGCGGTCTTTGGCGGTCCTATTATCCACGCCGTCCACGGCATCCGGATATCCGTCGGCATCCGAATCCGCTCGATAAGGGTCCAAACCCTGGACTTGCTCCTGGTCATTGGGCAGACCATCGGCGTCAAAATCGGTACTCAGTTCAATGGTATCAGAAGCAAGGCCGGACAGATTGCCGGCCTGATCCTGAAATTGGGCATAGACCGTATAGGTCCCGGGCTGGGAACCGACCAGGGTCCAGTCTTTCTGCTCGGCATAGGGCTCCCAGACCGCAGTGGTAAAATTGGCGTCATTGGCGATGCGCATCATGGACGTCCCGCTCTCCTGGTCCTGAGCATCAAGGGTCAGGGTCACGGTTGCGTTTGTTGTAAAATGATTGCCGGAATCAATGAGAAGGGGATGATCGTTGGTATTTTCAAAACGATACTCATAATAGATGGTATCATTGTTTTCCGTATCATCAAGCTGCACCCTGATTTTGTGAAACAGCTTCGATGGATACTGGGTATCAAGTTGTATGCCGCTGCCGCCTTTCCCGGAATACAGGGTTTCCCATTGTCCATTTTGGGCGTCGTACCCTTGAACCGTGACCTTCAGACTGTCATTGTCTGAAGTTGAAGCCTCGATAAACACAGAATTGACCGGGGTGCTGCATTCGTGGAGGTCATCAATATCACCCTTGGTCTTCTGGGAGGTCCCTTGGGTTATGTTGAAAAAGCTGGCGGTTTGATCGGCGTGCAGGGTATAGGCGGTCCAGGGCGGAGTCATATTACCCAGCTGATCCTCCAGTTGCAGTCGCAACACATAGGATTCGGTGTTCTGCATGGGTTCGGTCACAGTGTAGGACGCATTCTGGACAAACAGGCCCGCCTGCTCCGGTACCGCCGTGCTGTTCGTCCCCCAATACACAGAATAGCCCTTCACACCGGAGCCGGCATCAGTAACCCCGGACCAGACAAAATGGGGGGTGGGCACAGCGGTCCACTGGCCGGAGGTCAAGGTGCTGTTGCTGGTGGCATTGACTGTGGCGACAACACTGGACGGCTTGGAGGGCGGCGTCTGATCCACTGTGACCACAGTCTCGGCCGGCTGAGACCAGTTCCCGGCTTTGTCCTGAACTTGTCCGAAAATGCTTTTTGGTCCACCCCCTTCAGGCAACGGCAGTGTTGTGGTGGCGTTGTAATTCTGGGATTCTCCCCAGTTCGAGCCGTCAAAACTGAAGCGCAGGCCCATGAGGCCTGTTCCATTGCCGTCCGTCGCATTCAGGCTCAACGTTGCATTCAAAGAGCAGAGGAGGGTCTCCTGTGCTGTGATCTGAACGCTTGGCGCCTCAGTATCCAAGACGATGCTGTCGGAAATGGGCAAAGAGAGATTCCCGGCACCGTCCTTGAATCTGGCATACACGGATTTCGGGCCGTCCCCGGGCGGCAGGGGCCAAGCGCTCACGCTTTGCGCGTAGGTTTGCCAAGTGGCGTTGGTGAAGTTACCGCTATCGGCAAGCTGCATCCCGGCAACCCCGCTTTGGAGATCCGTGGCTGTGAGTTCGAGATCAACGGTCTGTGAATTGGTCCAGGCCGTCCCTCCGGCGATGCTGAGGTTCATTCCCCCCTTCTGCAAAGAAGAGATCTCCCCGGGCGATAAGGCTATATCGTAAATGCGCAGCGCATCGATGCTCCCAGAAAACAAATTCCCTGAGCCCTTGTCACCATTATAGGAGCTTGCTTCGGAATACGCGCCCAAAAATCCGTATCGGGTCACACCAGTCCCAAAGGTCGAAGACATCCCGGTATATTCCGCATCCAATTGCCCGTCCACATACAGGCGGGCCGTGCCCTGGTCATAGGTTGCGGCCAGGAAATGCCAGTTCCCGTCGTTCACCGTGCTGTTCCCCGACATATCCTGGGATTGCACATGGAAGGTCAGTTTGCCGGCATCACCATTGGTCCCGATACCGAGTCGCCAGTATTCGCTGCGATCCCAGGAGGCAATCGGTTGATTGTCGGCTGTGGTCTTGACCCAGGCGGCCACGCTGAGTTCGGAATACGCACTGCCATCGTAGACCAAATTGTCCACGGCCACATAATCGTCCTGACCGTCAAGGCTCAGGGCTTGACCAAAAATACCTGTAGACCAGTCCCCTCCGCCAAAGACCGTGCCGTTATGGCCATTGCCGGACCCGTCCACTGCATCCCCATTCAAAGGAAAAGAGGCCACAATTCCATCGAAGCCCTGAAAGACGCCGTCATATTTGTAGGAGAAGGCCTCCCAAGCGGCCTGCGCCACCAGGCCGGCCTTGTTTTTGGCCTGGAGGCCCAGGTAGTAGGTCTGGCCGCTGGTCAGGCCGGCGTTATGGGTATAGCTGGTCGTGGTCTGGTAGGTCCCTTTGGAGACTGGATCGGCATTCTTGTCCGGCCCGAAATAGACAAAGTACCCGTCTATCAGGGACTCCTGGTCCACGGCCCCGGACCAGTCGAAAGTGGGCTGTTTCGAGTTGGACCAGGTGGCGT
>CAZUMF010000013.1:0-35882 GCA_964621385.1 uncultured Desulfohalobiaceae bacterium
ATTTTCAGCGCAGCTATCGCTAAAATGGCCCAGTTCTATCAACTGCCGTCCTGGACCTCAGGCGGCTAGGTTGACAGCAAACGCCCGGACGCACAAGCCGCCCACGAGTTTACGCTCACAGCCATGTTGCCGGCGTTGGCAGGGACCAACCTGATTTATGGCTTGGGGATGCTCGATAGCGGCATGACCTTTGATTATGCCCAGGCTCTGCTGCAGTCCGAAATGCTGGACAAAGTCCTGCGGTCCATTCAGGGAATGCCCATATCCGATGAGCTCTTTGCCTATGATGTGATCCGGGACGTGGGTCCCGGAGGGGAGTTCATCACCCATGAACATACCTTTGCGCACATGCGCGAACAGTCCCAGGTCAAGCTCTTTGACCGCAGGTCCAGAGAGACCTGGGAGGCCTCGGGCAGTCAGGATGTCGTGGAGAAGGCCTATGCAGCGGCCCGGGAGATCATTGCCACCCATGCGGTTGAGCCGCTTCCGGAGAGCGTGCAGTCCGAGCTGGATGCCATCTACACAGACGCGGAAACAAGACAGGCTCGCAATCGGGAGGATTGAGGTCTTATCGCTTGAGTTCCCCGGCGTAGTGCTCCGCCCAGGTAAACACGGTCTGGAGAAAGAACTCCAGGGATTGTGAAATGTATTTGTCCTTGTGATAAATCAAGTAATATTCCCGTTTCATATCCGGTTCAGCCAGGGGGATCGAGCAAAGCTTGCCCTCCTGGACCTCTTCCCGAACCACCCCGTGTGACATCAGGGCGATCCCGAGATCCTGCTTGACCGCTTCCTTGATCGCCCTGTTGCTGGAAAACTCCAGCGAGAAATTGACCGGGAGTCCATGTCTCATGAGATAGGTATCAAAGGCCGTACGGGGGGCTGAGCCCCGTTCATGCATGATCACGGATTCGCCCTGCAAATCGGACGGTGCAATGGACTTTGTGCCGGCCAGAGGATGGCCGGGGGAGGTGATAATCACCAGGCTGTCCTCAAGCAATTTCCGAATACGCAGCTTTGGATTGTCGACCCAGTAGGATATAAAACCGATATCCACGAATAAATGGGCCACGTTCTCCGCCACCATGTCCGTGGGAAGGATGATCTTTGATATGTCAATGCCTGGAAATTGCTTTTTAAAAGGAATAATAATATCCGGGAGGTAATAGGAGCCGAAACTTTCACTCGATTCGATCCGGATGTTCCCGGCTTTTTGGTGCTGAAAATCCCGCAGCGCCTCACTGGCTTGATTTTCCAGATCAAAGATCTTCTCGGCGATGGAAAATAAGGAGCGACCGGCATCGGTCAAGACGAGTGATTTTCCGACGATGTCAATGAACTTGATGTCATAATGCTCCTGCATCCTCTGAATGGCCTTGGTCACGGCAGGCTGGGTGATAAAAAGCTCGGCGGCGGCGGAACTGAAGCTTGAATTCTTGGCCACGACGTAAAATATCTTCAACTGATTGAGATTCATATACTTACGGTCGTCATTCATTGAGGTTTTTCGTATTTGGAAATCCCGGGAGTCGGTGCTGTTCGTTTCGGCCTCTTTGCAATTTCAGAGATCTGTACCGTATGCGTAAGTTTGATGGAATTATTGGACATTTTGTGATATTACTTGCCTCTTTTTGAGGTTTCAGCCTACGTCCCCGGAGGGGTGTCGGGCCTCCAGGACGGAGGGTAGAGCCTACGCCTCGGAGAGTGTCTGAAATTAACGCCTTGATATAGCTTTATATTTCTTGTCCTCGTATGAAACTTCAGACTTTTTTGAACCAACGGGCGTGGCAGAATGAACATCGAACGTTGGACGTTCAAATTCTGCCTGAAGGAATGAATATCGAACCTCCAACGCTCGTATGAAACTTCATTTAAATATGTGTCAGCGTGGACAGCGACCGCGTTCGTATGAAACTCGATTTGTCTTACTCCGTCATTCCGGCGACTTGTCACGGCGGCTTGTCACGTCGTAGCTTCTGAGCGAAGCCGGAAGCTTCTGAGCGAAGACGGACTTGTCACGGCATAGCTTGAAAAGCGACGCCGGGAGCCGGAATCCAGACTGAAAAGCTGGCCCCCGGCCTGCGCCGGGGTGACGGAGGAGGTGACTCGTTTCTTTTTCGATCAAACTGGACGTCTGCGGCCAGCGGCAGGGCTGACCCCAGAAACCAGAAAATATTCAACAAAACCTATCGTGGAGCTTTCCTGAGCGTCAAGAAAAAAATAGGCTGGAATCGTAACAGCAATTGACACCTTCCGAGATTTCTGAGCTGCTAAAATACAACACAACCGTCATCATTTGGTCATGCAGTTGTTACACAACAGGGGTAGAGCGCATCTTTGCGAGATCTGCAGCGCATCGATAACCTGTTATGGACAATGGCATGATCATGGAGCACCCACCCCGTCATTCCCTTCTGGTCGATTATCTTCTTGGCATGATGTGCAAGAGTCAGGAGCCTCAAGGAATCTCCGATGCAATTCGCCGGAGAACGCTCAAAATGTTCCTGCGGATCTTGAAAATCCATCATTTGGATCGGCTTTACGGACAAACCCGGCCCTTGGAGCCTGCCCACAATTTTCCCCAAAACCTGCTCAAAACCATGGACGTGGAGATTGATCTGCAGGGACACGGCTTCAAACATATTCCAGCCCAGGGTCAACCACTGATCATCATTTCCAATCATCCCTTCGGCGGTTTGGAGGCCATGGTTCTGGCCGCTGCGCTTGCGCCTTTTCGAACTGACGTCCGATTTCTGGCCAATGCCCTTCTCGGCTCAATTCCAGAAATCCGGGATTTGATCATCCCCGTGAACCCGTTCGGAGGTCCTGCCGCAACACGAACCAATCTGCATGGTCTCAAATCCGCCCTGAACTGGATCAAAGGCGGCGGTCTCCTCTGCATCTTTCCAGCCGGCGAAGTGGCCCACTGGCAGCTCAAAACCAAGACGGTCAACGATCCGCCCTGGCAGCTCACGGCAACGAAACTGATCAGGAAAAGCGGGACGGCTGTCCTGCCTGTGTTCTTCCCGGGGTGCAACAGCCGTTCTTTTCTCTACACCGGCCTGATCCATCCCAGGCTACGGACCGCCATGCTTCCCAGAGAACTCTTGAACAAAACCGGCAGACGGATCACCATGTTTGCCGGAAGACCCATCCAGGCTGAAACCCTGAAGCAGCTCCCTTCAGATGAAGTCGCCACCTGGTATTTACGGGCCAGAACCTACGCCCTGGATAAACGATCCTCAAAAAAAAGAAACTGCCCGAAACTCCTGCTGGATCGCATTCCAAAGACCCGAAAAGAGCAACCCATGGCCGCGCCCTTGAACCGTCGCCTGATCAACAATGATATCCAGGCACTGCCGCCGAACCAGGTCTTGATCGACAGCTCTCCGCTTCTCGTCTTCGAGGCAAAGGCCGGCCAGATACCGCATCTGCTCCATGAAATCGGCCGCCTTCGGGAACTGACCTTCAGGAGAGAAGGCGAGGGAACGGGACGCTCCCTGGACCTGGATCTGTTTGATCAGACATACGAGCATCTGATTCTCTGGGATTCAACACGCCAGACAGTGGCCGGCGCCTATCGCATCGGACGGGTGGATCGGTTATTGAAAACCCGACGCGGGGTCAAGGCCTTGTATACCTCCACCCTGTTTCAATTTAAACCGGATTTTTTCAAGGCACTGCCGCAATCCCTTGAGCTGGGACGCTCCTTCATTGTCCCCGAGTATCAGCGGGAGTATTTCCCCTTGCTCCTCCTCTGGAAAGGTATCGGGCAATTTATTGCCAAACGTCCGGGCTACCGGTATCTGTTCGGACCGGTGAGCATCAGCCAGGCCTATACCGATGTTTCGGTGCAGAGCCTGATCAACCATCTCCACTCCAAATTCTACCAGCCGGAAATGGCCTGCAAGGTCCAAGGCAAGCGGTGTCCGAAATTCAAAATCAAAAAATATGAATGGACGATGATCCAATCGCTTTCCAGTCTGGATACCCGGGTTCTGGATGCCGTCATCGCTGATTTTGAATCCAACGGCCGCCGTTTTCCGATCCTGCTCAAGCACTACCTCAAGCTCGGCGGGAAAATCGCCGGATTTCACCACGATCGTTCATTTGGGAGCTTTGACGGACTGATCATCGTCGACTTGCTCCAGACCGACATCAAACTATTGAAACGGTTCATGGGACGGCGGGAAGCAGAACAGTATCTGGCCGAACTCGGCAGGACAAACCCGGAACACGCCCTCTCCGTCTGAGATGGAACGCTCCTTCAGAGTGTTTAAAACCAGCAAGGCGGACTTCACCACTAGCCCCTGAATTCAGACTTCACATCGAATCCAGCTCATTTTGACACCCAATGCAGTGCAGGGCATCCGGAATGGCCAGGAGCCGCCGCAAGCCGATGGTTTCCCCGCACCTCCGGCACAGACCGTAGGACTCCTTCTCCATATTGGCGAGCGCCTGTTCCAATGAATTGATTTTTTTCAAATTATGCGTATAGCGCAGAATATAATTCTTTTCCGCGGATTCAGCGGCAGCCCGGTCCACAACATCGGCAAAGGTCTTGTCAATTCCGCTCAGCAAGCCCTTCATATTCTCGTTTTCCATTTTGAGGTCCTGCAATTCCCGGGTGACACAATCCAGAATTTCCGAATTTCGCAAACGCATACCGCCCTCCCTTGTGAAGAGTCTTGAGCCCTTGACGGATCTCGTTTTATTAGGATTCTCGGCAGTCCAGCAGAACAAATTCTCAGGGATATCTCATCGATGTATCTTTTCTGTTACACGAGATACGCTTGCCTGCAACTCCCCCAATGCCTTCGAGAACCTTCTTGGATTTGATCGTTGTATACCATCACCCTTCCAACTTCCCTTTCCAGCGTCGTGTTGCAACTGAGACCAAATCGTCATCTTCACGAAAAAATATCGCGATAGACATGAATCCATCGATCCGGGCTGCCCGGCAATCTTTGATGCACAGGATAAATGACGCATTCGTGAGTACCATTGCCTTTGACAACGTCAGCAAGTCTTTTGCCGATGTTCAGGCCATTGCCGAAATCTCCCTCAGGATCGAGCAGGGAGAACTTGTGGTGTTTGTCGGTCCCAGCGGCTGCGGCAAGAGCACCATGCTGCGTCTTTTGGCCGGCCTGGAACCGATCTCCTCCGGCCGTATCCTGATCAATGATCTGGATGTGACGGGACGCTCACCAAAGGAACGTAATGTGGCCATGGTTTTTCAGAATTATGCCTTGTACCCCCATATGAGCGTCAGAAAGAATATCGCCTTCAGCCTCAAGCTGCAAAAAATACCCAAAGACAAGCAAGACATGGCGGTTCTCAAAGTGGCCGCCAAACTGGGCCTCTCGGATCTCCTCGAGCGCAAGCCCCGGGAACTCTCAGGAGGACAGCGCCAGCGTGTGGCCATGGGCCGGGCCATTGTCCGGGAACCGAGTGTCTTTTTGATGGATGAACCCCTGAGCAACCTTGATGCCAAACTCCGCAATCAGATGCGGGTGGAAATCAAACAGCTGCAGCGCAGCCTGAAAACCACCATGGTCTATGTGACCCACGATCAAACCGAGGCCATGACCATGGCTGATCGCATCGCCATCCTCAATGAGGGCCGACTCGCACAGTTCGCCTCGCCGGAAACAGTTTATCACCAGCCGGCCAACACCTTTGTCGCGGATTTCATCGGCTCTCCCCCCATGAACTTCTTCAACGGGGTCTTGGATGATGCCTCCCTGATTCAGTGTGACGACAACCTGACGGTTCCTCTGCCCCCTGAGCGGCTCCCCGCCCTGAATGGAGAAGAGGATTTCACCCTGGGGATCCGTCCGGAACACATTCATGTCCTCTCCAATCATCACCCCAAGCCCAGGGACCTGGTCTGCTGGGTCTCCAAAGTGGACCTGTGCGAGCCTTTGGGCGGTGAAAGCCTGCTCCATGTGTCCCTTGGCCGGAACACAATGCTCATCAGGCAGCCAGGAGCCTTGCGCACAAAGGAAGGGCAGGACCTGAGGCTGGGATTTTATACACACGATATGCACATCTTTTCAGGAAGCAGCGGATGCAATCTCAGTCCCGGCCAGCACCCAAGTCAGGATAGGTCATTGAAGAGTGAATATTGATAATTGAATAGTGTTGAATATCAGAAAATCAATGTGTTGCAACGAGCATACCCAAAAGAATGTACTTCAAGGGTATACGAACAAAAAAAGAGTGGGTCGCGTCCTGAACAGGACTTTTTCATTGAACATCAAAAAAAGGAGAGTCGTATGAAACGCATGCTTTGCAGTGTCGCCCTGGTCCTGATGCTGGCCGCCAATGCCTTTGGCGCCGACAAAACCGAAGTCACCTTCTGGCACGCCATGGGTGGGAAACGGGCCGCCTTCATCCAACGTATGGTCGAAGATTTCAACTACACCCATCAAAACGTCGAAGTCTCTGCCGAGTACAAGGGCAGCTACCGGGACACTCTGAATGCGGCCATTCTGGCCTATAAACAGGGAACGCCCCCGAATGTCGTACAAATTTTCGAAGTCGGCAGCCAGGTCGCCCTGGATTCCGGCATCTTTATGCCCTTTGAAGACACCGTGCGCCAGGGCGATTTTGCGATGCTGGAGGATTTCGTGGACGGGGTGGCCAACTATTACCGCATCAACGGGAAATTCAATTCCATCCCCTTCAACTCTTCCAATCCGATTCTGTATTACAACAAGACCCTGTTCAAAAAGGCCGGCCTCGATCCTGACAATCCACCGGAGACCTTTGGCGAGGTGCTTGAGGCCTGTGCAGCCATTGTCGACTCCGGAGCCGCCCCCAAAGGCATCACCTGGCCCCTGCACTGCTGGTTCGTGGAGCAGTGGATGGCCAACCAGGGAGCCCTGCTGGCCAACAACGAAAACGGCCGTGCGGCCAGAGCCACGGATATCCTGGTGGATTCCGAGCCGATGATGAAAATCATGAACTGGTGGAAAGAGCTCTACGATCAAGGCTACTACGCCTACTCCGGCAAACCCGAAGACTGGGACGGTTCGAACAGCCTCTTTATTTCCGGTCAGGTGGCCATGCACATCACCTCAACCTCGGATGTGACCATCATGCAGAATGCGGCTGCGGACAACGGCTTTGAGCTTGGCACCGGGTTCCTGCCGGCCCCGGACGGCGTCGAGCTGCAGGGCGTGATTGTCGGGGGGGCCAGCCTGTGGCTGCCCAAGGGCCATCCTGAAGCCGTGAACCAGGCCACCAAAGAATTCCTCCTCTGGTTCACCAATACGGAAAATGAAGTCCGGTGGCACAAAGGAACCGGCTATTTTCCGGTCCGCAAAAGCGCGGTGGATGTCCTGGAAGTCCAGCACTGGTTTGAAAAAAACCCGGCCTATCGGGCGGCCTTTGATCAGCTCCTGCAGACCAAACCCACCCGGGCCACCCAGGGGGCCCTGCTGGGCATGTTCCCGGAACTGCGGACCATCGTCACTGATGCCGTGCAGAAGATCTTCTCCGGCACAGACGTGCAGACCGCTCTCCAGGAAGCAGACAAGCGGGCGGACAGCGCTTTGAAAAAATACAACCGGCAAATGCAGTAAAATCCGCTTTGAGGCTCCAGGCGGCATGTCTGGAGCCTCAACCGGATATCATTCCAGAGCTCTTTCGAAGAAACTTCGTTTTACCGGCTTACTGTCACTGTAACCCGTCATTGCTCGCCCAGTTAAATGCCGATTCACGGCACTGGCCTTTGGCCAGTATTGAACCGGGCAAGGCGTCTTCGCCGAAGCAATCCCTGGCAAGAAATTTTTCTGAGGGATTGCTTCGCTTCGCTCGCAATGACGAGCTTTGATTAATGCTTGGAATTGTGACTTTATTCGTCTGATGTTTCATACGAGGTGTCTGGGTTTAACACCTTGATATAGCATTATCTTTTTTTGCCTGACACCAGAAACCAGACACCAGATACCAGAAGAATGTCCAATATGCACAACGTTTTTCACAATCGATTCCTGGCCTGCATCCTGCTGCTGCCCACCTTCATCATCCTGATCACGTTTCTCTACTATCCAACCTGGCGGACCTTTGCCCTGTCGTTTTATCAGGTCGGCTTCCTGGGCATCAAGCAGATGTTCATCGGAACGGAGAACTACGTCACCCTGTTCACGGATCCCAGCTACCTGAGAATCTTTCAAAACACCTTTGTCTTTGTCCTCGGCAGTGTCGTGCTCAGCATGGCTTTCGGCCTCGGTCTGGCCCTGTTGGCCAACTCCCGGATTCAGGGAAAACGCATCTACCGCCTGCTGCTCATCTGGCCCTACGCCCTGCCGCCTGCCGTGGCCGGTGTGATCTTCCTGTTTTTGTTCAGCGCCCAGGTGGGCATCGTCAATTACTTTTTCGATCTTCTGCTGGGCCTGAAACCGGACTGGCTCTCCTCCCCGGTTCTGGCCATGGGCGTGGTCATCCTGGCTTCAGTCTGGAAGGCCCTGGGCTACAACGTGGTCTTCTATCTGGCCGCCCTGCAGAACGTTCCAGGGGACATCCTGGAGGCCGCAATCATCGACGGCGCCGGTCCCTGGCAGCGCTTTCAGAAGGTTCTGCTGCCCCTGCTCTCGCCCATGACCCTGTTTCTTTTGATCATGAACACCATCGCCGCCTTTTTCGACAGTTTCGCCTTTGTGGATCTTTTAACCAAGGGCGGTCCGGCCGGAAGCACCACCATTATGATCTACAGCATTTACCGGGACGGATTCGAGTACTTTAAGACAGGCTTTGCCGCAGCCCAATCCGTTTTGCTCTTTGTCATTGTTATCGCCCTCACTCTCATGCAATTCAGAATCTCCAAAAACCGGGTTCATTACTCGAGGTAAATGGCTGAGCTCTCCATGAAACGTGTCCTGACCCATGCCGCCCTGATCAGCTGCGTCCTCGTCATCGCGGCTCCCGTGCTTCTCGCCTTTCTCTTTTCCACCCAGACCGCGACCCAGATTTTCAGTTATCCGCCGCAGTTCAGCTTTGGTGACGCCCTTGTGGAGAATTATGTCCGGGTCTGGACGGAATACCACCTCGGCCGGTATATGCTCAATTCATTTGTCATCGCCCTGGCCGTGACCGTGGGCAAAACCTGCATTGCCTTTGCCGCGGCCATGGCCTTGATCTATTTTGCTTTTCCCTTGAAAAACTGGGTTTTTCTGTTTATACTGCTCACACTGATGATGCCTACGGAAATCATGATCGTCGCCCTCTTCGACCTTGTGGCGGATTTCGGCTGGGCCAACTCCTACGCCGCACTGATCGTTCCATTCCTGGCTTCTGCAACCGGGACCTTCCTGTTTCGGCAGCATTTTCTCCAGATCCCCACGGCCCTGATGGATGCGGCCCGCATTGACGGCACCGGACCCATCCGCTTTGCCTGGCACATCCTGCTGCCCATGTCCATGAATGTCATCGCGGCGCTGGCGGTCATCGAATTTGTCTACATGTGGAATCAGTATCTCTGGCCGCTGATCGTGATCAGGGAAAATCAGTATCAAGTGGTGCAGGTGGGCCTGTCCATGATGACTGCAGGACAGGACGCCACAAACTGGGGCGTGGTCATGGCCGGAGCCATCATTTCCCTGCTGCCCTCGCTCCTGGTCTTCATGCTCCTGCAGGAGCAGTTCAGCCGCGGGTTCGCCCTCAGTCAGGAAAAATAATGAAGTGCAGTTCTCCATCGCATTCAGCTCAAGCCCCCCATGATCAGGTTCGGGAGCCAAAGCGAGACTGCAGGCACGAACGTAGTCAGCAGGAGCACGGGCAAGGACCCGAAAACCAAAAAGGGAATGCAGTCACCCACAAAGGCCGCAACCGGGACCCCGCTCACCCGGGCGGCCGTGAACAGATTGGTGGCCACAGGCGGCGTCATCTGCCCGCTTCCCTGATTGACGGCCATAATCGCGGCCATTTGCACCGGATGGATGCCCAGCTCCAGGAACAGAGGCAGCAAAAGGGGCGTGGCCAGAAGCATTGAGCTGATATCGTCCATGATCATGCCCATCAAGAGCATGAAGAGATTGATGAGCAACAACAGGACGATTTTGTTTTCCGTGATATTGAGCATGGCTTGGGCAATCTGATCCGGAAGCCGCTCATAGGTGAAAATGCGGCTCATAACAAAAATAAAGCAGATGATGAAGGTTATGGCCCCTTCAATGCTCGCGGTCTCTTCAGCTGCCTGCAGGAAGGCCTTTCTGGTCAGAGTCCGCCGCACCAAACCCACCCCTATGGCATAGACCGCAGCCATACACCCGGCCTCTGTCGCCGTAAAAAATCCACCATAGATCCCCCCCAGGATGATCACCGGCATGGCCAGGGCAAACCCCGCCTTTTGCGTCGATCGCCCAAGCTGTTTCAAGGTGGCGGCCAATGGGAGCTTTGCTTCTACCCTGATTTCCGATTTCCGGCGACAACACAGGTAATTGATAAGGAAATAGGCCAGCATCAACAACAGCCCCGGCACGGCCGCGGCCAGAAAGCATGCAGCCACAGAGGTGCCGGTGATCATTCCGAAAAGGATCATGGGAATGCTCGGAGGAATCAACTGGCCGAGCAGACCGGAACAGGCTACCAGGGCAGTGGCATATTCACGCTTGTAGCCGTAGGTTTCCATCTGGGGCAGGATGATCATGCCGATGCTGGCCACGGCGGCTGAAGAGGAGCCGGATATCGCGCCGAAAAGCGCACAGGACACAATCGTCACAATGCCCAGTCCACCCTTGAAGCGCCCCACCACTGTATTGGCAAACGCCACGATCCTGCTGGAAATGCCCGAGGCGGTCATCAGGCCTCCGGCAAAGATGAAAAACGGGATGGCCATGAGGACGAATGAATTGAGATTGCGGAAAATACAGGGGACGGCAAAACCGGAATCGATATCCAGAACCAGCATCATGCCGAGTCCCCCGATACCGAAGGAGACAAAAAGCGGAAAACCGAGGATGATCATCACCAGGGTCAGACCGATGAACAGCAGGAGAATGCTCATGCCCGATCTCTCCTGTAAAAGGCAAAAAGATCCTGGACATGCTTTCCGAGGTGGACCATGAAATGAAACACGATAAACAGGCTGCAGACAAGAAAGCAGATGTGCACCACGATCAGGGGGAGCCTGAGAACAATGGACTGCATGGATTTATCAATGGAATACGCGGCAAACTCCCAGGACCAGACCACAAAAATGATCATGAAGCCGATGCAGACAATTTTCTCCACGACGTCGAACCACTTCTTCCCGGCTCCTGTATTAAAGATCCCTCCCATCTTGATATGACCGTTTTCCCGGGTGGTGACGATCGCACCGATAAAAATGGACCAGATCATAATGAACCTGGCCGCCTCTTCCCAGGCCGGGGAGGACCACTCGAAAAATATCCTGAATATGACCTGCAGGGCCACAAGCCCGGTCATGAGGACGATGCTTGTGATACGCCCGATGTCCTCGATCACATGGATCCAGTGCATGATTCGTTTGAAGTCGACCTGCATGGCGCCGCCCCTTTTAAAACGGGTCGGTCCACCCGGAAGGATCAGTCTGTACCGGATGGACCGCCTTAGTACACATATTCGTTAATACAGTGACAATGCTAAGAGCATGTTCGCTACTAAGATCGGAAGGGAATAAAAAAATCCGAAATTCGAAGCCCCGAAATTCGAATGCCAAAAATACAAAATTCGAAACGCAAGAGGAGGAGTTAAAGCATAATTATCTTTTATAGTTAAATTTTTTTTCTTGTCTTTGTTTCAAATTTAGAACATTAGAATTTCGTGCTTGTTTCGAATTTCGAGTTTCGTGCTTCGTATTTATTATAAGCAGATATTTGTCCAGGAAAATAATCAAATTTTAGCACTTGGTGAAGAGCTCTGCACTTACTGAGCATGGTCCCGGATATACTCCATCATGTCTTTTCCAATCACTTTTTCAAATTCCTGCCAACTGGCCCGGCCGTATTCTTTCCAGGCGGCCCTTTGTTCAGGCGTGAGCCGGGTGACCGTGATGCCGGCCTCTTCCATTTTCCGGTAGTAGTCCTCCTCGCTCGCCTCGGACTTTTTGTTACCCCAGGCCAGGGCTTCCGTGGCGGCTTCCTGGATGGCCGTCTGCGTCTCCGGAGCGAGCCCGTCAAACAGGTCCTTGTTGATCATCACCGCAAAAGGTTCGAAGATGTGCCCGACGTCCGTGTAGTACTTGGTCACATCCCGAAGCAGGGTATAGGATACCTCCGGCGTATTGTCCTGGGCGTGAGCCACCCCGGTCTGCAAAGAGGTGAACAGTTCCGAGAAGGCGATGTCCACGGTCTGAGCACCGATTTCCTGAAAAAAGAGGCGATCAGCCGGGCACCAGACCCTGACCTTGATCTCCTGCTCCACCAGGTCTTTGGGCATGACCACCGGGCCTTTGGTGCTGCCGAGACCGTCCATGCCAATGAAGTAGAATCCCAGGAGCTTGACCCCCAGATCGCTGAAAATCGGTTCCAGCAGCTTGAACATCCACCCGTCAGGGGCGTAAATCTTTTTTCCCTGTTCCCAGTCGTCGGCCAGGTAGACCGTATACACGGCCTGCAGGGAGGGGGAAAATTCCGGACTGACCGGCAGAAAACCCACTTCCTGCATCCCCCGAACCACGTTGTCGAACATGTCGCGATAGGGACCGAGCTGCTCCGCCGGATACCCGTCGATTTGGATTCGACCATCGGTTTTCTCAGCAACAAGATCGATAAACCGTTCGTGGGTCAGGTTGGCCACTGAGTCCGGAGCCGCCGGATGGCCTGATCGCCATTTTTTGGCCAGGCCTGTTCCGGTCAGGGCAGTCATGGTCAGAAGCACCGCCACTGCCATTCCAATTGCCGTTACTGTCATTTTTTTCATGGGAAAACCTCCTTGTCCTGGCTAAAGGTTCAAAAAAGAAAATGACACCAGACTATATCCCAAAATGACTGCAAACCCCTTGTGCTTACATCGAGTCTTTCTGACTTTCCATATAATCCCAGCCATGCTGAATATGCTCTCTGGCAATGCGTTCGGCCTCATCCCTCTTCTTTCCTGCAATGGCCGTCACCAGCTGAACAAGGTCATCGTAATTCTGTTGCGACACGAGCCTGTTATTCGGCAGATAATTTTCGTAATAGGGATGAATGTTTTCGTGAATGGAGTGCAGCACGAATTCGTGGATGGGATTTCTGGCAATGGTGGCAACGGCCTGGTGGGTTCTGCGGTCGACATCCATGAAGGCCTTCCAGTTAAAATGGTCCGAGCTCAAAAGATTTTCAGCTTCTGCCAATAGCCTGTTCAGCCGTTGGACATCGGCCTTGGTGACCTTTTCCGCGGCCCTCCCGGCAACCGCCCCCTCCAGGTCCATGCGGAATTCAGTCAAATCCAACAGGGAGGCCTTTTCATACCGGATCAAGGTGGCAAGACTGTCGCTCATCTGCTCGGTATTGGGAACACGGACAACCGCCCCGCCTTTGGTTCCGGTCTTGATTTCAATAAGGCCTTTCAATTCAAGGACTCTGAGGGCCTCCCGGAGCGTCCGGCGGCTGATGTCGAATTCCTTGATCAACTCTCGTTCCGCTGGAAGCTTCTCCCCGGGACTGAGTTTGCCGGAAAATATCGCGTCCTGAATCTGTTCGGAGACGACTTCAAAGGTCCGAATTGGCCTAACCTTCTGAAACATAAGGACCTCGATTCTATTTTGCGATTTTATAAAATGGAGGAACCATTTTGTCAAGAGAAAAGTTCAATAGAGCATCCTGATTGCCAATTTTGCCTTGAACCTTCCAGAGGAACTGGGTATATTTTGTGCGGAAATTATTCTTCCAACCACGGAAATCGGAAAAAACGTCACCCTCCAGATGAATACTCCAAATCAATCTTTGCAGAGTCACAGGGCAATGTTAATCACAATCATACATGACGAACAGGTTCCCCAGCTTCAATCCTCATTGAGATTCTGGCGTGCCGGAATTGAAACCAAATTGTCATCTCCGCGACAAAAAGGTGCTCTACTCATCAGCCAGAGTCTTCTCGAGCGCTGCAGGAGCCGGACGGCCGAGATTACACCCTGAGTCTGGAAAACAAGGAGACCTATGACCGATCAAAAACACTTTGTCGTCGACACCAATGTCCTCATCGAAAACCCCAAGTGCTTGAAAGCCCTTCAAAACGGAAATGAAAATCAGATCATCCTGCCCTACACCGTCCTGGAAGAGCTGGATTCCCTGAAAAAGGACCAGCGCATCGCCCATCTCGTGTCCCAGACCATTTCCATGATCGAGACCGACCCCTCCATCGTGCTGCTCAAACCGCTGTCCAACGCTTCCCATGCTGCCACGACGCACGACAACCGCATCCTCATGGAAATCCTGGAGGGACACCTTGAGAATCCCATCCTGGTCACCAACGACCGGATCATGCGCATCAAGGCCAGACTGTTCGATATTCAATCCGAGTCCTACCGGGATGCCAACCCTTTTCAAAGCGAATCCCAGCTGTACACCGGTTTTGTCGAATCAGACGAGGCTCCGCCTGCAAATTCGTTTCAATGGAAAAAAGGGAGCCCCTTCTTTTATGACGAACACGGGCCCAGGCCCATCGACTATCAGCATCAGATTCGGGGAGTCACCCCGCGCAACGTCTACCAGAACCTGGCCCTGGAACTCATGCTCAATCCAGGCATCGATCTGACCAGCATTCAATCCGAGGCCGGCTACGGCAAGACCTTTCTGGCCCTGACCGCGGCCCTGCACCTCATCCTGGAGGTCAAATCCAACCCCTATCGCAAAATCTATCTCGTCAAGCCGGTCCTGGAAATCGGGGCCAAGCTGGGGTATCTGCCCGGGAACCTGGACGACAAGATGGCGCCTTATATCCGCTATGTCCACGATCTCCTGGTCAAGCTGCATGAGATCAGGCCGGCCAAACGCATTTTCCTGAACCAGGATGCAGAGCCGGTCCGACTCAACCCAAAAAAATTCGAGATCCTGCCCATTGCCTTTATTCGGGGTATGAATATTGAAAACGCCGTGGTCATCATCGATGAAATGCAGAACCTGTCCAGGAACGAAACCAGATCCCTGCTCACCCGAATGGGAGAAGACGTGAAATGCTTCTGTCTTGGGGATACCAGGCAGGTGGACAATCCCTATCTGAACGCCAGCAACAACGGTTTGAACTGGGTGGTCAAAAAATTCAAGGGCATGAAAAACTACGGGCACATGGTGCTTAAAGGGGAGAAATCCAGGGGACCGATCACGGACATGGTCCTGAAATCCGGCTTGTAGCAAAAAACCATCACGACCGGCACACCCGTGCTTGTCTCCCCTGACAAGCTCTGCTATTTTTTGCCCATGGACACGCGCTTTCGCTTCAACCGGCTCGAGTTGGCCGGCTCCCTGGGGGATCTCGGAACGCTGCTGCCCATCGCCATTGCCCTGGTCCTGATCAACGGCCTCGATCCCCTGGGCCTGTTTTTCAGCATCGGGGTCTTTTTTATTCTCTCCGGTCTGTATTTCGGGGTCACGGTCCCGGTCCAGCCCATGAAGGTCATCGGGGCTTACGCCATCGCCGCCTCCCTGACGGCCGACCAGATCCTGGCCTCCTCCCTGCTCATGGGAATCGTCC
Source organism: uncultured Desulfohalobiaceae bacterium (assembly GCA_964621385.1). Taxonomy (GTDB): domain Bacteria; phylum Desulfobacterota; class Desulfovibrionia; order Desulfovibrionales; family Desulfothermaceae; genus JAABTT01. The sequence goes on from CAZUMF010000013.1 coordinate 15,640, forward strand.
TGCTGATCATCGGGGCCACCGGAATTATCAGCCTGATCCGAAAGTTCACCCCGCTGGCGGTGATCCGCGGGGTGCAGCTGTCCACGGGTACCCTGCTCATGGCCGGCGGAGTCAAGTTTATGATCGGATCTTCCAAATACCAGCTCCTGCAAGGGGCGGTGGAACCCGCCCTGGCTGTACAGGCCCTCGGCCCTGTCCCCATCAGCCTGGTCATCGGCGCAACTGTTGCTCTCATGACCCTGCTCCTGCTGGACAACACCAAATTTCCCGCCGGTCTGATTGTTGTTCTGGGCGGCCTGGTCATCGGAATCGGCCTGGGAGCGCGCCCGGAGCTGGGCGAGACCGGCCTCGGCCTGCACCTGCCGCAGCTGCTTCCCTTCGGACTGCCGGGAAAGGCTGATTTCAGCTTTGCCCTCTTGGCCCTGGTCCTGCCCCAGTTGCCCATGACCCTGGGCAATGCCGTCCTGGCCTATACCGATCTCTCCAGGGAGTACTTCGGCGATCGCTCGGCCCGGGTCACCAATCGCAAGGCCTGTCTGAGCATGGCCCTGGCCAATTTCTTCAGCTTTTGTCTTGGCGGCATGCCCCTGTGTCACGGCGCAGGCGGACTGGCGGCGCATTATCGCTTCGGAGCCCGAACAGCCGGCTCGAACCTGATGATCGGCCTGCTTTTCGTGGTCCTGGCCCTTGTTTTCGGCCCAAACATCATCGGCTTTTTGCACCTGCTGCCCATGTCCATCCTGGGGGTCCTGCTGGTTTTTGCCGGTTCCCAGTTGACGCTGACCATCATGGATTTGCGAGAGCGCAAGGACGTCTTTGTCGCGGTCCTGATCCTGGGCATCACCCTGGCCTCCAACCTGGCGGCCGGATTCATCGCCGGATTGATCGCCGCCCATCTGCTCCGCTGGAACAAGCTCTCCATCTGATGCAGCGGAAAAGCGCACGGTATTTCCTATGAAACACCGGATAATACACCGACCACGCCATTTTCTGGCCCATCGCCCCGGAACCGCCGCCTGGACCATGCTTCTGGTAACGGCGGCCATTTGTTTCGGTTTGGTGCCTCTTTTTGCCAAGAGTCTCCAACAGGGTGGAACAAGTTCGGCGGCTGTCGCCTTTTACCGGTTCGGGCTTCCCACGATGCTCCTTTTGCCCTTCCTGCCAATTAGCCGGGAAAAACGCGGTGAAGCCCTGCTGCTCGGCAGTATTGGCGCCCTCATGGGCTTGTCCTGGATTGGCTATCTTGAATCCATCAAAGTGGCCTCGGTTGCAATCGCCGGGATCATCTACATGTCCTACCCCCTGTTCACCCTGCTCTTTGCCTGGCTGCTTTTAGGACATCGCCCGACCCGGCGCGGCCTGTTCGCTGTTTTTTTGATAGGGATTGCTGCCTTGTTGACCTTTTCCCCCGGCAATATCCCGCCCGCTGCCCTGCCGTCGCTTCTCTGGGCCCTGCCGGCCCCCATGAGCTTCGGCTTGATCATTGTCTTGCTGAGTGGGTGCCGGCACAGCCTGACCGTCATCGAGCGCATGCTCTGTGTAAGCCTGGGAGCCTCGCTCGGCCTCTTGCCCCTGGTCCTGCAATCAGGACCAGGACACCTGCTTTACGACGTTCAGCATCACTGGGTTTTGATCATCGGCATCACGCTGATCACGGCCTTCATCCCGCAGTTTCTGTATATCTTCGCCTCGCCGCGGGTGGGACCGGCGCGTTCCGCTGCAACAGGCAGTTTTGAACTGCCCACCATGATCCTGGTCGGCTGGCTGCTCTTCGGCGAGTTCCTGGGTTGGCGGGAAATACTGGCAGCCGCTTGTGTCATTGGGGCGGTGCTGGCCTCCCCGGTCGGATTTTCCGGTACGAAGTCGGCTGATTATCCTGACAGCTAAATGCTCTGTGTCGTAAGTTCGGTAACGTATTTTCTATCGGTCCAACCGAACCAAGGAGGAGGTGAGCCCTGAACTATAAATTCGAAATCCGAAACAAATTCGAACTATGAATGACCCAATGGCCAAACGAAAAAAAATATACTGATCCGGTTTTGATTTTTGAAACAAAGACTGATTGTCCCTTGATTTCAATGACAAAATCCTGAAAAGGTACGTTGGAGCAGTATACAAAGAGCATCCTGATGTGTTGACAGGGGTGGCGATCTGAGTTATAATAAAGTTATAATTTGGAGGTCGATATGATCAAACAACTCCGTAAAGTCGGAAACAGCAACGCCCTCATCCTCGACAAGCCGATTCTGGAGCTTCTGGGACTGGCTGAAGGTGGAGAGGTGAAGCTGACGATTCAAGACGGCAATCTCATCGTGACACCTGCGCGGCCGAGCAAGCTCGATTCCGAGGCATTGGGTGAGACGCTCGACTACGTGGTCAAGAAGCGCAAAAAAGTGCTCAAGCGACTGGCTCAATGATAGTACCCTCCATTTTTCTGTCTGTCGACGATATCGTCACGATTCATGCCCGCGTTATCAAGGAGTTCGGTGGCGATATTGGACTTCGTGACAGCGGTCTTCTCGAGTCCGCGGTTGCCATGCCGCAATCCATGTTTTCGGGTGAATACCTTCACCGCGAGATATCGGAAATGGCAGCAGCCTACCACTACCATCTTTGCTCTAACCATCCGTTCATAGATGGCAATAAGCGCGTCGCTCTTGCAGCGTCAGAAGTTTTCCTGGTTGCCAACGGATTCGAGCTGAAGGCTAACGATGACGAGTTGGAGAAGCTGACAATGGGCGTAGCATCCGGAACGATCTCCAAGGCGGAAGTGGTCGTTTTTTTTGCCGCGAGAATCTGCTCCCCTGACCGGCCAGACGCTGCTCCAGGGCAGGACCCATAGAACGCTGACCAGTCCGAAATAGGTTTCCTTCGCCGCCCCGAAAAAATAACAATTCAGTGATCCGTCGGCATGTGACCAAAATCCCATCAATGCGGGTTGCCCGGCAAGGAGAAAGCGACGAATGGTTGAAAAAGGAGTCTGAATGGTGAGAAACGATTGGAAATGGAGTGTGTGTCTTGAAGTAAATGGAGGTTTCGTCCATTCGGTCCAATTTTGGATTGACTTCGCAAGAAAAAATGGGGAAAATGGTTTGAGATCAGTTACGTACCATAGATAAGACACGGCTTATGAAGAAGCTGGGTGCACTCGATTCAAAAAGTCAGTTGGAAGTTCTTTTAATCAATGAATTAGTGAAAAAAAAATGAATTTGTTGTTTGAATTAAAGAATATTATTGAAGAATTTGATAGAAATAATATAGATTATGCATTGTGTGGTGGATTGGCCTTAGCAGTCTATGCTCGGCCAAGGGCTACGCTTGATATTGATATTATGGTAGAATCTGATTTTCTTGATACGGTAAAGCAAATAGTAACAAATCTTGGATTCAACATTCAAGCAACACCAATGTCATTTAAAAATGGTGCTATCAAAATTCATCGAATGACAAAAATTGATGCTGAATCAGGGGGGCATTTAGTTTTGGATTTATTGCTTGTCACTCAACAGATCAAATTTTCTTGGGATAGCAAAATTGCAGTCGATTGGGAAGGGAGGAAGTTAAAAGTTTTAACTCCAGAAGGGCTGATTATGCTCAAATCATTACGAAAAAGTGGTCAAGATCTTGATGACATTGAATACTTACAAGGGATACTCGATGAAGATTGATATGAGTGAAAAAGCGGTCACAAGTCGCTTAAGAGCTGTAAACCAATTAAGAAAAGCATGTCTTTCACTTGCAGATTCAAGTGCGGGGAAAAGGATTCGAAAACAATGTGTTGACAACAAATCAGTTCAACGGACCTCTCGTGCGCTTGGTAGCTGATTCCATTTCAAGGAGCTGCCGCCACCTAAGCCACCATTGAAAAACATCCACAGGTCCAGCGCATCCTCTGCGGCCACCTGCACCGCTCTGTCACCCGGTGCTTTGCCGGAACTAAGACCTCAAACACCAAGGCCCCGACACTTCACAGAATACCGTTCACCCTAACAGCGCCGCCTTGCCCACCCTATCTTGCCATGCAGATCTGAACCACGGTGCGCCAATCACTGTTATGAAATCGTTACACAGTTGTGTTCATTTCTTAACACTCGAGAGATAGTCATATCCCTTCGAACCAGGCGTGCGTCCGGAGCCGCGCACCGGGGTATCCATGCACTAACGGCAGATTTTCCTGCCAAACGACCTTGAAGGGAGGCAATGTTTATGGTTATGAATTTTCAAACGATTTCACATGCGACGATGTCCAGCAGGCCAAAGAATCGGAAGCTGCACATCGCCCGCCAGCTTTCTTTGATCCTGGTCATGGCGGCGATTGTGGCTGTATTCAGTCCGGTTTCTCCTGTGCTGGCTGAGAATACGCAGTGCAGCCACCGGGGCGTTCTGGATACGCGATTCTGTGATGACAACCGGGATATGGTGGCTGATTTGCCCTTGGACAGCTCCGAATGGGTCAATCCAGACACCATATTCTTCTCCTACGTGCCGGTTGAGGACCCAGCCCTGTATAAAGGCATGTTCAAATCCTTTCTGGATCATCTGGAAGCGGTGACCGGAAAGCACGTCCGCTACTTTTCAGCCCAGTCCTACGCGGCCCAGATCGAGGCTCTGCGCAGCGGCAGGCTTCATGTGGCCGGGCTTTCTACCGGCTCCACCCCGTTCGGGGTCAACCTGGCCGGTTTCAATCCCTTTGCCATTATGGGCACGGAAGAAGGCGAATACGGCTATAAAATGCAGGTCATCGTACCGGCCGACAGCGCCATCACCTCCTTGCAGGATTTAAAGGGGAAGACCGTCGCCCATACTGAACAGGCCTCAAACTCCGGCAACCAGGCCCCCCGAGCCCTGCTGGCCAAGCGGGGCATCGTACCGGGTGAAGACTATGAGGTCATTTACTCCGGGGGCCATGACCGAAGCATTATGGGGGTAGCCAACAAAGACTACGCCGCAGCTCCCATCGCCTCCTCCGTGCTCGACCGCATGGCAGATCGGGGGGCGGTGGACAAAGACACAATCCGGGTTATCCATGAAAGCCAGTCTTTTCCCACGACCTCATTCGGCCACGCCCATAATCTGCATCCCAGACTGGCCCTGCTCATCCAGAAGGCCTTTTTCACCTTCGAGTTTGAAGGAACCAAGCTTGGCAAGGAGTTTTCCGACGTCGACCGCTTCATCCCCATCACCTACAGGAATAACTGGGGCGTGATTCGAACGATTCAGGAAATGAACGACGTGAAGTACACCAAGGAGAACATCAGCGGGTAACGCTTACGTTGCTGTTCGTTCCCCTGTTCTGCAGCCTGGCTGACTGAACAGAGAACCATCTCACCAGGCCGGACCGACCGCGGCGGATTGGCTCCATTGCCCAGTTCGGTCCGGCTCTTTTTTTTCGAGAGCAGGATGCTGTACATAGAGAACCTCGTCAAAACTTATCCCAATGGATTGAAAGCCCTCAAAGGCTGTACTCTGCATGTGGACACCAGCCAGGTCGTGGCCATTATCGGACCCTCCGGAGCCGGAAAAAGCAGCTTTATCCGCTGCATCAACCGCCTGGTGGAGCCAAGTTCAGGCCGGATCATCCTGGACGATACGGACATAACCGGTTTGGGTTCAGCTGAAATGTGTCATATGCGTCGGCAAATCGGCATGATATTTCAGGAATACAACCTCGTGGAACGCTTGACAGTCATGGAAAATGTCCTCTCCGGCCGTCTCGGCTATGTCACCTTCCTGCAGGCTTTTTTTCGACGGTTTCCCCAGAAGGATATCGAACAGGCCTTCGACATGCTCGAACGGGTCGGCTTAAACGGGTATGAAAACAACCGGGCCGACGCGCTGTCCGGAGGCCAGCGGCAGCGGGTGGGCATTGCCCGCGCCCTGATCCAGCAGCCCAAGATCCTCCTGGTTGACGAACCGACTTCTTCCCTGGACCCCAAAACCGCCCGGACCATCATGGCCCTCATCAGCGATCTGGCCCGGGAACGAAGCCTTCCAGTTTTGATCAACATCCATGACGTCGGTCTGGGCCTGAGCTTTGCCCAGCGGATCATTGGCTTGTCCCAGGGCGAAATCGTCTTTGACGGTCCTCCAGGCATGGTCAATGAGGCTATTTTGACCCGGATTTTCGGGGAGTCGGATTGGCGCCAGACCATCCGCCACGCCGCGGAAGACGCCGAGGCCCGAGAAGATCCACAGTAATGCGCTGGAAAATGAAATCCTTGAAACAGCCACGACCACTGAACCATGAGCCGATCCTCAAAAGTTCTATCCTTTCCTGAACGTACCTGGCGGAAGCCGCCGATGATCAGGAGCCGGCTCATGCGCTGGGCTCTGCTTCTTAGCGGAATCCTCTACCTCGTCTATGCGTGCAGTGATGTGAACCTGGATTTCAAACGCTTCATCGCAGGCCTTCCCCGAGTCATCGATATGGTCAGGCAGATGGTCCCGCCGGATTTCTCGCGCTGGGAACTGCTTATGGACGGCCTGCTGGAAAGTGTGCAGATGGCCGTCTTCTCCACCGCGATCGGCGTAGTGCTCAGTATTCCGGTGGCCGTGGGGGCGGCCCGCAATCTGGTCCCCAAACTGGTCTATCTCCTGTTTCGCGGTTACATCGGCCTGGTGCGGACCCTTCCTGAAGTCCTGATCGCCATCTTCTTTGTCAAAGCCTTTGGCTTTGGCGCCTTCGCCGGCATGCTTACCCTGACCATCGCGTCCACCGGGTTCGTCGGCAAGCTGCTGGCGGAAGACATCGAAGACATCGACGAGGGCCAGGTCGAGGCCATTCGGGCCACAGGGGCCAGCTGGCTCAAGGTGCTGACGTACGGCATTCTCCCCCAGGTTTTGCCGCGCTACATCGGCCTGAGCATCTACCGCTGGGACATCAATCTCCGGGAATCGACCATCCTGGGCATTGTCGGGGCCGGCGGCATCGGCGCCTCGCTCTACAATTCCTTTGGCCGGTATGAATATGATTTCAGTCTGGCCATCCTGCTGTCCATCATCGTCGTGGTCTTAGCGGCCGAATGGATCAGCGGCTTCATCCGGGAGCGCATTCAATGAAATCGCGAACCTCAGACCGGCAGGAAAGTCCTCGCATCTGGAAGCGCAGGACCATGTGGGAGAGGCTCCGCCTGTTTGCCCTTTATCTGTTCTCGGTGATGCTCGTGGTCTGGGCTGCGACCAGCCTGGATATTTACTGGCCCTTTGTGTTGGACGCTCCAACCCAGGTCCTGGATCTGGGTCTGCGGATGATGCCGCCGGATGTTTTTTTCTTTGATGACATTATCGCGCCGATGATCGAGACGATCAATATCGCCACCCTGGGCACCATCCTGACAGCGTTCCTTTCCATTCCTGTCGCCCTGATGGCGGCACAGAACACCACATACAACCAGACCACCCTCTGGCTGGCCCGGGTGCTCGTGGTCACCTCAAGATCGGTGAACGAGCTGGTCTGGGCCATCATATTCACCGTGATCTTTGGACCGGGTCCTCTGGCCGGGGTGATCGCCATCGCCATCCGCTCTATTGGATTCACCAGCAAGCTTGTGGCTGAAGGTATTGAGGAAATCGACCGGGGCCAGGTGGAAGCCATCGCGGCCACCGGCGCTACCTGGAGCAAGATATTAAGCTATGGAATCGTTCCCCAGATCATGCCGACCGTGGTGGGCGTTCTCACCTTCCGTTGGGACATCAATATCCGCCAGTCCTCGGTCATCGGCCTCGTTGGAGCAGGAGGCATCGGCATTACCCTGAACAGCGCCATGAACCTGTTCAACTGGGACCAGGTAACGGTCATCCTGGTGGCCATATTCCTGGCCGTCATGGCCAGCGAATGGCTTTCTGACTTTCTCCGGAAAAAATTTATCTGATCAAGATGAAAACACCCGGCCGCAAGCATCGCCTGCAGGATCTCCTGTTCCAGGGGATTCATTCCAGGGGTCTGATCTATAACACCTGCTGGGAAGATCCGCGCATCGACCGGGCCCTGCTCCAATTGCAGCAGGACAGCCGGGTGGTCATGATCACTTCGGCAGGCTGCAACGCCCTGGATTACTTGCTGGATAATCCAAAGGCCCTCCACTGCATCGATATGAATTTCAGGCAAAACGCCCTGCTCTATTTGCGCATGGCCATGATCAAGGTCCTTGCGTATCCAGATTTTTTTGCCATCTTTGCCAATGGAAGCCATACCATCACCGAGTCCATGTGGCAGAAAATTTACCAAGAAATCCCTGATCTTGCAGTAAAATTCTGGAAAAAGAAACGACACTATTTCTTTTCCAAAAACAAAGTTCGGCCCAGCTTCTACTATCATGGCACTGCCGGCACCCTGGCCTGGATTTTTATGGGGTATATGCGCAAAATCCAGCCCAAAGTCTATCAGGAGGCACTATATCTGTTAGAAGCCCGCTCTTTAGAGGAGCAGAAACAGATTTACCAGCGGATTGAACCCAGGCTGTGGAACAGGTTTTCCCGCTGGTTCGTGCGTCAGCCGGCTCTCATGAGTCTGCTGGGGGTGCCCCGGGCCCAGGCCAGGCTCATTGATCAGGATTTTCCAGGCGGCCTGAGCCAGTATGTCAGACTCAAACTCAAGTATGTGCTCACAGAGGTTCCCATACAGGACAATTATTTCTGGCGGGTCTATATAACAGGGGGATATACGGCCGGCTGTTGCCCCAATTACCTCAAAGAAGCCAATTACCAGTTTCTCAGAGACAATCTGTCCAAACTCTCCCTGTACACATCCACGCTCACTGATTTCTTAAAACACCATCCCGAACAATACACCCATTTTGTCCTGCTGGATCACCTGGACTGGCTGGCCAATCACGATCCAGAGGCCCTGGCTGAAGAATGGCGGCACATTTTTGCCTGCAGCAGACCAGGAAGCTGCATCTTGCTCCGCTCAGCCGGATCGGCTCTCGGATTTCTGCCCCGATTCGTCCGGGACAAGCTGGATTTCAAACCAGAACTGTCCGAGCCCTTGAATGCAACCGACCGGGTGGGCACTTACGGCAGTCTCCATTTTGCACACATCAAATGAACACGAATCTCGAGGCCTACTACCGCCTGCATGCCCGATTCTACGATGCCACCCGCTGGAGCTTTCTCTTCGGACGTGCTGAAATCATCCGCAGGATCACCCAAGACACCAAGCCTGCACGGATTCTGGAAATCGGCTGCGGAACAGGCACAAATCTCCTTGCCTTGCACAGGGCTTTTCCCGAGGCACGCATCCACGGCTATGATATCTCAGCTGACATGCTGAAAATCGCCCGCAGGAAAACCGCTGCAGCCGGTGATCGCATCCAAATCCACCACCAGCCGTACAAGGCTTCCGTCTCCCGGTCTGTCCGAAGAAAGCCATTCGACCTCATCCTGGCGGCCTACTGCCTCAGCATGATCAACCCTGGATTTGAGAGCGTACTGCAATCAGCCTTCTCAGATCTCTCCTCTCAGGGCCGTCTTGCGGTGGTGGACTTCAATGCCACCCGGCATGCATGGTTTCAGGCCTGGATGCGGCTCAACCGGGTGCGCATGGAGGCGCATCTTCTTCCAGCACTCTCGGAATATTTCAGACCCCTGAGCTGCGATGTGAAGCGTGCCTACTGCGGCCTTTGGACCTATTTTTGTTTTCTAGGGCAGAAAAAGGTGTGAATCTGATTCCAGGACCCGGTGGCCTGGTTTCAGGTTACTGGTTTCAGGTTTCAGTCCTGACGCTGGCTGGATAAGACATTGTAATACATTTCAGCAATCGAAATAGAGTTCTGAACTGTAACCCAAATAACATAGTATTGAGAAATCCCTGTCAAGCTCCTTTGCTCTTACGAGATGAGCAGACAATTCGGAAAAAAGTTGAGTTCGTTTCCGAAGTGGCCTCGTTGTGAAAGTTGAGGCAATTCATCAACGTCTAGCCAAAGGAGAGAAACAGCATGAAGACGACACGATTCTCACGGAGGGATTTTCTGAAAACAGGCGGGGCGGCCTTGATTGGAAGCTCACTGATGACGGGCTTCGGAACCCACCTCTTCGCCGCTCCCACCCGGACGCCGTTCGAGACGGTTCGCTTTGGGGTAATTGCTGATCCGCACCTGGATATCCACGGAAAAAACGGCATGAAAATGAGCCGGGACAGTCTTGGCTGTGTGCAAAAGACCGTCCAGGACCTGAACCAGGAACAGGAACTCGCCTTTGTCCTGGTCGCCGGCGATCTCCTGCTGGATGGGGAGTGGGAAAACGCCGAGGCTTTGAAAAAGGAACTCGACACCCTGACCATGCCCTATTTCGTGATTGCCGGGAATCATGACTACATCCCCCAGGACCCGGCAAAACGCCGGGAAGGCTTCAGCTATTTAAGCATTGAAGAATTTGTGGAGTATTTCAAAGGCCATGGTTACGATGAATCCGGCCAGCGGTTTTATGCCCGGGACATCGTGCCCGGCCTCCGGCTGATCGGGCTCGATGCCTGCCTGCCCCTGGAAAAGGCTAAATGGGGCGGTGTGCTTCCCAAGGAGCAGCTGAGCTGGCTGGATGCGGAATTGACAAAGCATGCCGATGCCTTGAATCTCATAGTCATGCATCACAACTTTCTCCGCTGGACCGCTGATGAGCTGCCCGGCGGCCCCAAACAGTGGTTCTGCATCGACAACGACCAGGAGGCCAGGGATCTTCTGGCCAAGCATGCCAACGCCGCCCCTGTGGTGCTTTCCGGGCACCGGCATATCGGATTGCGGCGCAAGGAAATCAACGGGGTTAATTATTTCATCATGCCCTCAGTGAATACCCACCCCATGCGCTATACCGTGTTTTCCATCTCCAATGAATCCGTGTCCTGGAAAACCCCCATGGTGGATGTCAGTGAAAGCATTCATGCCGAAGCCAGGAAGAACCTGCTCGACGCGACCTGGTGGAGGGCTTCCCAGTTTGACGAGCGCAATGCATTGAATGACATGAAGGTTTTGGAGCTCTACGAAAACAATGACCTGACCATGGGCACCATGGTCCTGTAAGCCTACCCCTGCCCTGATCCGGCTTGATCCTGACCTCACCCCAGGAACAAGCCGGATCTTGACCTATTCCGAACAGCTTTTCTGCAACCCTCAACAAGAACTCAGGGCAGACCCTGTCCCAGCTCATTGCGGAAAAGGACAATCCTGTGGAGGTGATCTCAGCCCGAACACGGCCGATCTTCATCCTGGCTGCTCTTCTTTTTCTCCTGTCCGGCTACCTGGCCCTGCATGCGGTTCTGGTGCTCAAGAAACATGGAACCCATATTGACACCTCCCGGCCGACCTCTCGAATCGTCACTTCAGGTCCTTTTCGATTCTCCCGCAATCCCATGTACCTATCCCTGGTTCTTCTCGGGCTCGGTCTGGCCGTGCTCTTGACCTCTGTCTGGTTGCTGCTGGGCTCGGCGGTTGTGCTGATACTCCTGGATCGACTTGCCATCCGGCCTGAAGAGGCCTATCTTGCCGAAAAGTTCGGGCAGGTTTACGCCGCCTACAGCGCAAAGGTCAGGCGTTGGATTTGAGATTTTGGATCTGCCTGAAATGGGAAGACCGACGACCTATTTACCCCAAGCACAATCAGTCATCGGGAAAAACGGGCTCCTCATCACCCGTCCCTATGGCCCCAGGGTGCGGTTGAGTGCTGTTTTGACCGAAGCCCCTCTGGCTGGAGATGAACACATTGCAGCGGATGTATGCGGCGACTGCGATAATTGCTACAAAGTCTGTCCGTCTGGTGCCTTGAAGGCACCATCCGAAGATGGGAAGGTGAATTATGACCGCTTTGTATGCTGTTCTTTTCTTACTGCAAATGAAGGATGCGGCCTTTGTATGAGCAAATGCCCGCTTTAGACCGAATGCTTCGGCGATATCATCCGGGAGCATATCGAAATCATCCGCGATCTTGATTTTTCCTTTTAAAGCTCCGGGCTGGCGAGTCTTCCGGCTATACTCATACTTGATGATGCGGGCGACCGGTTTTCCTGCCTTGCCGATGATCACTTCTTCTCCAGCCATGACTTTTTCAATCAACGCGGATAACTGAGCCTTCGCTTCTGAAATATTGGCAATCTGCATTTATACACCTCCTATCAACAAATATAGTCAGACTAGACCAGACCATTTTGTCAAGCGGAACGAAGTTCTCTCTTTCTGTATGATCCAAAAACCGATCAATTATATACCCTGGTAGGCACAGGCCTTCAACATGAAGTTATCCGGGTTGCCTCGAATAAGGGCGTCGAAGGCTGGGTCTTTCAACCCCAAAACCGCTCGTTGTTCGCGATGCCTATCAGAACCCCAGGTTTTTCCAAAAAGTTGACTGTCAATTTAACTATAAGAAAAAAAAATCATCTGTATCCCTCTAATCAATCGAAATCATGAATATATCAGTGTACTTGAAGCCTTGAACAAACAACATGGAGGCTTCGATGAAGACGATAAATATTTCTTGAATCATATTTCGAATTACTCATCCCTGATCATCGAGCACATAAACTTGCAGCAGGAACAAGAGATCATCAATATCGCCAGAGAACGTATCATCAATCATTTTTCTCATGAACTGAAGACTCCGCTATCCAGCATCGCAAATGTATTTGAATTCTTATCCAAAGAAATGAACCCGGCGATGTCAAGCAGGAGGCGCATAAATGGAATGCGTTGATGGTCATGCAGAGAGCGGCAAGAAGGACAAACAAAATAAGCCTTTGCCGCGGGAATCAGAGCCTACCTGAAGAAATGATCGTACATGGTGTTGACCATCCAGCCGCAGGTACACTGGGGGCAGTGCCGGTCAAGCATGTGCCGGGCACGGGATGTATAGGCGGGGTTTGAAAGAATCGCCTCCAGGGACTGCTCCCGGATGTTTCCCATGGGCTTCATGGCCCAGCACCCGGAATAGACCCCGCCTTTCGGATCGATGTCAACATTGGTGTAACCGAGGATGCAGTGTCGCGGATATGTCCCTTCCAGGAGAAAAGATTCCACCGCAGACACCGCTTTCCTGTTGAAGGTAAAACACTCCGGGCGCTGCTTGTGTTCCCGCTTGATGACCTGAAGCGCTTCCTGAATGGCCCCGGGATCGTCAGCCTGCAGATCGTGCGGTTCGATACCCTGGAAAAAATAGGGGTTGGTGTCAAACAGATTCACGAACCACGTGGCCTGCACATCAGCGCAGAGCTGAATCAAGCCTTCGACATCCCCGAGATTCCTGCCGAGCAGGGTCGTGGCGATCTCCAACTTAAGGCCGGGATGTTTCTTTTTGCACTTCTGAATGCCCGCAAGGGTCCGCCTGTATCCCCCTTTAACCCCTCGGATGGCATCATTGGCGGTCTGCAAACCATCCAGGGAGACGCTCAGATCGGTGATGCCCTCCAATTCTTTGGCCCTTTTGGATAACAACAATCCATTGCTGGCCAGAATCCGTCTTTGAAACCCAAGCTCCCGGGCGGCCTGAATCAAGGCCGGCAGATCCCGGCGCAGCAGCGGCTCGCCTCCGGTAAAGCGAACATACCGGCAGCCCAGATCCATCAACTGCTTCAGAAGATCCGTGATCTCGCTTTGCGTCAGTTCTTCCGGGTCCTGTTTCTTCTGCGCCAGGGTGCAGGTGATGCACTTTGAATTGCAGGCCTCCGTGACCTTGATCGAAGCCATGAGCGGTCGCACCTGAACGAATTTCTGAAAGAGGCCGGAGCCTTTCAGTCCATACAAATACATCAGATTCAAAATGTGGCGCAGTCCGAGTTCGCGTAAAGCCCTGCTGTTCCTCATAAGCCTTCCTTGAATACACATTTCCTTTTTGTCCGATTCCACTGACCCGCGGCCTACACCTGCAATGTGACAAACAGCTCACAATGAGATGGCAATCCTGTCTCAGCGCGACCGGCACGCAGCTTGCTCGCGAGATCCTCATCCGTAACACAATCTTCATGACATCGTCACATTTCTGAAAGATACGCATCCTACATTCAGCCTATCAGACATCAGATGAAGCCAAGCAATGATCAACCCCACAGGGAATAAGAGAAGGACAATGAACACCATCAGCCTCGTGGTCTTCGACCTATCCCGAACAACTGTTGAGGACGGAACAGCGGTCCAGGACTGCCTGTATGAAACCGTTTCCCTTTTCAAGACATCATCAGCCACCGGGTGGGCCTGGACGCCGTGCAGACAGGCCTGGAACTGGCCCAATCCGAGTCTTCGATCAGGGTTGCGGTTGTGCCCTGAATTATAACTGCTGCGTTGAACAAACCGCGGGAGGACGCTTCACTATGCTGAAAATCGAAAATCTCTCCAAGCACTTCGGTGACGTCAAAGCCGTGGACACCCTGAATTTGAGCATTGAAAACGGGGAGATGGTCGGCATCATCGGCCGTTCCGGAGCCGGCAAATCAACCTTCCTCAGGCTCATCAACCGCCTGCTGGACCCCACCCGGGGACGGATCGATTTCAACGGCCGGGACATCGCCGCCTTGAAGGGCAAAGACCTGCTCCAGTGGAGGGTCCAATGCGCCATGATCTTCCAGCAGTTCAACCTGGTGGGGCGCCTCGATGTCCTGAACAACGTGCTCGTGGGACGTCTCGGCTATCACAAGACCCTGCCCACGCTGCTGCAGCTCTTTTCCCGGGAGGAAAAGGCCATGGCTATCCTGGCCCTGGATCGGCTGGACATGGCCCACACCGCCCTGCAGCGTGCGGAGACCCTCTCCGGCGGCCAGCAGCAGCGGGTGGCCATCGCCAGGGCCCTGGTGCAGGAACCGAGTTTTGTCCTGGCTGATGAGCCCATTGCCAGCCTGGACCCGCACAACGCGGCCAAGGTCCTGGACGCGCTCAAGGCCATCAATGAGGAAAACGGTCTGACGGTGATCGCCAACCTCCATCACCTCAGCACGGCTCGGACCTACTGCCGGCGGATCATCGGCATGCGCTCCGGCCGTATCGTCTTTGACGGTCCCCCTGATGCCCTGACCCGGCAGAAAGTGCTCGAAGTCTATGGCTCGGACACTGAGGACGAAGAACACAGCAGCGCCCTGTCGGATCAGTCGGCGCCTCAACAAGGCGATCAGGCTTCAGAGCTGCTCATGGCCTCCGGCTGAGGGCATTGCCGGCCGTAACAGCTGAAGAAAGGCTTTTGAGCAGACTGAATATATATTCAACAACCACCAACCCAACAAGGAGGCACACACATGTTTAGAAAACCTTTGACCCTGGTCGTGTTTTTCGTGATGGTGTCATGTCTTTTCTCCGGCATCAGTTCGGTGGCCGCCAAATCATGGCAGCAGGACTATCCTAAGCTCGTGATCGGGGTGATTACCGAAGAAAACGCCGAAGATCGTGAAAAGCGCTGGAGCCCTGTCATGAATTACCTCAAGGACACTCTGGGCGTCGAGGTCCAATGGCGGGAAGCCACCGACTACGCCGGCGTAATCGAGGCCCTGAAGGCCAAGAAAATCCATTTGGCCTGGTTTGGTCCGGCTTCATTCGCCCGGGCCTGGATCGTGACCGACGGCAAAGCCGTCCCTCTGGCCGCGGAAATCGATAAGGACGGGGGATTCGGCTACTACGGCGTGATCATCGTCAAGAAAGACAGCCCTTATCAGAGTGTGGAGGATCTCAAAGGGAAACGGTTCGGCTTTGCCGACCCCAATTCCACTTCCGGGCATCAGGCCCCGCGGTTTTTCCTGGGTGAAGCCGGGTATGACGTGGACAATTTCTTCGGCTCCACCACCTTTTCCGGCAGCCACGAAAACAGCGTCAAGATGCTCTATGACGGGCAGTTCGACGCCGTGGCCACCTGGTGGACCAATGAGAAGAAATCCAACATGAGCCGCATGGAGAACAAGGGCATGATCGAACCCGGCCAGTACCGGATCATCTGGAAGTCCCCGCGCCTGCCGTCTGATCCCTTTACCGTCCCGGCCTGGCTGCCGGCCCAGATGCATCAGGACATCACGGCCGCCCTGATGGCCATGCCGAAAACCGACCCCGAAGCCTTCGAAGCCCTGATGGGCGGTTCTCAGGGCTTCCGTGTGGTGTCCCTGAAGGACTACGAGCCGGTGATCCGTTTCGTGAAATTCAATATGGAAAACCGGAAGAACTAAATTTTTGTTGACCTCTTTGGAGGCAACAAAAATTTTCCATCCTGAACGAGCAAAAGGCGAAAACTGCAAACAGACAGACCCGGCGGGATGTTCCTGATGGCTGCCAGGGACGTCCCGCCGGAGACAAGGAAACAGTCGAGTGCCAACTTTTTCGGACAATCCAACCGCCTCCAAAGCCTTTGCCGCCTTTGAGCAGACCTATTGGGAACAGCAAAGAGCCAAGCGGAAGCAACAATGGCTCTTTGGGATCCTGTTTGTACTGGTCTGCCTTGGATCGGCCTCTGTCGGCGAAGTGGACATCCCGGAATTTCTCGAATACTGGCCCGCCTTTTTCAACTATTTTTACGACACCCTGCCCGATCTCGGCATCCAGACCCTGCCCGCGGATCTGGCCAACTGGTACTGGGGCTGGGACAAATGGCTCAAAGGCCTCTGGGATACCGTGCTCATCGGGTTTCTGGCCACCCTTTTCGGATTTGCCGCGGCCTTTGCCATGTGCTTCAGCGCCTCCCGGAACCTCAACAGCAATCGGATAACCTATTTCATCAGCCGCCGTCTTCTTGAAATCGCCCGTTCTGTTCCCGAGCTCGTGTATGCCTTGATTTTTGTCTTTTCCTTTGGACTGGGACCCTTCCCCGGTGTGCTGGCTGTAGCGATTCACACCACAGGGGCTCTGGGCAAGCTCTTTTCCGAGGTCAATGAAAACACCGAACTCAAGGCGGCGGAGGGGGTCACGGCCTCCGGGGGCAACTGGCTTCAGATCATCAGGTTTGCCGTGGTGCCCCAGGTCCTGCCCAACTATCTGAGCTACACCCTGCTCCGGTTTGAGATCAATGTCCGGGCCGCCTCTGTGGTGGGTTTTGTGGGAGCCGGCGGCATCGGCCAGGAACTCATGTACGCCATCCGTCAGTTTCTGTACAAGGATGTCTCGGCCATCGTGCTCATGCTGGTGATCACGGTCATTCTCATTGATATTTTTTGTGAAAAACTGCGGCACAGGATCATCTGATATCCGTTTTCCGCCGGGTCAGGCTGATGGCCTGACCCGGCGGAAAACGGATATACCCAAAAAGCAACGTGGTGTATGCATATGAGCACAAACGCTGACATTGCCCGGGCCAGGCAGGTCAATCAGGCTGTATTCCATAGCCCCTTTGAACAACGCATGATCAAAGGCCTCGCTTTTTCCGGCCTGACTGCGTTTACGATCTATTGTCTCTACACGCTGAATTTCTTTGACTATCAGATGATCATCCGCGGCCTGGGCAAGCTCTCCGACACGCTTCAATTCATGCTCCCCCCTGCTTCCCACGGCCGGACCCTGGATTTTATCTGGGCCATTTTCGAAACCCTGGGTATGGCCTTCCTGGGAACGCTGCTGGCCTCCATTCTCTCGTTTTTTTTCGGATTCCTGGGAGCGAAAAACGTGATCGGCAATCGTGTGTTTCACTTCTGCATTCGGCGGTTCATGGATTTTCTGCGCGGGGTGGACGCCCTGATCTGGGCTCTGGTCTGGATCAATGTGGTGGGCCTGGGGCCTTTTGCCGGGATATTGGCCATTGCGGTATCCAATACCGGCGAAATATCCAAGCTCTTTTCAGAAGCCATCGAGAATGTGGACAAACACCCCATGGAAGGGGTGAGGGCCTCCGGCGCCAACCTGCTGCAGATCATACGCTATGCCATCCTGCCCCAGGTTCTCCCGGTGCTGCTCTCCAATTCCTTGTACTACTTTGAATCCAACACCCGCTCCGCCACCATCCTGGGCATTGTCGGGGCCGGCGGCGTCGGCCTGGTCCTGGCCGACCGCATCCGGGTCATGGCCTGGGACCAGGTCTCCCTGCTCATCATCATGATCCTGATCACCGTCTATTTGATCGACAATCTGAGCAAGTACCTCAGAAATCATTTCATCGGCAGCAGCGGGCGGGGATTTCAGGTCCACTAATAGATCAGTCTGGGTCGTGGGAGACAAACAGGGGATTGCTCCAGGCGATCCGGCCCTGAAAATCCTCGATTTCGATCCGGACCGGATGCTGAGCGTTCTGCAGATCAAAGACCGCCCGGGTCAGGCCCGAGGACCTGTCGGCAGCCACCCGAAGATCACCGTACAGCCCTGGGGTGATGAGGCGGATGATGCGCACCAGGGACGTCTTGACCGTGACAGTCTGACCGTCATAGGCAAAGGACTGGAATTCAGGGCCATTGCTGGCATAAAACTCCCCGCGCTTGAGCGCTTGGAGAACAGCTTTCTGCTCAGCGTTCCGGACATTGACCCGGATCCATCCCCCGCCCCAGCAGGGCAGACGTTCCGTATGATGCGCGTCATCAGCGGCGACACCGAACATATTCGGTCTTTGTTGCAAGAGATAATCCCAGTGGGCCATGCCGTAGCCCCGGCCGACCTCTTCCTGGGACGACGAATTAAAGACCTCCAGGGCGTCGAAATCAAAAGCGAATCCGTCCTGAAGCCGATTCATGCTCCAGTGCGGGTGGGCCCAAATTCGAAAAGAGGTGTCGGGATCGAGCCGTTCCATCAGAGGCTGGAGTGGAACGTTCCAATCCGAACGCGCATAGGCTCCCACGGCCTCTTCCACCGTCTGTGTCTCGCCCACAATCACGATATGATGATAGGCGCCGTTGGAATCGCGGCCGTCAAGCTCCAGCCCGTTGAGAACCAGCAGGGAATCGTCCAGTCCATCCCCTGCATCACCGGCCCGTCGATGATCGGTCAGGGCGATGAAATCATACCCGGCCCGGGCATAAAGAGCGCAAACCTGATCAGGCGACAGAGCCCCATCGCTTCGGGTGCTGTGCACGTGGAGATTGCCCTTGAGCCAGGTCTTGGACGGACTATAGCGAAAAATCATGGACATGGACGTCCTCCTCTTGTATCTATCCCTTCGGCTGACTTCGTCCGCAGCCCAAAGGTTCCAGGTTCACTCTCACATGTCTTTCCAGACGGAACGGACCAGAGCCTGCCGATCCTCAAAGGACCGGCTGTCAATCCATTCCGCCACCTTGCTGATCACGTCCGGATAATTCTGGGGCCGCCCCGGGGCCAGGCGGGACCATTTCAGAATCGAAGTTGTATCCAGACGGCGCATCACATGGCCCAGATCCAATTCCAGGAGGGCCTGCACATTGGCTTCCTGCTCGATTTGACCCTCCACCGGCTTGGCCAGAACCTTTTTACCCAGATGCAGGGCCTCGCTGATCAGGGAAAAGCCGCCGTTGCAGATCACCCCGGAGCTTTCCCGGAGATCCCGGAGAAAGCCTTCACGTGAGAAAGGCCGCCACTGTAGATGGTTCTCATCCACGGACGTGTCAATATCCGCGTAAATAAAAAACTCGGAGCGGGTCAAAGGCGCCAGTGTTTCCCGGATATCCCGGCGATCCTCAAATGGAAGATACACCAGTATCTTGTCCTGGATGGCCTTTGCAGAGTTGGAGCGGACAGAGGAAGGAATGGTGGGCGGCAGAATGGACTGGTTGAAATGGTGCCAGTGCAGTCCCAGGGGATAGTCAACCGGTGCAAAGCGATTCATCACCTGCAGGGCAAAGGGTCGGGAGCCTGGCACAGGCACTGTATGGGCAAAGGCATACAAATGTCCGATGCCGATGCTCGGGATCTTGTTGCGCCTGGCGATCCTGGCGGTAATCGGTTCATAATCCGTGATGACCAGATCGAAGTCTTTTGCCTTGAAGGAGACAATGTCCTTGTAAAACCGTGGAATATTGAGCCGGCGAGCGGTCTGAAAATAGCACAGCCGTCCCTTGCGCACCACAAAACTCAATCCCTGAAACACTGCTGACGGTTCAAAGAAGGCCTGATTGAAGAGGGTCTTGTCCTTGCCGCCGCTCAAGACCGTATAGACTTCATGCCCGCGGCCCCGGAGTGTCTCAATCATCTCCCTGGAACGGACGATATGCCCGTTGCCTGTGGTCTGCACACCATAGAGGATCTTCATGTCAATCAACCAGTTTGATTTGGATTGGATCTCCAAAGACCCCGTCCCGTCCTTCAAACCGAAGAAACAGACCGTCCGAGGCTCGAAACCAGTAGCTGGCTTTCCAGAAGGATCGGGTCCATCGGTTCAGGGAAACATCGATCCTCCGGGCCGCATAC
>CAZUMF010000014.1:0-35017 GCA_964621385.1 uncultured Desulfohalobiaceae bacterium
CCAAGGACGCCCGCGTCTACTTGAATGGCTTGATTGACAATGAATTGCCCCGTCTGATGCAGTCCGGTATAGATGACTTCCATGCCGGCGTCCCGCAAGGCATGGGCCACGACCTTGGCCCCCCGGTCATGGCCGTCCAGTCCGGGTTTGGCCAGGAGAACCCTGATGCGCCGCTGTTGCATATATCCCCCTATACAGATACAGATTCACTGAAAGGTTTTGTGCACGTGTCGGGCTTGAAAAGCTCCCCGGCGTTGTTGAAAGGACTGTCAGAATCTGTATATATCCAGAAATCGGCATCCTTTGCGCTTGTGTCTCTGCCACCGATAACCGCATAGGGTTTTATACTGCTCCAAAGTATCTTTTTCATGATTCTGTCCTTGAAATCAAAGGACAATCAGTCTTTGCTTCAAAAACCAAACTTGGATCAGTATAGCATGTCAGGAGTTCTGTTTTGGGCCGATTTCTGGTGTCCGACCTCCGACCTCTGCCCTCCGACGTCCGACGTCCGACTTCCGACCTCTGATCTCCGCCCCTCCCATCTCCGTCCACCGACGTCTGACTTCTGCGCTCTGCCATCCGACCACCGACCTCCCACCTCCGACCTCTGTCCTCTGTCCTCCGTCATCCGACATCCGACGTCCGACTTCTGACCCCTGATCCCTGTCTCCTGTCTTCCGGCTCACCCCTGGTCCAACTCCTGCAGGACAAGGTTCTGCCCTCTCAGGATATGCTCCTGCATCACCTTTTCCACGCGGTCGGCCTCGCTGTTTTTGATGCACTCCAGGATCTGTCTGTGGTCCTGGTTGCTCAGGGCGGCCCTGTGTTCTGAATGGAGTAGAAACCGGCGGAAACGCTGAATCTGGTTTTTCAGCTCATTGATCATCTTGATCAGCCTGGGACTGTGACTCATGGAGTAAAAGAGATCGTGCAACTGGGTGTTGATATCCGGCAGTTCATGAAACAGGCCCTTTTCCAGTCTGTCTTGATAGGCAGCGATTGTTTTCTCCTGGACTGCGATCTCATCCTGCCGCCGCCTCTGGGCCGCCAATCTGGCGGCATAACTCTCCAGGACACTGCGGATGCCAAAGATTTCCAGGACGTCCTCCCGCTCCAGGCCAGTGATGGCATAGCCGCTTCCTGCCGATTTGGAGATGAATCCCTCCATCTCCAGCTTGTGCAGGGCTTCCCGGACCGGGGTGCGGCTGATCCCCATTCTGGACGCCACCTGGCTTTCCACCAGCCGGGCGCCCCAGCTCAAATCGCCGTTGACAATGAGCTGCTGCAGCTGCTCATAGACATATTCGGCCAGGGAGCGCTTTTCCGGCTTGGGGGCAATGGATGACCAGACGGCGCTTTGTTCTTCTTTGGCTCCAATGTTCAAGGGGCTTGACTCTCTTGAAAAACTGTTTGTGTTGCTGCCTGTTTCGCCTCTTTTCCTTGGTCCATGATCCAGTATCCAGCATCCAGAGACAAGGAACCGGCATTGGACTACAGTCCGTAATGCTTGGCAATGTTGGTCTGCAGGACTTCGTGCACCCCGCCGCCGTACAGCAGAAAACGGCTGTCCCGGTAATAGCGCTGCACAGGGTATTCCATGGAATATCCGTAGCCGCCGAAGATTCTGGTGGCTTGGTCCGTGGCCCGGCAAGCGGCCTCGGTCACGAAATATTTGGTCATGGTGGCCTGATGCAGACAGGACTCATTGTTGTCGATCATTCTGGTGGTATTGTAGACCATGAGCCGGCTGGCTTCCAGATCAACGGCCATTTGAGCGATTTTTGACTGGATGAGCTGGTTTTTCCCGATGGGTTTCCCGAATTGAATCCGTTCTTTGGCGTAGCGCAAACTGGCGTCCATGGCCGCCCGGAGCAGCCCCAGGGCCAGGGCCGCGGTCATGACCCGAATTTCCGCGAGAATGGACAACAGGACTTTCAGTCCCTTGCCTTCCTGACCAAGCCGGTATTCAAAAGGCACCCGGCAGTCGTTGAAGTAAATCTCTGAAAGGAGAGTGGTTCTGGTCCCTAAGGTATCGAAACGCTTGCTGTGGGAAAATCCGGGAATATCACTGGGAACAAAGAAAAACATGAGCCCCTTCAGCCCTTTATCCGGGTCAGTCTGACAGAGAACCGTATGGAAATCAGCAATGGGACCACTGGTGGACCAGGTCTTCATGCCGTTGATGACAAATCCGTTCTCGTCCTGAACAGCCGTCGTGCGAACGTTTCCCAGATCTGAACCCGCTTCTGGTTCAGTCAATTGAAAGGCTCCGATCTTTTCTCCTTTCAGGGCCGGCTTGAGATAGGTCTCATGCATATCCTGACTGCCGTAGCGATAGAGACCGTCCGTCCCCATCAGGCACTGCATGGCTGTGGTGCCGGCCAGGCTGACCAGACCACGGGCCAGTTCCTCGACAATGATGCAGTACAAGGTGGTATTGCCGCCGGAGCCGCCGATGGCCTTGGGGTATCTGATGCCGAAGACCCCCAGTGAACCGAGTTTTTGGAAGAGCTCGAACGGGAATTCTCCTTTGCGGTCATGTTCTTCGGCAACCGGAACGACCTCTTGATCAACGAATCGGGCGATGACCGTACGGATCAGATCTTCTGAATTCGATCGGAGCATGCAGGTCCCCTGGTCGATTTCAGCCGAAGCGGCTGAAACTCGACATATTTGTATGTGTTGTATCAGTTACCCAACAGGTATGTTTATTGATAATCCAAAAACCACCATCCAGTGATTGCAAAGCTGGCTGCACCCGCAACTCAAAGGGTCCAGGTTTACTTCGAATTTCCAATTTCTTTCACAAGGACTTCAACTGCTTCGGAGCAACACATTTTCTTATTTTCTATGACAGAGATGAACCGATAAAGTCTATATCCTCCGGGACAGGGAATTGATCAATTCAGGCACCACCTGAAACAGATCCCCGACAATGGACCAGTCCGCCACACTCAGGAGCGGGGCACGGGGGTCCTTGTTCACCGCGATAATGTAGCGTGAACTGGTCATGCCGGCCCGGTGCTGCACCGCCCCGGAAACGCCGCAGCCGATATACAGTTCGGGGCGGACCGTTTGTCCGGTCTGCCCAATCTGTCTGTCTTCCGGGAGCCACTGCTCTTCAATCATGGCCCTGGTTCCGGCCAGCTCTCCGCCGAGACTCCGGGCCAGTTCTTCGAGCAGTTCCAAACCTTCCCTGGAGGCCGCCCCCCGCCCGGCAGCCACAATGACCCTGGCCTTGGCCAGGTCGATGCGCTCCTGCTCTTCGCTCCAGGTTTCAAGGACGTTGACTCTGGAGAAATCCTCGCTGCATTCGAAGGGCTCTGCAACGAGTTCTCCCTGTCCGGTCCCGGGGGGACGCTTTTCCATAACCCCTGGCCGCACCGTGGCCATCTGGGGCCGGGAAAATCTGTTGACGATGGTGGCCATGACGTTGCCGCCAAAAGCCGGCCGGGTCTGGAGCAGAATGCCTTCTTCTGGATCAATGGATAGCTCGGTGCAGTCGGCGGTCAGTCCGGCTCTCACCCGGCGGGCCAGGCGCGGAGCCAGGTCCCGTCCGGTGTCCGTGGCTCCGATCAAGAGGATTTCCGGTGTGTATTTTTCCACCAGCCCGGCCAGGGCCGCGGTATAGGCTGCAGTGCTGTAAGCCTGCAGCCTGGGATCCTCGATCTGATACACCCGCTGGGCCCCGGCCTTGAACAGCGGTTCAACAAGAGGGCCGACCTGGTCGCCGAGCAGGAGGGCGCTGACTGTTGCCGAGCGCTGCTGTGCCAGTTCACGGGCTTTGCCCAGGAGTTCCAGGGTTATGGGCTGCAGGGTGTTCTGCGCATGTTCCGCAAAGACCCAGACGCCTTTCCAGCCACTGAAGTCCGGTACGGCCTTCGGAGTGATGTCGGTTTGCAGAGCGCCCTTTTTACAGACCTCGAGGCAGAGGCAGCAGCAGGTGCACTGTTCCAGGATATGGGGAACCCCGTCCCGCATTGCGATGGCGTCATACGGGCATTTCTTGGCGCAGAGACCGCAGCCGTCGCAGAGTTCATAATCTATCCAGACCGAGGGCATGAACAACTCCTCATATCAGCTTGTTTTCATGGAGCCTGTCCAGCAGTTGCCCGGCGACGGACCGGGGAGGACCTTCCAGGACTTCGCCTTTGCGCTGGGTTTTCGGCGGGAAGGTTTTCACGACCTGGGTCAGGGATTCCGCAAGCCCCACCTCCTGGGTCTTGAGCCCGAGGTCCGCGCAATTCCAGTGTTTGATGGCGGTCTGTGTGGTGCAGGCCCGCAGCAGTCGCTTCATATGCGGATAGCGCGGGGTGTTGATCTCCGACACTACGGAAAACAGGGCCGGCAGGGTGCAGCTCAGAAGCTGGTATCCATTCCCAGTTCGCCTGAGGACCTGGCTGTGCCCCGGGGGGGAGGGCTCAAAGGATCTGATGCCGCAGACAGCCGTCACCTGGGGAAGATCCAGAATTTCAGCGATCTGAGGGCCGACCTGGGCGGTGTCTCCATCAATGGCCTGACGGCCGCAGAGAATGAGGTCAAAGCCCTCCATATTCTGGATAGCCCGGCTCAGGGTGAAGGAGGTCGCCCAGGTGTCGGCGCCGGCAAAGGCCGGATCCGAGAGGAGGACGCCTTCATCGGCGCCCATGCCCAGAGCCTCGGATACGGCATCGATGGCTTGATTCGGGCCCATGGAAACAACCGCGACCCGGCCGCCGTGTTCCTCCTTGAGCCTGAGCGCCGCTTCCAGGGCGTGCCGGTCGTCGGGATTGATGATGCTGGGGGCGCCTTCCCTGAGCAGATTCCCGGTTTTGGGATCGAGCTTGATGTCTGTCGTATCCGGGACCTGTTTGATGAGCACAATGATGTTCATGTCATATCACCTTTTCCGCGGACAGGGCTTGGAGCTGCTCCTGGGAGTACCCGAGCTGGTCTGCGTAGACTTCCTGATTGTGCTCTCCAAAGCGGGGGGGAAAACTCAAGCACCGGTCTCCCGCATCCAAAAAGGGCGTAGTATAGGGCGGGGGCGCCAGACTGAGGCTTTTTCCGGTTTTCGGGTCTGTGGCCCTGAGCAGTCTAGGACGGACAAGGGGGTCCTGAACAACTTCCGGAATGGTCTGGATTTTGCTGATGGGCACCCGGATCGCGGCGAACATCTGGATGAGCTCTTCAGTGGCGTGCCGGGAGGTGATGGCATTGATGGACTGATTCAAACGGTCTTTGTCCTGAATCCGCCCCTGGTTTTTTTCATATTCCGGTTTGTCCAACTCCTGAAAGGGCTCCAGGGAGACCAGCCGTTTCCACTGTTGATCATTGCCCACGGCAAAATAGATATAGCCGTTGCGGGTGGAGTAGACCGAAACCGGAGCAAAAAATTCATGGGTGTTGCCCCGACGGGACAGGGTCTTGTCAAAGCTGGTCTGCAGGGCTATGGGAAAAGTCTGCCAGGAGAGGGATGATTCAAACATGGCCAGATCGATCCGGCTGCCTTCACCTGTGGCCTGCCGTTTGAACAGGGCCTTCATGATGAGTCCATAGGCGTGTTCGCTGGAGCCCATGTCCGGCAGGGGAACGCCCAGGACCTGGGGATCGCCGTCAGGTTCGCCGGTCATGTCCATGAGGCCGGACTTGGCCTGGAGAATAGGGTCATAGGCGGGCTCATTGCTCTCAGGCCCAAAGCCGGTCACTCCCAGCCAGATGATATCCGGCTTGATGTCCCGGAGCAGGTCATAGGCAATGCCCAGCTTGTCGTAGTTTTTGGGAAGTTGATTGGTCACAAAGATGTCCACGGGCAGTCGGGTGATCAGATCCTGAAAGACCGCCTGGCCGCTGGTCTGGGAAAGGTCCAGGGTCAAGCCTTTTTTTCCGGCGTTGATGCACAGATAGTAGGAGTTCATGCCGGTTTCGCCCAGGACGTCACTGCCAATGTAGCGGTTGGGATCGCCGAAATCGGGACGCTCGAGACGGATGACCCGGATGCCGTCCTGGGCCAGCCGGAAAGTCAGGTAGGGGATGACCACGGCCTGTTCCAGGGAGAGAACGGTGATGTTTTGAAATGAAAACATGACAGCTCGTTGGGTTACGCGTTTGGAAGGGCGTTTTGTTCTGTATACAGTATACTGATGGAGGTGTCAAGCCTTTTTTCAAACAGCAATGCGTCTGTCTCGGCCGGCCTTAGGCGGGAGCTCAAAAAATTGCTTGACTTCCTATGCGTTTGATTTCATTTTGAGGCATTGTTTGAGGGAGGGCGGAAGGGTGGAACCACGGTAATGTGCGGGATTCCGCTCTTTGCGTGGTCCCCCCCGGCACAGCCGTTCGGACGCAGGAAACTTGAATTCATAACGATGTTACGCTTAGGAAGGGTTATGGATGACGATAAAGTGACCGCTATTCAAAATATTGTCCTTACCTTTCGGAAACTGGTCAGCGCGGTTCACTTGAACTCACCCAGAATGAAAAAACAGTCCGGCTTAACCGGTCCTCAAGTCGAGGCCCTGCGCATACTGGCCAGGGAGGGCTCTCTGTCCAGTGCGGCCTTGAGCCGCAAATTATGCGTCACCCCTTCGAATATTACGGGCATCATAGACCGGCTGGAGAAAAAAGGTCTGGTGGAACGGGTCAGGGGATTGAAAGACAGGCGGATCAGCCAGCTCGAACTCACCCCGGCGGGCAAGGTCATGAACGAGACCCTGCCCTCGAGTATAGAAGGCACCCTGATCAACGGACTGGTGGACATGTCTGAGGAGGAGATCTCCGAGCTGGCCACGCAATTGCAAAAATTTCTGGATCTGCTCCAGGTGCCCAAGAGCATCAGCCAGATCACGAAGCTTGATTCGCCGTCCCTGGTGACCGAGGGCAACCAGCAGGACAGCTCAACAGGTCTTTGAACGGAGACTGGTATGGCGCGGCTGCAAAAACCCTTTTGCAGTCGCCAGAGGTCAGTAAATCCAGATGATTACAAGAATACTGAGTAACTCGAATCGTTGACAAGGACTTCAACGGCTTCGGAGCAACGCATTTTCTTGTTTTTTGTGACAGAGAGAAACCGATACGTCTAAACCGGTTTCCGGGCCAGAAACCAGCCCCATTTCAGATCCCCCTCCCGGCAGCAGTCGCACTTGAGCTGCCAGCGTCCCTTGATGTATTCATAATCCTCTTCGGAGAATCTTCGGCAGAAGGCAGCCCTGTCCTTTTCCAGCTTGTGCAGATGGTTTTCCAGATGCCGGATCAGGTCTGCGGACTTATCCTGAACCTCAGTGTCGCGAAAACCGGCTCGGGAAATGGTTTCGGCGTATTCATCCAGCTCCAGAAGGGGATAGCCCGACTCCCGGACATAGGCTTCAAAGGATTCGCTCCCTTCGCCCTGGCGGCGGGCGTAATCCGTGATCACCAGAGAGCCGCCCGGACTGAGCCAGTCAAAGAATTTTTGAAAAAGGGCAGCCTTGTCCGGGAGATGCAGGAGGGTTTCCCGGCTCCAGATGACATCGAAGGCGGCCGGTTCCCAGGTCAGGGCCTGGATGTCCCCCTGGACAAACTCCACACCGCTGATGCCCTGCTCCTGCTGGCGCTCTCTGGCCAGCTGCACGGTGGCCTCCGTCAGATCGACACCGGTTACCCGGGCCTGATAGTCTGCAGCCATGAGAAAGTCCGGTCCGCCGAGGCCGCTGCCCACATCGAGCACCCGGGTTCCCGAAGGCCAGTCCAGGGCGCTGATGAGCTCCCGGGTGACATCGGGTTCGCCGTAGCCGAGAAAGCCGTGGCCAAAGATCCATTCATAGCGCAGAATACCGTTCAAGGAGTATTGCTGTTCATCGGACATCGTATTTTCCTCACCAAGTTTTGAATTGGGTGTACAGCGTATCAAAAGCCGCCATGTTGGCTTGGGAATAGCTGCGATAGTCAAAGTCGATCTGGGAATAGATCTCCGAGACCAGGCTCCACAGGGTTTCTCGAAGCAGGGAGGCGGTCTTCATGGCCTGGTAGCGGTAGCGCAGCTCGTCCTGCACCGGGGATTCGAAGTAGGTCTCCAGGAGGAGTTCTTCCTGTCCAGGGTCCAGGCCGGCGTTCGAACTCAGACCGCCCAAATCGAACAAGGGTGAATTGAATCCGGCATACTCCCAGTCCACCAGCCAGATTTTTTCACCGTCGTCGATAAAATTTTCCGGAAGCAGGTCATTGTGGGCAAAAACCAAAGTGACCGGCATCACCGCCTGTTCCAGGACCTCGGCCGCCTCTGAAAATCGAGGAAGCTCTGCCTGGATCCGGCTGCGGGCCTCCTCCAGGGTCTGGATGTAATCCCGGATCACGTGAAAGACCCAGAAGGCAAGGACCGGTCCCCGCAGATGGTGTTTCAAGCGCTCATGGCAGGCCCTGACCACTGGAATGACGCGCTTCAGGGTGCTTGTAACCTGCAGGTCCTCAGCATGCAGAGTCCTGCCGGCAATGAATCTACTGACCAGGGCCTGTTCATCGGCGTGGATGACTTCAGGAGCCAGGCCGGATGCGGCGGCGGCCCGGCTTGCGGCACGTTCATTGAAGCGCATGATCTGGTGGTGCGGGATGTCTTGTCCCAGGCGGACCAGAAACTGTTCGCCTCGGTCGGTGACCGTGAAGTTGAAATTGGTGATCCCCCCGTCAACAGGCTGCGGTTCAACGGGTCCTGACCAGCAGGGAAGAGCTTGGATTTTTTTCTGCAGTGCAGCGTCCATCATGGGTATTCCCTCAATCCTCAATCCTAATCCGTTCCTGTAACCGAGATCCATATCGGGTTGGTGAAGGCTTGTTTTCCGTGTTGATCCGTAACCAGGACAGCAAACCAGGTGTCTGTCTCAGGCGCGGGTTCAAAGACCACGTCCTCGCGTGTGGAGGCCCCGGTGAATTCACGGCTGTCCACCGACCGGCCCTGCTCGATCAGGTCCACCCGGGACAGGGCGTTCACGGCCATGACCCCGAACCTGAGGGGTAGGGCCGCCCCTTTCTGCAGACGCAGATGGGAGCCGAACATGATCTCCGGAAAGATCAGAGGCCCATAGGAAATAAAGGAATGACCGGCCTTCAGGGCAGCGATGAGCGCGTCCTGCGTCGGGATGCCGGAAAGGGCCACAAAGGTCCGGACGGATCCGCTGCGGTCGGACTGGACATCGTGACTGTCCGTCCCGGCGATTAAATAGACCCGGCGGCCCTGATTCCAGTATTCCCAGATCGTGTGCAGGGCCGGTTCCACCGGGTGTTGGTAATTGATCTCCAGGCAATCGAAGTCCGGGTCGAAGTCACCGGGAACGGTTCCCAACTCCAGGTTGCGCAGGTAGCCATAGGTGCTGAAGGGATGATTGATGCTGATTATCTCCGCGCCCAGGGCCCTGGCGGCGCTGAAGATCTCCCGGGGGCTCCCGGTCAGCGGACCGGGGTCCGGCCGGGGATCCTGCAAGAGAGGGTAGATGTTGAAATGGCCCCAGGATCGGGATATTTCCATGGCCGGGAGAAAGAGTCTGTTTCTCTGTTCCGCTAAATCGTGCATGCGCTGATTGTTGGCGGTGGAATCGTGGTCGCTCAGGAAGAGGATGTCCAATCCCGCGGCGAGCTGGGAGCGAACCGCATCCTCCGGTGAAGTGGTCCCGTCCAGGATATTGCCGTGATGATGTAAATCGGCGGCAAACCAGCCTGTGTTCCTGGTGTGGATGTCGACAGACAGCGAGACGGGGATGGTCTGGGTCTGTCCCGACAGGACATGCACCCGAACCCGCTCCAATTGAGAGCAGAACCCGCTTCCATGGCTGATTGTAAAGGTATATTCCCCAGGGGACAGGCTCAGCTCGGCCCGGCCGATGTCCTTGAGATCCGTAAAAAACGTTGTTTGGCCGAGAAAACCGATGGCCGGTTGCCGCCCTTCGAGCATCTCGATCCTGGCGTCAAGGGGGCGGCCGGAATCGGTCTCGCTGACCTGAAACACGAGGCGGCCGGGGGCCGGCAGACCGGAAAAGTCCAGGTCGGTCTTCCGTCCTTTGCTGATGTCTGCCTGCCCGGCCGGAGCAGACCCGAATCCCACCCCGGTGCTCTGGACGGTGTACTCGCCTTCCGGCAGGTCCAGGGCGTAGCAACCGTCCCGGCCCAGGGTCCAGGTCAAGAGACGGCCGGCTTTTAGGATGCTGACCACCGGCTGCGGGACCGCCTGTCCCGCAGTATCAAGGATTCGTCCTTGTAAACGTCCCGGTTTCAGATCCTTGCGCTGCATTTCAAAGGCAAGCGCCTCTGCGATATCCCCGCTGGGGCAGACCTGGAGCCATCCATCAAAGTTGCGGCTCTGGCCCGGTTCGAGCCGGTGCCGGCGGAACATCCCCTTGCCGTAATGATCGATCCAGTCCGCAAACGGGGCGTGCAGGGCCAGGGTCCAGTCCTGGTCGTAGCCCAGAAACCAGTCGGCCAGGGCCGTGTTCATGTCCCCCTGCCGGACATTGTCCAGACCAGGCGGGGTCAGAATGAAGCCTTTTTTCGGCCACAGGGCGTAGCCGGAGGCGATTTCCCGTATTGTCTCCGGCCCTTGATTGCTCATTGTCGTGTGAACCTGCAGTCGGTCCTCATCCTGCCTGAGGGTATAGGTCGTGACCAGATTCACATCCCCCCAGTCCCGCTCCACCCGGACCGAGGCTGCTTCCGGGCCGGCGGCCGTCACCTGAAAACGGATGTAGGTGTTCGGCCAGCCGGCCCAGTTGTCGGGCAAAAAATCGAATATCGAGAGCAGGTCCGGATCCGGACGGCCGTTGCGCACCACGGCCGCGTCCAGCAGACCTCCCCGGAGCAGCCCCCAGGGTGGGTCTGTGGCCACGGCAAAGGACACGGCCAGCCGGCCGTTCATCAGGGTAATATCCTGTTCGGAACGGGCTTCGCCTTCCGGGATGCAGGGCCCATACAGAACCTGGACCGGCCGGGATGTGGACTCAGCCCGGCTTTTATCCGGCTGAGGGCCTTGTTTGCTCACCTTTTCACTCCATCTGGATTTTGGTCATGCGATCGAATAGCTCAGAGACAGCATCAGGACGTTTTGACCTCGAAACCGGCCTTGATGATGTTTTCCCGCACTTGGTCCTGAGTTTTCAGGTATTCCTCATTGATGATCTTCTTGGTGTTCAAGTCGTAGATTTGACTGTAATGATAGCCCGGGGTCGGATTCTTGATGCTGTCTTCATATTCGGAGAAGAAGGCTTGGGCCAAGGGTTCGGCCTGGGACCGGGTCAATTGAGCCGCAGCCAGTCCCATCTCGGCATGAAAGCGGTGATCAGCCGGCAGCAGCGAATCGGGATCAACGGCTTTGGCCGGGTGTCCGGAAAAGATCTGCCCGCCGGCCGGGACCACGGAGAGCATATAGGCCGCCATTTCATGGTGGAACATGCTGGTGCCGGCCCCGCCGCCGAGGTAGGGCAGGTTGACCATGGGCCGCTGCATGAATTTGGCATTGACCTGATTGGACATCCCGATGGCCCAGAGTAGGGGTTTGGTGGAAGACATGCGCAGGTTTTGATGCAACGGGGCGTTGTAATGGTAGTTGCCCCGGTAGATCAGGCAGCCCATGATGATGTAGCAGGTGGCCAGCACGGCGTTGCCTTCGGCCCCGCCTCCATAGCCGCCGAAAAGCGGGGTCGAGGTGGAACCGACATTGGCGCTGATCGAGTTGAAATAGGCCGCCTTTTGCAGGGCTTCGTAATTGACGATCATTTCCGCGAGGAAGTCGATCAGAAACCCGTCACTCGGCCGCAGACCGAACTGGGGAGCGGCGGCCGCGATCATGGATACGGAATTGGAGGCGGCGGAAATGCCGTTGATGATCGGCAGCCCGGCCCGGCCGGAGCGCCGGATAGCCTCTCTGGCCAGAATAACGGTTTTGATGGCCGCCAGAAGCTCCTGGGGGGAGCGGACCCTGGCGTCCTTACCCCGCAGGTGGAGGAGCGAGGGTACGCTCACCGAATCCACAATATCGATGGAGGCCAGGCCCTCCACGATTTCCAGGTAGATCTTTTCATCCGTGGTGTAAATCCCCCCGCCCACATGGACCCAGGGCACATTGTCCACGTCGTCCAATTTCCGGCCGGCCATGGTCTTGGCTTCCCGGCCTTCACCGAAGCAAGCGGTTTTAGGGGCCTGTTCCACGGCCCGCAGGACTTCGTCCCTGGAAAATTCCATGACCCGATTGGTGTCCGGGCAATAGGCCCCGGCTTCGGCAATGAGATCTACAGAGGCATCAAACACCCGGTCAATGCAATCGTCATCCGTGTTCACGATGGTGCTCCGGTCCCATTTGACCTGGCGGCGGCTGATGACTTCCTGCAATTTGGGGACCAGCCTCTTCATATAGTAATCCATGTCTTTCATCAATGGACCGGTGTCGGCCCGTTCGAAAACTTCGAGTAAGTCGAGCATTGTGATTCTCCTTGGAGAGGATATAAAATTTTAGAACTCTTTGCAGGACGCGAAGATTTAACGTCGCAATCTCTGTACGAAATCTGAATTCAGATTTCATACTGAAACATGCAGCGGGCATTAAGCCACCAGGTTCTGGGCGGCCTTGGCCGCGCTGAAAGCGGTATCGGTGTAAGCGTCGGCCTTGATCTCCTTGGACCAGGCTTCGGTGACCGCGCCTCCGCCGACCATGACTTTGAATTGATCCCGTTTTCCCTGCCCCTCCAGGGCTTCGATGAGATCCCGCTGATTGACCAGAGTGGTGGTCAGCAGGGCGGACATGGCGATGATGTCCGCGCGGACTTCTTCGGCTTTTTCGATGAAGCTGAAGGTGTTCACATCGATACCCAGGTCGTGCACGGTGAAACCGGCTGTTTCCAGGAGGATTTTGACGATGTCCTTGCCGATGGAATGCATGTCCCCTTTGACGGTCCCCAGGACAACCGTTCCCAGATTGCGGCTCTTGCCGCCGGCTTCCAGGATTTTGGGCTGCAGGATGGCCATGGCCTCCTGGAAGATCATGGCCGCGCTCATCATTTCCGGCAGGAATTTAATGTCCTGTTCAAACTCGTCGCCCACGGTGTTCATCCCGGGCAGCAGCCCTTCTTCGATGAGTTCAAGGGGCTTCATTCCGGCCTCCAGCCCTTCCTCTACCTGCTTCAGGACCGCATCCTGATTGAGATCGACCAGGGCCTGGCTCAGAGAGTTCAAGATATTTTTGTTCATGTTCCGTACCTCCGGTTTGGCATTGAATAGTGAAGATAGAAGATTGAATATTGTAAAACGTTACACCGATTCAGCCGAATTTGTTCCCTCAGCTCAGTCCAAGTTTCTTTTGCTGCCGTTCAGTGGCGGCCTGGATGAGGCGGTCGGAAACGGTAGCGATGCAGGCCACTCCGAGCCCAGCCACCATGCCCCGGCCGATATCCGCCTTGGTCAGGGCGATGTAGACTTCCTGTCCCAGGTCGCTGGTTCCGATGAGCGAGGTGATGACTACCATGGACAGGGCGAGCATGATGGTCTGATTGATGCCCAGCATGATCTGCGGCAGGGCCAGGGGAAGCTGAACCTTGCTCAGGATCTGCTTTTTCCGGCAGCCGGACATGGTCGAGGCCTCTAGAACCGAGACCGGAACCAGTCTGATGCCGTGCAGGGTATAGCGGATGGCCGGTACAACGGCATAGGCCACAATGGCCACCAAAGCCGAGACATCGCCGACCCTGAAGAGCATGACGCAGGGCATGAGGTACACAAACGCCGGCAGGGTCTGCAGGGTGTCCAATATGATCTGCAGACCCGAAGCGACCCGTTGGTTTCCTGCAGCCAGGATGCCGATAGGAATCCCGATGAGCGCGGCGATGCAGACTCCGATGCCGCAGAGATAGACGGTGTACATGGTCTTTTCCCAGTAGCCGGTCAGGGCCGGAAAAAGCGCGGCTGCAGCAACCAGCAGGGCCAGGCGCCAACCGCCGAGCCGGTAGCCGGCATAGGCCAGCGCAGCGATGACCACCGACCAGGGCAGTCCCAGAAGAAATTTTTTCATAGGCACCAGGAGATAGATCAGCAGGAACGTCCGGACAGCGTTCAAGACATCGTAGAGGTGGATATTGATCCAGCTCATGAGTCCGTCCCAGAACGGGGCCGTGCTGATGAACCAATCCTCGGGATAGGATGCAATCCATTGAAATCTGGCGCCGAGTATCATGGTGCCCAGCAGCAGGCCCAGGCCGACCAGGCTGTGCCGGTGTCTGAAGCCGAAAGATTTGGAAAAAGCCGCCTTGCGCCCCCGGACTTGGGTCACGGCCTGACTGAGCCGGTCCAGGGCAATGGCCAGTACCACAATGGCAATGCCGGCCTCCAGCCCCTTGCCGATATGCAGCCGCCGCAAGGCGGTGAGAACATCGTAGCCCAATCCGCCGGCGCCGATCATGGAGGCGATGATGACCATGTTCAAGGTGAGCATGATGACTTGATTGATGCCGACCATGATCTGGTGCAGGGCCGAAGGCAGCTTGATTTTAACAAAAAGCTGAGCCCGGGTGCAGCCGCTCGTGATGCCGGCCTCGATCTGGCTGTCGGGGACGGCCTGGAGCCCCAGATGGGTGCAGCGCACCATGGGAGGGACCGCATAGATCACGGTGCCCAGCATGGCGGAAACCGGCCCGAAGCCGAAAAGAAAAAGGATGGGCACCAGATAGGCGAAAATGGGCACGGTCTGCATCATGTCCAGAAGCGGCCGGATCAAAATTTCCGCGGTCTTGCTCCAGTAAGAGATGATTCCCAATATGAGACCGAGGAGCACCCCCAGGGGGACGGCGATAAGAATCGAGGAAAAAGTCTCCATGGCGCTGGCCCACTGTCCGAAAACGGCCAGATAGCAAAAGCAGGCCCCGCCGAGCAGGGCGAGCCTCCAGCCCTGGAGATAATGCCCCAGCAGGGTGACGCAGCCCACGACACCGATCCAGGAGACATGTGGCAAATGACCTTCAACCCGGCCGAGCAGAGGCACCTGGAAAGCGATGTCGAACCCTCTGACCAGCAAGCCCATGCCCAGGGTGAAGGGCCAGCTCACCAACCAAGCCAGGGATCGCGTGAGCTCCTTGAACGTGAACAGACCAAAGGAGCATTCATGAATCAGCCATTTCATGAACAGATTGAGCCAGTCCTGAACAGGCACCACCCACTGTTCAGGATAGGCATCGATCCATTGAAACTGTTGACTGAGAAAGAGGAGCAAAATCACTATGGCCGACAGCCAGATCAGGGGTAACAGCCGTCTCAGGGTGCGGAACAGCTTTGTTCCGTTCATGGGCAGCGGCAGATCGATTTTTACAGGGCTCATAGGATTTACTGTTGAATATTGAAGATTGAATATTGCTGAATATAATAAAATCAAGAGCTTAAAGTGATTCTGTCCAAAAACATTGTATTCTTTGTCTTACCAATCGGAAATCACAATTCGAAAATCGAAAATTCTAAAGCCTGTCTTCAGGCTTCGGGCTTGGAACCGTTGTCGGCAAAAAGGGTTTCCACCACGGCCTCCTGGGTCAAGGTCCCGACGATTTCGCCTTTGGGATCGCTGACCGCGAGCGGTTCCGGCTGGGAGAAGACCTGCTGGGCGCACTGCTCGATGGTTGCTTCGCCCTGGACGTGCACACAGCCCTCTTGAAGCAGGGACCCGGTTTGGGATCGGGGCAGGGGATCCATGACAGCCTGGGCGGAGATGACTTTGCCTCTGGGGATTCTGCTGGTGAATTCTTTCACATAGGCATCAGCGGGATTGGTCAGCAGTTCCTCCGGGGTTCCGGTTTGAATGATCTCCCCGTCTTTCATGATGGCGATGCGGTCCGCCAGACGGATAGCCTCGTCAAAATCATGGGTGATAAAGACGATGGTTTTGTGCAGCAGACGCTGCAGGCGGAGAAATTCATCCTGCATTTCACTCCGAATCAAGGGATCCAGAGCGGAAAACGGTTCATCCAGAAACCAGACCTCGGGTTCCACGGCCAGGGACCTGGCGATGCCCACCCGTTGCTGTTCCCCGCCGGACAGTTCATTGGGCAGATTCTCCATCCGATCCTCGAGCCCAACGAGTTCGATAACTTCCCGGGCCCTTTGGGTGCGTTTCCGTTTGCTCGCCCCCTGGACTTCCAGGGGAAAGGCCACATTTTCCAGAACGTTTCGATGGGGCAGCAGTCCGAAGTGCTGAAAGACCATGCCCATTTTATGCCGTCTGATCCGGATCAGATCCTTTTCCTTGACTGTAGACAGATCCTGACCGTCAAAGAGGATTTCTCCGATGGTGGGATCGTGCAGTCTGGACATGCAGCGGACCAGAGTGGATTTGCCGGAACCGGACAGACCCATAATCACGAAAATTTCACCCAGGGCAATGTCCAGATTCACCCGGCGGGCGGCTCCGATATAGTTGGACTCGGCCAGTTCCTGATCACTGGGATTGTCGTTGTGTCTGGCCAGGAACCTTCTGGGCCGGTGGCCAAAGACTTTCCAGACGTTGCGGCAGGCCAGCTTGGTCACTGGCTTCTGGTCGTGATTGCCTGTGTTGGTCTTCAGGTTCATGACGCTCTCCTCCAATCAGTTCAGTTTCAGCTTAGCCCGCGGGCTAAACTGAAACTGAACGGTTTCAATTGACTAGGAATAGACGATTCTTTGCCTTAACAATCGAAAATCTGAAATCCAAAATCGACAATTCTCTATGCGGCCTACTTGGTCCAGCTGCCCCAGACATCTTGGTTGTTCTGCACCCAGTCCGCGGCCACATCTTCCACTTTCCGGCCTTCCAGGTCGACTTCAGCGATGAGTTTACCGATTGTCTCGTTTTCAATGTGAAAGGCCTTGACCGCCTGGTGAGCTCCGGGCCATTTGTTCTTGAGCCCGGCCCAGGCTACTTTTTTGATCCAGCCGTATGGTTTGCCGCAGTCATAGGCCTTGTCCGGGTTGACGCCCCAGGCGGGATCATCATAGCATTCATCGCAGTATTCAGGGAATTCAACCCATTCTCCCTCATATTTGATCGGGACCCAGTGCGGGGCATAGACCCAGAGCAGGATTGGGGCCTTCCGTTCATACGCGGCCTTGAGCTCGGAGAACAGGGCCGCGTTGGTCCCGGAATGCACCACCTCATACTCAAGGCCCAGGGCCTCCACCCGCTCTTCATCGTGCCCGCCCCAGGTCACGGGCCCGCCGAGATAGCGGCCTTTGGGCGCGGTCATGGGGGTGGCGAAGATTTCCGCGCAGTCGTTGAGCGCTTTCCAGTCCGGCAGCCCGGGGCATTGTTCTTTCATATAGCTGGGGTACCACCACTCCTCTTTGGCCCACATCCCGGTTTCCCCCATGTCCTCGGTTTTCCCGGTGGCCAGAGAGGCTTCCATGGCCTGTTTTCCGGTGGTCTCCCACATTTCCATGGCCACGTGCAGGTCTCCGGATTCCAGCCCTGCGAATTGGGCCAGATAGTCCGCCACCACATACTCCACGTTATACCCCATTTTCTGCAGGACCTCACCCATGATATGGGAGTTGATGACCTGTCCGGTCCAGTCGTGCAGGGTGATTTTAATGGGGTCTTTGGATTCGGGGATGCTGCCGGCCAGGCCACTGGCGGGGAGGAAAAAGACAGCCGCCAGAATGATGCTTGCGATGGTTGTTTTCAAGGTACGCATGAGCAAACTCCTTTTGGTAAAAATGTTTCTGCAGGCTTGAAGCTCGCTTCAGCCCGCCGGGGAGAATCCGGAATCGTAGAGGCACGATTCCGGATTCTAGACGATCTCCAGCAGAGCGGGGGTGCCGCCCTTCGCGTGGTTTTCCCGGAAACGCTGGAAACGGTGTAATCCATAGGCCTTGAAGTCGAAATCAAGGGCTGAAATTCTGTCCTGGATCATGCCCCACATGCCCCACCAGACATCGGCCGTTAATTTATGCAGGCGCATCCGGGCCAGCGCTTCCGGTTCTATCCGTCCGGCATAGGCGGTGAGCAGCAGTTCTTCCTGCTTCGGGCTCAAAGGGTGCTCCACGGCCACGTCCCCCAGGTCAAAAAAGGGATCGTTCATGCCCCCGTATTCCCAGTCGATGATCCAGAGCCTTCCCCCGGGATCGATGATGAAGTTCTCCGAGAGGAGGTCGTTGTGGGAGGCGGCCAAGCGGGGCTTGTTCCGTTCCATGGCCTTTTCCACGGCGTCCATGACCTGGAGCATCCAGTCGAAGTCCTGGGGCAGAGCGGCCTCCACCTCCCGGCACATGGAGACATAGCGTCGAATCATATCAAAGACATAGGTGGTGTTCCCGAATTCGGCGTTTGCCTGGAGGCGCTTCAAGGCATTCCCGATTTTTTGGATTTTTTGATCGTCTGCGGCCACGGTTTCCGGGTGCATCACTTCCCCTTCCAGGTATTCGATGACCAGGACGTTCTCCGGCATGAGATTCTCGATCACTTGCGGAGAGACGCCGGCTTCGGCCGCGGCCTTTGAATTGAACAACTCAAAATCCCTGTTGATCATGACTTCAGAGCCCTGTCCCGGAATCCGAAGCACATAGCGGGTCCCATTGGCCTGGACTGTATAGTTTTCATTGGTCAATCCCCCGCTCAGCGTCTCGTAGGTCGGGACGTCGTTTTTCCAGAGTTCAATTCTACTGAGTAAGGATTCAACGCTTCCATCTCGCATGCTGCACTCCTTTCAGCCCATGGTTATTGAGCCAAGCTTAAGGTTTGGAGGAGTTTCTGGATCGGAATGGTGAAGGCCTCGATTTCCCGGGCGGACATTCTGGAAAAAGCGGCATGGAGTTTGATCGCCAGCGGATTCGGCAGAACCCCGGTCAGTTTATGCCCCTTGCCGGACAAGTGAATATGGACGATTCGCCGATCGCTCTGGCGTTTTCGCTCGACCAGACCCTTGGCCTCCAGGCGATCAATGATTCCGGTCATGTTTGAAGGTGTGACAAAAAAATATTTGCTCATTCCGTTGAGAGCTTGGGGACCATGTTCGGCCAGATGCCGCAAAATCATGCCCTGGGTTTCGGTGATCCCGTATTCCCGATAGACCTTTCGTGTCGATCTGGACTCTTGCTCCAGGGTCCGCACCAGGCGCTGCAGCTTGAAAACTGCCTCCTGGGCGAGGTCAGGGGGTCCTTGCTGATTCATGTTATACACGTGCCAAATTTCAAGTCGGTGAGTTGATAGTATAGAATTAAATTGTTAATGTCAAGATAATTAATATATAAGTATATCAACATATATTATTAAAATATTTATTTTTTTTATCTGGAGGGACCTCAGACCTTGCAGGCGGTGCGCAGATCCTGGACCGCGTCGATCTGTTCCCAGGTGAAATTGGGATGCTCTCGGCCGAAATGGCCGTAGCAGGAAGGTTCCTTATAGAGGGGCCGTTTGAGATCCAGGCGTTCCAGGATAAAATAGGGCCGAAGGTCGAAAACGTCCCGCACAGCCTGGGTCAAGACCCGGTCTTCCACGACTCCGGTGCCCCTGGAGGCCACCAGCACGGAGACCGGATCGGCCATTCCAATGGCGTAAGCCAGCTGGACTTCGCAGACCTCGGCCAGGCCGGCGGCAACAACGTTTTTCGCCACATACCTTGCCATGTAGGCGGCGGAGCGATCCACTTTGGAGGGATCTTTCCCGGAGAAGGCGCCGCCTCCGTGGCCTCCCATACCGCCATAGGTGTCCTGAATGATTTTGCGCCCGGTGACCCCGGCGTCGCCCATGGGCCCCCCAACCACGAAGCGGCCGGTGGGATTGATGAACACCCGCAGGTCCTTGTCCACAAGTTCTTCGGGCAGGCTTTTGAAAATGACCTCCTTTTTGATGCCTTCCTTGAGATCGTCGTAGGAGACCTTGTCGTCGTGCTGGGCCGAAACCACCACGTTGTCGATGCGCACCGGCCGGCCGTCGTCATATTCCAGGGCGACCTGGGTCTTGCCGTCCGGCCGGAGAAAATCCAGGATGTTTTTTTTCCGGACATAGGCCAGCCGGCGGCTCAGCTTATGGGCGTAGTGGATCGGAGCAGGCATCAAGGCCTCGGTCTCCCGGCAGGCGAAGCCGAACATCATGCCCTGGTCGCCGGCCCCTTGTTCTTCCGGGCTCTTGCGGTTGACTCCCTGGGCGCTGTCCTGGGACTGCTTGTCAATGGAGGAGATGACCGCGCAGGTCTCCCAGTCGAATCCCATGTCCGAGCTGTCGTATCCGATATCTTGAACCGCGTCTCTGGCGATTTTGGGAAAGTCGGCAAATCCGCTGGTGCTGATTTCCCCGGCAATCATGACCAGACCGGTGGTGACCAGGGTCTCGCAGGCCACTCGGGAATTCGGGTCCTGGGCCATGAGACTGTCCAGGATGGAATCGGAAATACGGTCGGCCACTTTATCCGGGTGTCCCTCGGTGACGGATTCAGAGGTGAACATATATCGATCTTGCTGTTTTTTCATGGGAAAACTCCTTGGGCTGTGGAATCATGAATTCCGTTTGGGAAAAGGACCGTCCCGGACCGGTTCCGGCTTTCGGCCCGCCTGAAGCTCTTTAATACATGTGTTAATAGTTAATGTCAATACAATACAGTTAAAAAATATTTTTGTATCAATTATCTTGACTTTAATAAAAATCTGGATAGACTGGGTCGCGTATGAGAACGGTCTTGCCCAAGGCAAGGCGCAAATGAAACCTATAATACTGATCCAATTGTGGTTTTTGAAACAAGGACTGATCGTCCTTTGATTTCAGCGACAGAATTTTGAAAAAGGGAAGTTGGAGCAGTAAAGGAGGGTCGACATGATGCACTTGAGTCAAAAAGAACAAGCCATTGTAGAAGATATCAAGGAATTGAGCTCTCAGGCAGGATCGCATTCCCCAAGTGTGCTGAGTCTGTCGGAAAAAATTCCTGATCTGGATATCAAGGTGGACGCCTGTTTTTTGTCCAACCCTTATGCCACCGATCTTTTTGCCGACAGGCTCCAGGACGATTTGATCCGCTCCGGCAAGCTGCGCGAAGTGCTGGAATATTATCCTTCCCAGAATCAGGTGATTGCGGAATGCCTGTCCCGCCACCTTCAGGTTCCTCAGGAAAAGTTATTTCTGGGCAACG
The DNA here is from genome assembly GCA_964621385.1 of uncultured Desulfohalobiaceae bacterium. Lineage (GTDB taxonomy): Bacteria > Desulfobacterota > Desulfovibrionia > Desulfovibrionales > Desulfothermaceae > JAABTT01. The sequence continues at coordinate 21,060 of CAZUMF010000014.1, forward strand.
GGGCCACGGAAATCATTCAAGCGGTGATCCACAATTTCACCCGCCGCAGGATCATGATCAATATCCCCACCTTTTCTCCGTATTATGAATTCGTCCAGGAAGGGACCGAGGTGGTGTATAATGAGCTCTATCAGGATGGAGAGTTCCGTTTTGATCTGGAGAAATATATCCGGGTGGTGGAGACGGAACAGCCGGATACCGTCGTGATCATCAATCCGAACAACCCGAGCGGCTGCTATCTCACCCTCAGCGAGATTGAAACGCTGTTGCAGCGGCTGGATTGGGTGGAGAATGTCATCATTGACGAAAGCTTCATGCACTTCGCTTTTGAAGATCAAAACTACGACCTGATCACCGCGACCCACCTCAGCGAGCGGTTTCGCAATCTGATCATCATCAAGAGCATGTCCAAGGATTTCGGTATTGCCGGGATCCGGGCCGGGTATGCGATCATGGAAAGCGGCAAGGTCAATGATCTCTTGGACAACGGCTATCTCTGGAATTTATCCGGATTGGCGGAGTATTTTTTTCGACTCTATGCAAATCCCGAATTTCAGACAGAATACGAGCAGGTCAGGATCCGGTATATCAAAGAAACCCAGAGATTTTTCAAAGGGCTGGCCCACATCGATGGATTGCGGGTCTATCCCAGCCTGGGAAATTTTATCCTCATCGAGCTGCTCAATGGCTGGACAGCCTGTGATTTTACCTCGGCCCTGTTGATCAAACACGGGGTCTATTCCAGGGATTGCAACGACAAGATCGGACTGGAGGGGGAGTTTGTCAGGCTTGCGTCACGTTCGAGGGAAGAAAACGAGTATATTCTGCAGTCCATTGCCGATATCCTGCAGAGCGGGGATGCCGGCCGCCAGAAAACGGTCCAGGACAATAATCTCGTGCAGTTGAGCTTTTGGGAAAAGGAGGACTGCGATATTCAGGGCATGATGCTCAACCCGGAAGCGGGCAAGATCGAAGCCAGGGATCGGATGGAAGTCCTGAGTTATCTGCCGGATCTTGCGGGAAAGCGAATCCTGGAACCCGCAGCTGGAATCGGGCGCTTCACCACCCATTTTGCCCTGCAGGCCAAAAAGGTGGTGGCCCTGGATTTTGTGGAGGATTTCATCGCCTTGAACCGGAATATCTGCGCCCCGTTTGCCAACATCAGCCATCAGGCCGCGGATATCATGAAGGCGGAATTCGAGCCGGAATCATTCGATGTGATCTTCATCAACTGGCTGCTCATGTACCTTGAAGACGCGGACCTGCCGGTCATCAAAAAGCGGATGTCGCAGTGGTTGCAGCCCGGAGGGCAGCTCTTTCTCAGGGAGAGTTGCGTGAGTGCCTCCAATCCGGATGAGCCCCATCCGCATACCCAGTATCGGGACCCCAAGGTCTATGAAGACCTGTTCCTGCCGGAGTTTGAGATTGTGAAGGCCGGCCGGATCGAGGCCTATGTCCAGGAGTATGGAAATCCCAACCAGCGCTGGTGGCTCTTCACAAAATAATTTCTGATAGGAGGACCGATCAGAAATTATATATATGGGTCGAGCTGGGGTGATTGGAGGGCAAGGTGCTTTTTGTAGAAAGTATCATAGAATGCCAGAAGTTGGCCCAAAATGAGGAATCTGGCCTTCAAGAAACGTATAACGGTTCATTGGGGGCAGAGATCCAGGCCTCATCAAGGCCAACTTCTGGCAGTGAGTCAAATAATGCCTGAACGGCCATGGCCGTTCAGGCATTATTTGACTGTGAGGACCGGGCAGTGAGCCTCCAGAATAACGAACTGGGCCGTGGACCCGAACAGGAGCTTGCCCACTTTGGAGCGGCGTTTGACCCCGATGATGATTTCGTCGATGTCCTGCTCTTTAGCCAGTTGGACGATGTCTTCGCCCGGCTCCATGCCCCGCACCGAGAAATGGGTTTCCGAGGCGATTTTTGCGGCATCAAGCTTGATTTTGACTTGATTGAGCATCTTTTCAGCGATTTCAAAATCGCGCCTGGGCACCTCCATGCCGCCTTTCATGGAATAGATCACATGAAGGGTGCCGTCCCGCTTCCTTGCCTTGTCCATGCCCAACTCCAGGGCGTCCTTGGCCACGTTGGATCCGTCATAACAGACCAGGATGTTCATACTCGCTCTCCTTTGAACTGCCTAGCAGGTAAACAGTTCTTTTTCTTTGTCTTATCAATCGCAAAACCAAAACCCAACATTCAGTATTCTGCTCAGGACAGGGCAAAGTCCATGCTCGACTTCAGGCCTTGGACCTCAATGGTCGGCCGGCCGTCGGCATCGAGGCTTACCCCAGCGGGCCAGGTGAATTCTGAATCCAGAGCCTGATAATAGTCAAGCGCATAGGGCAGGAGTTTGACCAGGACCCGGCCGTCATCTTTCGCTAGCCTGGAGGTAAGGCCGTAGTCGACCTCACCGAGTTCGGTCAGGATGATGTAGCGGGGGATTTCCCGGCCGCTGCCCTCGCGTCTGACCCGGGTGGCGATGTCCACGATATCGTAAAGGTCGACGGGTTTGGCTCCATTGTGCTGCTTCTGCCCCGGCAGGCCGGCCAGATACAGATGGTGGAATTCAAGGCCGTACTCCCGGACGGCAAAGGCCAGTTCATGGATCTCCCGGCTCGAATCGTTGATGTCCGTGAGCAGCGGGGTGTTCACATACACGCTGATGCCTTTTTTGCGGAGTTCGTCGGCCGCCTGCTTGTGTTCGCCGCGCATTTCACTGGAATGGAGAAACCAGGTCTCGATCTCCAATCGCTGGGGATTGACAATGCTCAGTTTATTCAACTCCTCAAGCCGGTGGAGCACCGCCGGGGAAAATGCCTCCGGCCGGGTGTTGAACCGGATGCTGCGCAAGCGGATGGCATTGACATGGGTGATCTCCCGAAGCCCCTGGATCAGACGGCTTACATCATGGAGGGAATCCAGACAGTCCGTGGGGGCTGAGAGGATCACATCCGTGATACGTTCATCCTGTTTGATGATTTCAAGTTCCTGCCCTTTGGCGCGGACATCCAGCTCCACCCGGGTCTCATGGGGCCGGAACAGGAATTCGGAGCCGGTGGGCACGAGACTGAAGCGCAGGTTTTCATTGCGGTACATGAAAGAGCGCCACTGTTCAATCGACTGCGGATCGGGCTGGACGGTCTTGGGCTCCCGGGGGGGGCGCGAGCCGTAAAACAGGTTCGGGTCCCCGATTTTTGCCATATACCGGACATCGATGGTCCCTTCTGCATTGGCCCGGACCTGCCCCAGGTTCTTCAGATCGGTAGCCTGGGGGACGAATTCCTGGAAATACTCCGGGGTATAGGGACTCCGGATCCAGATGAAGTCCTGGTTGTCAGGGTCCTGTTCCACGGCCCAGCCGCTGGTCTGCCAGTCCATTTTCCCAATGGGGGTGGCGGTGCAGATCCGGGGAATGATCCGATCCGAGAGGTGGGCCCGGAGATAATTGGCCACCTGCTGTCCTTCGGCAATGGTGCTCCAGTACACGGAATTGCCGTGGATCGGGCTGCAGGGGATGTAAATGTAGTGCAGCTCGGCGCCGGCCCCGCGCAGCAGGCTGAAAAGCCGGGTCAATTCCGGACCCTGATCATTGCAGTCCTTGAGAAAGGGGGTCTGGATGTAGACCTGAATCCCGTTTTTGACGAGTTCGGTGATGATCTCCAGGCTTTCCGGGGAAATTTCATCCGGATGGATGAAATGGGTGGCCAGCTCCAGGCGTTTCCCCTTGTGCCGGAGCATGAGGTTTTTTTCCTTGAGATAGTCCAGCCAGGCCTGATTGTGTCCCAGAAAAAGCTGCGGGTAATAGGACACGGAACGGGTGGCCAGGCGCAGGGTCTGGACATGGGGAATTTCCGCCAGCCCGTCGATGGTTTGGTGCATGTTCGCTTTGTTCAAAAACGGATCACCGCCGGTGACCACGATCTCCTTGATTCTGGGCGAATTTCTGACATGCTCCAGAGCGCGGTCCACGTCTTCGCTGCTGGGGTTGGCCTCGTTTCTGGTCTCTTTGTGTTTGCGGAAACAGAACCGGCAATACACCGGGCAGCTCATGTCCAGGAGGAAGATGACCCGGTTCTGATACATCTGTTCCAGAAGACCCTGGTGAAATTGGCCGACCCAGGTGTTGGTGTGCCCCACCGGATCCAGTTCTTCCACAAAGGGCAGGTACTGGTAGGCCACATTTTGGGAAATCCGGTTCTGGCGGATGGTATGCTTGGAAAGCCGGACCGGATAGGTGTCGATGACCTGTTGCAGGGGGGCCCGATCCTGTTCCGGAAAATCGATGTTGGAGACTTTCTGGAGCTGGTCCACGTCTTTGATGGAGGAAAAGGATTGGCCCGGAATCAATTCTTCCAGGATCCGGACCAGGAGCAGATTGGGCAGCTGCCGGCCCCCGGCCGTGATGGTCCGGGAACCGTCCGCCCGCCCCAATTGGGGGAGGATTTCTTGAAAAAAGGCATCAGGATCTTCCGGATACCCGGCAGCTGCCAGCAGATTCTGGAATTGGGAGCGGCCGTCGCCGTTGCCCACGGCTTCAAGAAATGCTTTGCCCAAGAGGGACGATTCGCCATAATAATCGAGAAAATCAATGATCGCCTCAACGAGTTGTTTTTGACTGGTGCCCGCCTGTTCTTTGGACTGGAGGAAATCAACCGTATACTGGGTGTCTTGGATTTCCATACTGGCCTCCTGTTTGACGGCATTGTCTGCAATACGATGCTGGACCGCCGCTCTTAGCATTTTGAATGGCGTTTTCTTCAGCAAGGGTCAATCTTCAATGTTCAATTCTCGAGCGGCATCTTATTCCAGCCATTTCCCGGATTGAACCCTGGGGAGAATCGAGAGACAGGAGACGGCAATTCCCTGAAAGATCAAAGCCGATCCAAAAAAACGGGTGCTTTTCATATGATCAGAGCTCTTGGCAGGAAGCTACAATGTGCAGTCATTTTTCGGGTGTCTTTTTCGTTTTTTGAGGTGAAAAACTAAAATTGGGTCCGCATAAAACATTGAAAAATTACGGTAAATATTTTATATTCTTTTGAAAAAAACAATTTTAAATGATTTTTGGGTATTCTTCAAGCCTCGATTTTGCAGTGCTGCTGATTCCTCTGAGGTTGGGGGCACAAAATTTTTTTGTATTTCAGAGAGTCCGGGATAAGGCACTGGCATGAAGTCTGGAATCAATAATCGCAAACCGGCAATCCAAAATCGAAAATGACGATGCAGACCGGGAAAAACACAGGAGCGGGGCTGCTCAGCGGAATTCTGGCTTTTCTGCTCTGGGGGATTCTGCCCCTGTACTGGAAAGCCCTGGGCCTGCTGCCGGCGACCATGATTCTCTGCCATCGCATCATCTGGTCTTGCGCTCTGATGCTGGTGGTTGTCTCGATAAGCGGCCGCTGGGCCGAAGTCAAACTCATTTTTTCCAATCCGGGACGCCTCTGGCTCTTATGTCTGAGCGGCGCTTTGTTGTCCCTGAACTGGGTGACCTTCATCTGGGGGGTGAATGCCGGGTATGTCCTGGAGGCAAGCATGGGCTACTACATCAATCCTCTGGTCAATGTCCTGCTCGGGTTTGTCTTTTTCCGGGACCGCCTTCGGACCCTCCAGATTCTGGCCATTTGCACCGCGGCCGTGGGAGTGGGCTATCTGATTGTGAATTATGGCCGGGTCCCCTGGATTGCTTTGACCCTGGCCTTTACCTTTGGATTTTACGGGTTGATCAGGAAAAAAGTGTCGGTGGAACCCATACCCGGATTGCTGTTGGAAATGATGATTCTGAGCCTTCCGGCTTTGGGCGTGCTGTTGATCCGGGAAAGCTCGGCCGCAGTCCAGGGGCAGCCGGGAATCTGGATCTGGGTTCTGCTCCTGGGGTCCGGGGCGATCACCGCCCTGCCCTTATTGCTGTTCACCTTTTGCGCCCGGAATCTGCGGCTGGTCGAGGTCGGGATTCTGCAGTACCTGGCTCCGACCTGCATGTTTCTGCTCGGGGTGTTCGCCTTTCAGGAACCCTTTCCCGTGCAGCGCTTGATTGCTTTTTTGTTTATCTGGGTCGGCGTGATTTTCTATGTCCTGGAAGCCGTTTTTTTCCTGCGCAAAACCAGCCGCCTGACCGCAAAATAAAACCCGCACGGGGGCGCGCCCCTGAAAATTTTATTTGACTTCAATTCTTATTCATTTCACCATACCCCATTAATGTTTTGTCGGGATGATTGCAAAAACTTACAGGAGTCGTTCCATGAGCACCAAAAGATGCTGTATCTCCCGCTCCAAGTATGATGCCTTCGTTTTTGACCTCGACGGTGTCGTGACCCAGACGGCCAGGGTTCATGCGGAGGCCTGGAAGGAACTCTTTGATGCCTTTTTGGAAAAGCAGTCCCCGGACGGTTCTTTTGAACCGTTCAGCCTGGACCGGGATTACACCAGATACGTTGACGGCAAACCACGGTATGAAGGCGTCAAGAGCTTTCTGGAATCGCGGAATATCGAGCTTTCGTACGGGAATGTCGATGATTCGCCTGAACGGGAAACCATTTGCGGTCTGGGCAATCGCAAGAATGAATTTTTCAGGAAGCGCCTCAAACAAGGGGGCGTGGACGCCTATGACAGCAGTATTGATTTGATCTTTCAGATCAGAAGCCGGGGCTTCAAGACCGCGGTGGTCTCATCCAGCAAAAACTGCCGGTTTATCCTGGAGTCGGCGAACCTGGTTCAGCTCTTTGATGTCCGGGTGGACGGCATCGACATCGAACAGCTCGATCTCAAGGGCAAGCCGGAGCCGGATTCTTTTTTGGACGCCGCGCGCATGCTCGATGTCAGCCCCGGCAGGTGCGTCCTGGTGGAAGACGCCATCTCAGGGGTCCAGGCCGGGCGAAAAGGGAACTTCGGCCTGGTGGTGGGGGTGGATCGGGAGAATGCGGAGGATGCACTGAAGCAGGGCGGCGCCGATCAGGTGGTCAAAGACCTGAGCGAAGTGGACCTTGAAGACGATGTGCTCAATCTGCCGCATGGATTGATGTTTTTCGAAGAGATCAGAAAGCAGATCCAGGACAAACGTGTCGCGGTCTTTCTGGATTATGACGGGACCCTGACCCCGATCGTCTCCCGTCCGGAAGAGGCCTTTCTTGGCAAGGACATGCAGCAGACTCTGCTCGGGCTGGCCAGAAAATGCACCGTGGCCATTATCAGCGGCCGGGGACTGGCCCCGGTCCGGCAATTCGTGGATATCGACAATGTCTATTATGCCGGAAGTCATGGTTTTGAAATCGAGGGTCCCGGCGGTCTCCGGATGGAGCTGGAAGCCGCCCGGGAGATGCTTCCGCTTTTAGATACGGTTGAACAGGCGCTGCAACAGAGGTTGGATCCCATCAACGGGGCCCAGGTGGAGCGAAAGAAATTCTCCATAGCGGTGCATTACCGCAATGTGACCGAAACTGAGGCCGGACAGGTGGAATCGGTCGTGGATGAGACGCTTGCCGACAATCCCCAACTTGTAAAAGGGGCCGGGAAAAAGGTCTTCGAGCTGAAACCGAAAATTGACTGGCACAAAGGCCGGGCCGTTCTGTGGATTCTGGAGAAGCTGGATCTTGATCAGTACGGGGTCGTCCCCCTGTTCATCGGGGATGACGTCACGGATGAAGACGCTTTCAAGGCCTTTTCCAAAAAAGGGGTCACGCTCTTCGTCGGCGACGAGTCCCGGAAAACCGCTGCCAAATACCGCTTGGAGTCCGTGAACGAGGTCCGGAACTTTTTGCACATGCTGCAGATTTATCTCCGGAACTGGAAGACCTGGTCCCTGGCGTACAACGATTTTGTCCCTGAACAGGAGGGCTTGCGGGAAGCTCTGTGCACCCTGGGCAACGGCTATTTCGCCACCCGGGGGGCGGCCCCGGAGGTCGCTGCGGATGAAATCCATTACCCCGGGACCTATCTGGCCGGGGGCTACAACCGCCTCCAGAGCCGGGTCGCGGATCGGATCATTGAAAACGAAGATCTGGTGAACATGCCCAACTGGCTCTGCCTGAACTTCCGCTTTCCGGGAGAGGAATGGTTCAGCCCGGATGCCGCGGATATCCTGTCCTACCGCCAGGAGCTCGACCTCAAAAACGGGGTCCTCTATCGGACCATCCGCTTTCAAGACGAGAAGGGCAGAGAAACAAAAATCTTTCAACGCAGGCTGGTGAGCATGGACAGCATGCATCTGGCTGCTTTGGAGATGGCCATTGTTCCGGTCAATTGGTCGGGTGAGGTGGAAATCCGGAGCGCTCTGGACGGCCGGGTGCGGAATTTGGGAGTCAAGCGCTATCAGGCTTTGAACCAGCAGCATCTTGAACCGGTCACCAGTACCCAGGTCGATGATCACACCATTGGTCTGCAGGTCAGGACCAACCAGTCCAATCTTTTTGTGGCTCAGGCCGCGCGCACGGAAATTTTTGAAAAAAGAAAACCCCTGGCCATCAAACGGGAGTGTCTTCAGGAGCCGGGATACATTGCTCAGGAATGCACCCTGCACCTCAACCAGGGGGTCGGCCTGTCCATTGAAAAAGTGATGGCCCTGTTCACCTCCAGAGACTACACCATCAGTGAGTCGCTGCTGGATGCTTCCAGAACGGCGCGGAAGGCCGATCGCTTCGCCTGTCTCCTCAAAAATCATGCTACGGCCTGGAATCATTTGTGGCGAAAGTTCGCCGTGGAAGTGGAACTGAGCCTGAACGGCTCGGCTGCAGGCCCGGTCAGCGGCTATGATCATTATCACTATGTCCAGCGCACCCTGCATCTCTATTGCTTCCATCTCCTGCAATCCGCCTCCATGCATTCCATGGACATCGATGTGGGCATGCCGGCCCGGGGCTGGCACGGCGAAGGCTACCGGGGGCATATCTTCTGGGACGAGCTGATTATTTTCCCGTATTTGAACTATCGGACTCCGCAGATCACCCGGACCCTGCTCATGTATCGCTACCGCCGACTGGGGCAGGCTCGGGAATTGGCCCGTGAAATGGGCTACAAGGGTGCGATGTATCCCTGGCAGAGCGGCAGCACCGGCCGCGAGGAGACCCAGCAGATGCATCTCAATCCGAAATCCGGTCGCTGGCTCCCGGATAATTCCCATCTCCAGCGTCATGTCAATGTGGCCATTGTCTACAACATCTGGCAATACTCCCAGATCAGCGGGGATTTTGAGTTCCTGTCCTTTTACGGATCAGAGATGATTCTGGAAATTGCCAGATTCTGGGCCAGTATCTCCGTGTACAACGAACAGGAGGACCGTTTTGAGATCCACCGGGTCATGGGTCCGGATGAATATCACGACGGCTATCCGGACCAGGAACGACCGGGATTGAAGAATAACGCCTACACCAATATCATGGTTGTCTTCGTCATGAATCGGGCCTTGGAGCTGCAGGATATTCTGCCCCACGAGGATTGGCGTCAGTTGTGCGACAAGCTGGAGATCAAGAAGGCCGAGATCAAACGCTGGGAAGAAATCAGCCGGAAGATGAAGGTGGTCTTTCATGAGGACGGCATTATCAGTCAGTTTGAGGGCTATGATCAGCTCGAGGAATTCGACTGGGAAGGCTATCGCCGGCGCTATGGCAATATCCAGCGGTTGGACAGAATCCTGGAATCGGAAGGGGACACCCCGAACCGCTACAAGGTTTCCAAGCAGGCGGATGTGCTCATGCTGTTCTATCTTTTCAGCGCGGATCACCTGGAGAGCCTGTTCACTCAGATAGGGTATCCCTTTGAACATGACATTATTCCCAGGAATATCGACTATTATCTGCAGCGGACCTCCAATGGATCGTCCCTGAGCTATATCGTCCATTCCTGGGTTGCGGGGCGGCGCAACCGGAAGCAGTCCTGGGAGTTGTTTGAAGAAGCCCTGAAGACGGATGTAGCGGATATCCAATCCGGCACCACGGCTGAAGGGATTCATCTCGGGGCCATGTCCGGGTGTGTGGATATTGTGCAGCGGGGATTTACCGGTCTGGAAGCCAGAGCGGATGTGCTTCGCTTCAATCCTTCGTTTCCGGAGGAGCTCGTGCGGGTCAAGTTTCATCTCCGCTACCGCGGGCATTGGCTCGATCTGGATATCACCCCCGACCGGATGAAGATCGAGGCCTTGAAAGGCGGCGCCGAGCCGGTCAAGGTCCAGATCAGGGATCAGCTCTACGATTTACAAGACGGCAGAACCATTGACTGTGCTTTGTCTTGATTCAAGTGCTCTTATTTTATAAGATCTGGCGGCTGCCGCCGGGAGCGGTGGATGATCCAAAAGACCTTTCGGTGTCAGACAAGTCCGCGGGCGCCGCGAAAGCTGGCCAAAGCGATTCGTCATTTTTTGAGCCGGCATCTCGTGGATGACGATGTGCTCTATGAGCTGGAACTGGCCCTCACGGAAGCCTGCTCCAATATTGTGCTCTATGCCTATAGGAATTACAGTGAGGGGGAGATCCGGGTTCAGGTGTCCCTGGAGCCGGGTTCCCGCCTGGTGATTGAGATCATGGACTGGGGATGGCCGTTTTACGGCCCGCCGGCCAATCCTCCGGTCCAGCCCGACCCGCGATCTGAGACAGGACGAGGGATCTATCTGATCTCGCAGATTATGGATACGTACCGGTTCAGTCATTCACAGCAGACCAACACCCTTCGCATGGAAAAAAAATTGAGGAGCGAGCATGAAGTGCCTGGAAATTGAAAAAAAAGGAGAAGAAGTCTGTATTCTTCACTATACAGGGGAATTGACTCTGGAGTGCGTTCAGGAAGCCAAGGAAGAGACCGAGAGTTATGTGAGCAGCGATACCGTGCACACCCTGGTGATTGATCTGTCCCGGACCGTTTTTCTGGACAGCTCCGGCATCGGTTTTCTCGTGCATATCCACAATCGGATGCAATCACTCAATAAGAAACTGTATTTGTACAATCTTTCGCTTCAAGTCAAAAAAACCCTCGGTCTGGTCAAGCTACTCGATTTTTTTCATATTCTCGAATCGGAAGCAGACTTGAAGCAGTTCATGGACGAGCCGGAAGCCCAGTGATGGTTGGGGCATATTTGATGAGCACCATGGTGATGTCGTCCTCCTGCACGGCCCCTTGCCGGAAGTCTTCAAGCGCGCTCACGATTTTTCGGCACAGCTCCCGGGTCTCCAAGTGGGCGTGATCCAGAAGCAGGTGCTCCACCCGCTCGGTCCCGAACATCTCCTTGTCTGGATTTCGGGTTTCCCGGATGCCGTCTGTGCTGATGAGCACGATATCGCCGGCTTCAAACACCACGGGACCGGCCATGGGGTAGTGGACCTCAGGCGTGATGCCCAGGGGCATTCCTGTATTGGGGAGCTCCTGGATGCGGCCTTCCTTTTTCTTCAGCCACAGGGCGGACTCGTGCCCGGCTGAAACCCAGCTCAGCGACTGTTGATCTTCATGCAGGATCCCGAAAAAGAGCGTCAGGAACTGGCCCTCCTTGGTGTCTCGTACCAAATGGCTATTGAGACTGGCAAAGAGATCGCTCAGGCTCTGGGTGCTCTGGAAGGCATAGGCCCTGAGGGCGCCCCGGGCTGAGGCCATGAGCAGGGCGGCCCCGATGCCGTGACCGCTGACGTCTCCGATGGCAATGCCCAGTCTGGGTGTCTCCCGGCCGTCAATATCGATGAAGTCGTAATAATCGCCGCCTGTTTCATCGGAATAGACGCTGATGCCGGAGATGTCGAAATCCTTCATGCGGGGGGATTGTGTGGGGAGCAGGTATTGCTGGGATTTTTCAGCCACAGCCAGGGCCTGGCGCATTCTCTGGTTCTGCAGCAGCATCGGTCCCATGTCGTTGACCGTGTCCCCGAGTTCCTGAAGTTCATCCCCGGTGTTGATGTGCACCCGGGTCTGGAAATCGCCCTGGGCCAGTTCGTTGGTGGCCGCGGTCAGGCGTTTGACCGGACTGGTGATGGACCGCGCGCTGAAAAAAGCCAGAATGAGGGCAATCAGACTCGCTCCGATAAATATCCAGCCGGTAAACGAAAGACTGCGAACGGTCAGATCATGGACCAGGATCGTGATTTTTTCCGTCTGGTCGATAATCGGTCCATAGGGCAGGATGAGGATCGGAAAGAGTTCGGTCTCTTCATGCGAACCAAAGGCAAACAGAGCCTCCCGGCCGTGATAGGTCATTTTTTGGACGCCGGACTCCCCTGAGGCCAATTCCTTGAGGATATCCTTGAATCCCGGGTCTGTTTCAGACGGTGCAAAGGCTGAGCCGCCTTCTGACTGCCTGGTGATGAGTGTGCCGTGGTACTGGGTGTCTTGGGGCATGAAGACCCGGAGTGTGTCCTCGGCCCTGTCAGGGCTTTGCTCAAAACGGGCCAGCATGAGCTGAACCCTCTGGGCCCAGAGTTTGGGGATTTTCAGGGAGTAAAAGGCCGTGTTGAACAGGGTGCTCATGGAGGTCGTCCCGGCGAAACTCCCGTCCGGGTAAAAAAATGGCTCGGACACGACCTGCACCCAGGCCTTGGTCACCGGTTCCCGGCAGACAGTCCAGGTCGTTTTTTGGACCTGGCGCGTCTCACGAAACCAGGGTTGCTGCTTGGGGTCGCAGTGAGGCGGAAAATCGGCATGGGCGGGATACGTGCTCTGCAGACCCGTGTGCAGGGTGGTCTGCTGCCAATAGATGTGTTCAGGCAGGAGACGATACACAAAGCGGTAGCCCTCGACCAAGTCCTGGAGTCTGCGCAGATCCGGGGTGAAGTCCGGACGCTCGAGGCCTTGGGGGGCAAACCAGACCTGGTGGTTGTAATTGACCCAGACCGGGGGTAAGCCGGCCTGCCGGGTTTGACGGATATGTTTGTAGCTCAGGTCCATGCCGGACCAGGCCGGTTGACCCTTGGAAAAATCTTCAGGGAAGAGTCCCGCCGGTCCGGGTTCGGCCGGGCGGGCCAGACGCTGCTCCACTTCCCGGGCCTGGACCCGGACGGCGTTTTCCAGGATCTGTTTTTCCTTTTTCAGGATTTCTGTGTAGTCATCAACCGTTTTTTTGAGAAATTCCTGCTCGTTTTGAACCAGAAACTGCTGGGTGTTGGTCCCGATGGCTTCCCCAAGCCGGTGCATGGTCTGGTGGTGGAAAAAAACAAGGGTGATCAGGGGCGGCAAGGCAACAATAAACAGGAGCAGGGTGAATCGTTTTTGTATCTTCATGGTCCAAAAGCAAACAAGACTTTGAATATGTTCATAATGTGTATTGACCGGGTCACGCCTCTATGGCCTGCCGGGATTCAGGTTCGTCTGCGGGCGTCTTTGGTTTGAAGCGGGAAGAAAGCATCGCATGGCTTAGCACAGAACGCGGTGAAAAACAAATGGCCCGGGTCGGTCCCGCACCGGCAGGGGCCGCAGTCAGTGGAGGGAAACCATGAATTTTCCAATGCTCGATTTCCAGTCATTGTTCCAGATGATCAGCACCTGGTTTGTGACCAGCGGAGTGGATATCCTGATTACGATTTTCCTCATGCTCGTTGCCTTGAAGATCGCAAAAGGCGTGGGGAAGAAGTTCGCCGCCCTGCTTCAGAAGAACAAGGACGATGAATTCAAAAAGCGGGCCGATACCCTGACCTCCATTGTCCAGCTCGTCCTCACGATACTCGTCCTGGTGGTCGGATGCATCATCATTCTGGGCGAGCTTGGCTTGGAAATCGGCCCGATCCTGGCCACGGCGGGCATCTTCGGCCTGGCCATCGGTTTTGGGGCCCAGAATCTGGTCCAGGACGTGATCAGCGGCTTTTTCCTGCTCCTGGAAGATCAGGTCCGGGTCGGGGATGTGGTCCAGGTGGCCGGCAAGGGCGGTTTGGTGGAAAAAGTCACCCTGCGCATGATCATCCTCAGAGATCTGTCCGGCAACGTCCATTTTGTGCGCAACGGCAAGGTGGATGTGGTCACCAACATGACCAAGGACTACGGCCGGT